>CALJZN010000047.1 GCA_937983405.1 uncultured Paracoccaceae bacterium
GCATCGGAATGGGGGTTGGCGATGCCGAGCTCGCCCAGCGAGCGGGCGAGGCGGCGGCAATGGCCCGCGAAGTCGACGAGCCTGCCGTCCAGCACGCTCGTCACCTCGTAGACGGCGTCGGCGAACAGGAAGCCGCGGTCGAAGATCGAAACCTTCGCCGCGTCCTCGGGAACGAAGGCGCCGTCGAGATGGACGATGCGGGACATGGGGGCGGCGTCTCCTTTCGTGGCGTGGCATGGCTTGGCCGTGCTTGCGACCAAGCCGCGCGCGGGTCAAGCCCGCGCGCAGCGTCCGGGACCGGCGCCATGGCAAGGCGCGCCGATCGGGACCGGGACATCGTCGGGCGGTCCCGCCCCCGGGCGGTCCCCGGACGTTGCCCGACGCGATCCGCATCGGTCGGCGGATGCCCCCGACCGCGCGCCGGTCCCGGCACCCGGCGGGCGAGGGGCCGTGCGCGGCCGGCCCCCCCCCTCGGCCGCGGCCGTCTTGGTCGTGACCGGCGTCGGGCGCGGGCGTCACCCCCAGAGCGCGGCCTCGGGCGGATGCACCTCGGACCCCTCGTAGCGCAGCGGAGGCTCGCGGTCCCGGGCCAGCAGGAGCGGGCCGTCGAGGTCCACCACATCCGCGCCCTGGGCGACCAGCACGGCAGGCGCCATGGCCAGCGAGGTGCCGACCATGCAGCCCACCATCACGCCGAATCCCGCCGCGCGGGCCGCGTCGCGCAGCGCCAGCGCCTCGGTCAGCCCGCCGGTCTTGTCGAGCTTGATGTTGACCATGTCGTACTTGCCCCGGAGGCCCGGCAGCGAGGCGCGGTCGTGGCAGCTTTCGTCGGCGCAGACGGGCAGGGGACGGGCGATCTCGGCCAGCATCCCGTCGGCGCCGGCGGGCAGGGGTTGTTCGACCATCGCCACGCCGAGCCGCTGGAGGTGGGGGGCGAGCTCGGCATAGACCTCGGCCGTCCAGCCCTCGTTGGCGTCCACCACGATCTTCGCCCGCGGCGCGCCGGCGCGCACGGCCTCGAGGCGGGGCATGTCGTCGGGCGTGCCGAGCTTGATCTTCAGCACCGGGCGCCAGGCGTTGCGCGCGGCCGCCGCGCGCATGCGTTCGGGCGTCTCCAGCGAGAGGGTGAAGCAGGTGACGATCGGCCGCGGTTCGGGCAGGCCGGCCAGCTGCCACACGCGAAGGCCGGCCTGCTTGGCCGCAAGGTCCCACAGCGCGCAGTCCACGGCGTTGCGCGCGGCCCCGGGCGGCAGGCGTTCGGCAAGCCCGCCGCGGTCCAGCGGCAGGGCGAGGCCCTCGATCTGCGCCGTCACGCTGTCGGGCGTCTCGCCGTAGCGGGCGTAAGGAACGCATTCGCCGCGGCCCGACACTCCGCCCGCGGTGAGCGTGGCGGCAATCACCCGCGCCTCGCTGCGGCTGCCGCGGGAGATCGTGAAGGTCTCGGCAAGGCGGAACGCCTCGGCCGCAACGGTGATGCGCATGTCCGCCTCCGGGGCCAAGAGTTTTCGCCGAAAACTCTTGGCCGTTCGACCCCCCACGCCAAGACTTTTCGACGAAAAGTCTTGGCGCCCCTGCCCGGTGAGGGCCGTCAGACCTCCTCGAGCGCCGCGATCAGCCGGTCGACCCCGGTGCGAAGCGGATCGACTGCGGGCAGGCCCATCCGTGTCTCGACCTCGGCAAGGCAGGCCGCCGCCTCGGCCTCGCCCAGCGCCTGGGTGTTGATCGACACCCCGATCGCCCGGCAGGCGGGGTTCGCCAGCCGGGCATGGGTGAGCGCGAGGTCGCGCGTCGCCTCGAGCGAGGGCAGCGGATAGTGCGGCAGCCCGCGCATGTGGCTGCGCGTGGGCTCGTGGCAGAGCACCAGAGCGTCGGGCTGGCCGCCGTGGATCAGCGCCAGCGTGACCCCGGCGTAGCTGACGTGATGCAGGCTGCCCTGGCCTTCGATCAGATCCCAGTGGTCGGGGTCGTTGTCGGGCGTCAGCCATTCGATCGATCCGGCCATGAAATCGGCGATCACCGCGTCGAGCGGCACGCCGTCGCCCTCGATCAGGATGCCGGTCTGCCCGGTGGCGCGGAAGGTGGCTTTCATGCCGCGGGTCTGCATGGCGCGGGCCATGGCGAGGGTGGTGTACATCTTGCCCGACGAGCAGTCGGTGCCCACCGCCAGCAGCCGCTTGCCCCGCCGCTTGAGGCCGGTGGCGATGGGATACTTCACGCCCGGCAGCCGCACGTCGTGCAGCCTTCGCCCGAAGCGGCGCGCGGCCTCGACCAGCACGGGTTCGTCGCGCAGCAGGTTGTGCAGGCCCGAGGCGAGGTCCATGCCCTCGGCCAGCGCCTCGACCAGCACCTTCAGCCAGCTCTCGGCGATCACCCCGCCGCGGTTTGCGACCCCGATCACCAGCGTCCTGACCCCCGCCGCCCGCGCTTCGGCCAGCGTCATGTCGGGCAGGCCGAGGTCGGCCCTGCAACCCTCCATGCGCAGCTGGCCCAGCGCGACGCCCGGGCGCCAGTCGCGGATGCCCTGGGCCACCTTGGCCGCCAGACGGTCGGGCGCGTCGCCCAGAAACAGAAGGTAGGGGGCTTCGATCATGGCGGGGCGCTCCTTGCCGGCGGTGCAAGGATGCCCGACCGCGGGGCGAATGTCTTGGCGATCCCGGCCAGCTGACCGGAGTTTGCCGCAAACTCCTTCGCCGCGGAGGCCGCTCTGGCGAGGAACTGTGCGCGGCGCGCCGGCCTTGCGCCGAAACTCGGCAGAGGCGCCGGGGCGGGCGCGTTCTGCGCCCGGGTGCGAAGGCCGCGCGGTTGTCCTGCGGCTTCGGTCGGCCCGCGGCCGGCGCGGGGCGGCTTTTCAGCCCCGCGCGCAACCGCTACCAAGGGCGCGGCACGGCGGGGGCGGGGCATGATCTATCCCACGGGGGCGGACTGGCGGGCGGCGGCGGCGGGACGTCGGGTGCTTCTGTTTGGGATGTCGGGCCTCGGCAAGACGCGGGTCTCGGCGATGCTGCGCGCGGCGGGCGGCTGGTTCCACTACTCGGTCGACTACCGCATCGGCACCCGCTATCTGGGCGAGCACATCGCCGACAACTTCAAGCGCGAGGCGATGAAGGTGCCGCTCCTGCGCGAGCTTCTGCTGTCGGATTCGGTCTACATCGCCTCCAACATCACCTTCGACAACCTCGCGCCGCTGTCCACATATCTCGGCAAGCCGGGCGATCCGGGCAGGGGCGGGCTGGCCTTTGCCGAATACCTGCGCCGGCAGGACCAGCACCGCAGCGCCGAGATCGCAGCCCTGCTCGACACCCCCCATTTCATCGAACGCGCCCGCGACATCTACGGCTACACGAGCTTCGTCTGCGACTCGGGCGGCTCGATCTGCGAGGTGGTCGACCCCGACGACCCGACCGATCCGGTGCTCTCGACCCTTGCCGCGCATCTGTTGCTGGTCTGGATCGAGGGCAGCCCCGACCACACGGCCGAACTCGTGCGCCGCTTCGACCGCGCGCCGAAGCCCATGTACTACCAGCCCGCCTTTCTCGAGCGCGCCTGGGCCGACTATTGCGCCGAGACCGGGGCCGCCGCCGAGGCCGAGGTGGACCCCGACGCCTTCATCCGCTGGACCTATGCCCGTGCGCTGGCCCACCGCCAGCCGCGCTATGCCGCGATGGCGGCGCGCTGGGGCGTGCGGGTCGCCGCCGAGGCGGTCGCGGCGCTGGCGGGCGAGGCCGATTTCATCGATCTCATCGCCCGGGCCATCGACGCCCGGGCCAGAGACACCGGCGCCCCCGACAGCGGGGCTTGAGCCCGCCGCGGCGCGGGCCTACATCCGCCCCCTGCCGCAGGACGCGCGAGGTTCGCCCATGCCCATCACCCTGCCCGAGACGCTGCCCGCCTTCGAGGTGCTTGCACGCGAGGGCGTGATGGTGATGTCGCAGTCCCGCGCCGCGCGCCAGGACATCCGGCCGCTGCGCATCGGCCTGCTGAACCTGATGCCCAAGAAGATCCAGACCGAGACCCAGTTCGCCCGGCTGATCGGCGCGACGCCGCTGCAGATCGAGCTGCATCTGATCCGCATGTCCGAGCATCAGTCCCGGCACACCGCGCCCGAACACATGCAGGCGTTTTATCGCCCGTTCCGCGCGGTCCGGGCCGAGAAGTTCGACGGCCTCATCATCACCGGCGCCCCGATCGAGCATCTGCCCTTCGAGGCGGTCAGCTACTGGGACGAGCTGACCGAGGTGATGGACTGGACGCAGACCAACGTGCACTCGACCTTCGGGGTGTGCTGGGGGGGGATGGCGATGCTGTGGCATTTCCATCGCGTGCCCAAGCACATCCTGCCCGCCAAGGCGTTCGGCTGCTTCCGCCATCGCAACCTCTGCCCGGCCTCGCCCTATCTGCGCGGCTTCTCGGACGATTTCGTGATCCCGGTCAGCCGCTGGACCGAGGTGCGCCAGGCCGAGGTCGATGCCGTGCCGGGGCTTGTCACCCTGCTCGGCTCGGACGAGGTGGGGCCCTGTCTGATCGAGGATGCGGCCCGCCGCGCGCTCTACATCTTCAATCACTTCGAATATGACAGCGGCACGCTGAAGGAGGAGTACGACCGCGATGTCGCGGCCGGTGCGCCGATCAACGTGCCGGTGAACTACTTTCCCGATGACGATCCCGCGAGGCCGCCGACCAACCGCTGGCGCAGCCACGCCCATCTTTTATATGCCAACTGGATCAACGAGATCTACCAGACCACCCCGTATGAGATCGAGGCGATTGGCCGTTAGCCTGCTGATCCTTGCCGCCGCGGGCATGGCGCTGGGCGGCTGCGCGGCCTGGGTCGACGCCCGCGCCAGCTCGCGCGAGCAGGTCGCGGCGCAGGCCTTCCCGCCGATCGGGCAGGTCCTTGCGGTCGAGGGGCGGCGAATCCATGTCCATGTCGAGGGGACCGGGCCCGACCTCGTGCTCATCCACGGCGCCAGCGGCAACCTGCGCGACTTCACCTTCGCCCTCTCGGGCCGGCTTGCCTCGGAGTTCCGCGTCATCGCCTTCGACCGCCCGGGCCTCGGCTGGACCGACGCGCTGCCCGAGGGCAACGAAAGCCCTTTCGCGCAGGCCGCGCTGCTGCGGGCCGCCGCGGCGCAGCTCGGCCTGCGGCGGCCCGTGATCCTTGGCCACAGCTACGGCGGGGCGGTGGCGATGGCCTGGGCGCTGCAGGCCCCGGACGAGGTTGCGGCGCTCGTGGTCCTCTCGGGCGCGACGATGCCCTGGCCGGGCGAGCTTGGCGCGCTCTACCGCATGACCGACAGCGCGATCGGCGAGGCGACGGTGGTCCCCGTGCTGACCGCCTTCGCCCCGCTCGAGCGGGTCGATCTCCTGGTGGCGCGGACCTTCGCGCCGCAACGCCCGCCCGCGGGCTATGGCGACTACATCGGGGCGGGGCTGGCACTGCGCCGGGCGTCGCTGCGGGCCAACCTGCGCCAGGTCAACGCGCTGAAATCGCATCTGCAGGCGATGGCGCCGCTCTATCCCGGCCTCGATCTGCCGGTCGAGATCGTCCACGGCGATGCCGACCGGGTGGTGGGTGCCGCGGTCCATGCCGAGCCGCTTGCGGCGCTGCTGCCCGAGGCGCGGCTGACGCTCTTGCCCGGGATCGGGCACATGCCCCACCATGCCGACCCCGAGGCGGTGGTGGCGGCGGTGCGCCGCGCCGCGCGGCGCGGGGGCGTCCTGCCGCCGGCCTGACCGCGGCCGCCGGGTTGCGCCGCGGCGCGGGCCCGGCTAAGCCCCGGTCGATGCGCCGCACGGAGCCGCCCGCATGACCGACCGTCCCGCCGTCGCCGCCCGGCCTGCCGCGCCGCCCGACCCCGTGGCGCTGACCGCGGCGCTGGTGCGCTGCCCGTCGGTGACGCCGGCCGAGGGCGGGGCGCTGGCCTTGCTCGACGGCGTGCTGTCGGCGGCGGGGTTCGCATGCACCCGGGTCGATCGCGGGGGCGTGCCCAACCTCTTCGCCCGCCTCGGGCCGCGGGGGCATCCGCGGAGCTTCGGTTTCAACGGCCACACCGATGTCGTTCCCCCCGGCGACCGCGGGCTCTGGAGCGTCGATCCCTTCGCCGGGGTCGTCCGCGACGGCATGCTCTGGGGCCGCGGCGCGGTGGACATGAAATCGGCCGTCGCAGCCTTCGTCGCCGCCGCGGTGGACCTTGCCCGCGCGGGCCTGCCCGACGGCGCGGTGATCCTGGCGATCACGGGCGACGAGGAGGGGCCCGCGCGCGACGGCACCCGCGCGATCCTTGACCACATGGCGGCGGCGGGCGAGCGGATGAGCGTCTGTCTGGTGGGAGAGCCGACCTCGGTCGCGCGCTTCGGCGACACCGTCAAGATCGGGCGGCGCGGGTCGCTGACGGCGCGGATCGCGGCCAGCGGGGTGCAGGGGCATGCGGCCTACCCCGAGCGGGCCAGGAACCCCGTGGCGGCGCTGGCGCGGCTGGTCGACCGGCTGTCGTCGGCCCCCCTCGACGCGGGGACCGCGCGCTTCGACCCCTCGACGCTGGCGGCCACCACCTTCGACACCGGCAACCCGGCCGCCAACGTGATCCCGTCCGCGGCGCGGGCGACCGTCAACGTCCGCTTCAACGACCGCTGGACGTCGGCGACGCTGGCGGTGCATCTGCGCGATGTCGCGGCCGCGGTCGCGGCCGAGACGGGCGTCGCGATGGCGCTGGAGATCGAGGTCGCGGGCGAAAGCTTCCTGACCCCGCCGGGGCCGTTCCCCGACCTCGTGCTGGCCGCCGTTGCGGCCGAGGCGGGGATCGCGCCGGCCCTTTCGACCTCGGGCGGCACGTCGGATGCGCGCTTCGTCAAGGATCATTGCCCGGTGGTCGAGTTCGGGCTGGTGGGCGCCACGCTCCATGCCGCGGACGAGCGGGTGGAGGTGGCGCAGATCGGCGCGCTCCGGCGCGTCTATGCGCGGGTTCTGGCCGACTACCTTGCCCCAGGGCGCGGAGGCGGGCCGATGGAGGGGACATGCGCGACGGCATCGTGATCCTCGGCGTTTTCGTGGCCGACGCAAGCTTTCGCGCCGATCGCCAGCCGCGGATCGGCGAGACGATCCTCGGCCGCGGCTTTGCCCTCGGGCCCGGCGGCAAGGGGTCGAACCAGGCGGTCGCGGCGGCGAGGGCGGGGGGGAGGGTGCGCCTGATCACCCGGCTCGGCCGCGACCCTTTCGCCGATATGGCGCGCGCGACCTGGGCGCGGGCGGGCGTTGCGCCCGACGTCACCGAGGACGAAGGCAGCTACACCGGCGCGGCCTTCATCTTCGTCGAGGAGGCCACGGGCGACAACGCCATCATCATCGCGCCGGGGGCGGCCGGGCGCCTCTCGGTCGCCGATGTCGAGGCGCGGGCGGCGGCCATCGCCGGGGCGGCGGTGTTCGTGACGCAGCTCGAGCAGCCCCTCGCGGCGGCCGAGCGCGGGCTGGCCATCGCCCGCGCGGGGGGCGCGCGGACAATCCTGAACCCCGCGCCCGCGGCGGCGATCCCGCGCGCGATGCTGGCGCTGTGCGATGTCGTCACCCCCAACGAGACCGAGGCCGAGGGGCTGACCGGCGTCGCGGTGCGCAGCCTGGCCGAGGCCGAACGCGCGGCCGAGGCGTTGATCGCCCTCGGGGCGGGGGCGGCGGCGGTCACGCTGGGTGCGCAGGGGGCGCTGTATCGCGACCGGTCGCGCTGCGTGCATGTGCCCGCCTTCGACGCCGGCCCGGTGGTCGAGACCACGGGCGCGGGCGACGCCTTCAACGGCGCCTTCGCGGTGGCCCTGGCCGAGGGCGCCGATCCGGTCGCGGCGGTGCGCTTCGGCTGCGCCGCGGCGGCGATCTCGGTTACCCGGGCGGGCACCGCGCCCTCGATGCCCGCGCGCGCCGAGATCGACGCGCTGCTTGCGCGCGCGGCGGGGTGAGGACGGGCGCCTGGCGCCGCGTTCCGGGGTGCCGCGGACCGCCCGGGCCCCGGGCGGTCGCGATGGCCCGCCGGCGCGCCCGTCGCCGCGGCGGTTGCGGCGGCCCTGCCCCTTGCCGGTCGGGCACGCGCGTGGCAAGGCTGGACGGGCGACGCCGGGGCAGGGGCCCGCGCGGCGCAGCCACCGCAGGGGGCCTTCCGCCATGGCGACCGCGCTTTTCACCCATCCCGACTGCCTCGCGCATCGCCCGCCCGAAGGCCACCCCGAGCGTCCCGAGCGGCTGGCGGCGATCCTTGCCGCGCTGGAGGCCCCGCGCTTCGCCGCGCTCGACCGCCGCGCCGCACCCCTCGCCACGCCCGCGGACATCGCGCTGGTCCACGCCCCGGGGTATCTGGAGGCCATCGCAGAGGCGGTGCCCGCGGCCGGGACCGTGGCGCTGGACGAGGACACCCACCTGTCGCCCGGCTCGCTGACGGCGGCGCTGCGGGCGGCGGGGGCGGCGGTGGCGGCGGTCGACATCGTGCTCGACGGCGGGGCGGCCAACGCCTTCTGCGCCGTCCGCCCGCCGGGGCACCACGCCGAGGGCGCGCGGCCCATGGGCTTCTGCCTGTTCGGCAGCGTGGCCGTCGCCGCG
This sequence comes from uncultured Paracoccaceae bacterium, assembly GCA_937983405.1. Taxonomy (GTDB): domain Bacteria; phylum Pseudomonadota; class Alphaproteobacteria; order Rhodobacterales; family Rhodobacteraceae; genus JAHDXW01. The sequence continues at coordinate 8,579 of CALJZN010000047.1, forward strand.
CGCCACGCGCTCGACCGTCGCGGGCTGTCGCGCGTCGCGGTGGTGGACTTCGACGTTCACCACGGCAACGGCACCCAGGCGCTGTTGTGGACCGAGGCGCGGGTGCGCTTCGTCTCCTCGCAGCAGATGCCGCTCTGGCCCGGGACGGGTGCGCCCGGCGAGCGCGGGGCGCACGGGCAGGTGATGAACCTGCCGCTGGCGCCCGGGTCGGGCGGCGCGGCCTTCCGCGCGGTGTGGGAGGGGCAGGCGCTGCCCTGGCTCGACGCCTTCGCGCCCGAACTGGTGCTGGTCTCGGCCGGGTTCGACGCCCATGCCGCCGACCCCTTGGCGAACCTCGCCCTGAGCGAGGACGATTTCGCCTGGATCACCGCCCGGCTGTGCGATCTGGCCGACGCCCATGCCGGCGGGCGGGTGGTGTCCTGCCTCGAAGGCGGCTATGACATGGGTGCGCTGGCGGCCTCGGCCGCGGCGCATGTGGCGGTGCTGATGGAGCGGGGCGCATGAGCGACAGGCCAGTGGAGGAGATGAGCTTCGAGGAGGCGATGGCCGCGCTCGAGGCGGTGGTGGCCCGGCTCGAGCGCGGCGAGGTGCCGCTCGAGGAATCGATCGCGCTCTACGAGCGCGGCAACGCGCTGCGCGCCCATTGCGAGGCCCGGCTGAAGGCCGCCGAGGAGCGGGTGGAGCTGATCCGCCAGAAGGACGGCGCGGCCATCGGCACCGTGCCGGCCGAGGGGCTCTAGGCGGGGGCCGCGGTGGCGCCGGGCGACTTTCCCGCGGCCCTGGGGGCAGCGGCGGCCGAGGTGCAGGCGGCGCTCGACGCCGCGCTCGCGCCCCTCGGCGATCTGGCCGTGGTGCAGGCGATGCGCCACGCGGTTCGCGGCGGCAAGCGGCTGCGCGGCTTTCTTGTGCTCGAGGGCGCGCGGCTGCATGGCGTGGCCGCGCCGCGGGCCCTGCCCGCGGCGGCGGCGGTCGAGGCGCTGCACGCCTATTCGCTGGTCCACGACGACCTGCCCTGCATGGACGACGACGACCTGCGCCGCGGCCTGCCCACCGTGCATGTGCAATGGGACGAGGCAACCGCGGTGCTGGCGGGCGACGCGCTGCACAGCCTTGCCTTCGCCCTGCTCGCGCGCCCCGAGGTCGGGCCGGCCGAGGTGCGCATCGCGCTGGTCGCGGGGCTTGCCCGGGCGGCCGGGGCCGAGGGCATGGTGCGGGGCCAGGCGCTCGACATCGCCGCCGAAACCGCACCCGCCCCCCTGACGCTGGAGGCGATCACCGCGCTGCAGGCGGCCAAGACGGGGGCGCTGATCGAATGGGCCGGAACCGCCGGCGCGCTGCTCGCCGGCGCCGACCCTGCGCCCCTGCGGCGCTATGCGCAGGCGCTCGGCCTTGCCTTCCAGATCGCCGACGACATCCTCGACGCGGTGGGCGATGAGGCGCGGGCCGGCAAGCGGCTGAAGAAGGATGCCGCCGCGGGCAAGGCCACCTTCGTGTCGCTGCTGGGGCCCGATGGCGCGCGCGCCCGCGCCGCGGCGCTGGTCGAGGCAGCCGAGGCGGCGCTGGCCCCCTACGGCCCGGCGGCGGCGCGGCTGCGGGCCGCCGCGCGCTTCGTTCTGTCCCGCGAGAGCTGACCGCCCGAAAAGGCATGGCCATGACCGACCGACTCCCGACCGACGCACCCAGGACCCCGCTGCTCGACCTCGTGCAGGCGCCCGCCGACCTCAAGCGGCTGACCGACCGGCAGCTGCGCCAGCTGGCCGACGAGCTGCGGGCCGAGACGATTGCCGCGGTCTCGGTCACCGGCGGCCATCTGGGCGCGGGGCTAGGCGTGGTCGAGCTGACCGTGGCGCTGCATGCGGTGTTCGACGCCCCCCACGACAAGATCATCTGGGACGTGGGCCACCAGTCCTACCCGCACAAGATCTTGACCGGCCGGCGCGACCGCATCCGCACCCTGCGCCAGAAGGGGGGGCTGTCGGGCTTCACCAAGCGGTCGGAAAGCCCCTACGACCCCTTCGGCGCCGCCCATTCCTCGACCTCGATCTCGGCGGCGCTGGGCTTTGCGGTGGCGCGCGATCTGGGCGGGGCGCCCGAGCACGGGATCGGCGACGCCGTCGCGGTCATCGGCGACGGGGCGATGAGCGCGGGCATGGCCTATGAGGCGATGAACAACGCCGGCCATCTCGGCAAGCGGCTGATCGTGGTGCTCAACGACAACGAGATGTCGATCGCCCCGCCGGTGGGGGCGATGTCGGCCTATCTGTCGCGGCTTTACGCCCAAGCCCCGTTCCAGGACCTCAAGGCGGCCGCCAAGGGGGCGCTGGGCCTGTTGCCGCCGCCCCTGCAGGAGGGGGCGAAGCGCGCCTACGATCTGGTCAAGCAGATGGCGGTGGGCGGCACGCTGTTCGAGGAGCTGGGGTTCTCCTATGTCGGGCCGATCGACGGGCACGACCTCGACCAGCTGCTCGCGGTGCTGCGCACGGTGAAGGCGCGGGCGACGGGGCCCATGCTGATCCATGCGATCACGAAAAAGGGCAAGGGCTATCCCCCCGCCGAGGCGGCGCGCGACCGCGGCCATGCCACCGGCAGGTTCGACGTGCTGACCGGCGCGCAGAAGGCCGCGCCCACGAACGCGCCGAGCTACACCAAGGTGTTCGCGCAAAGCCTGATCCGCGCGGCCGAGGCCGACCCCCGCATCGTCGCCGTCACCGCGGCGATGCCCGAGGGCACGGGGCTCAACCTGTTCGCCGAACGCTTTCCCAGCCGCTGCTTCGACGTGGGCATCGCCGAGCAGCACGCCGTCACCTTCTCGGCCGGGCTCGCGGCGGGGGGGATGCGGCCGTTCTGCGCGATCTATTCCACCTTCCTGCAGCGCGGCTACGACCAGGTGGTGCACGACGTGGCGATCCAGCGCCTGCCGGTGCGCTTCGCCATCGACCGGGCGGGGCTGGTGGGGGCCGACGGGGCGACCCATGCGGGGGCCTTCGACGTGGCCTTCCTGTCGAACCTGCCCGGCTTCGTGGTGATGGCGGCGGCCGATGAGGCCGAGCTTGTCCACATGGTCGCCACCGCCGCGGCGCTGGACGACCGCCCTTCGGCCTTCCGCTTTCCCCGCGGCGAGGGGACGGGGGTGGAGCTGCCCGAGCGCGGCCGGCCGCTCGAGATCGGGCGCGGGCGGGTGCTGCGCGAGGGGACCGCGGTCGCCTTCTTGTCGCTCGGCACCCGTCTGGCCGAGGTGCTGCGCGCGGCCGAGGCGCTGGCGGCGCGCGGGGTGTCGGCCACGGTGGCGGATGCGCGCTTTGCCAAGCCGCTCGACCGCGACCTCGTGCTGCGGCTGGCGCGCGGGCATGGCGTGCTGATCACGGTCGAGGAGGGGGCGGCGGGCGGTTTCGGCGCCCATGTCGCGCAGCTTCTGGCCGAGGAAGGGGTGTTCGACCGCGGCCTCGCCTTCCGCTCGATGGTGCTGCCCGACATCTTCATCGACCAGGCGAGCCCGGCCGAGATGTACGCGGTGGCGGGCATGACCGCCGCCGACATCGAGGCGAAGGCGCTGGCGGCGCTGGGGGTGGGGGTGGTGGGAAGAAGGGCCTGAGGGCTTGTGAGGGCTTGGCCGTAAGGCCGCCAGACCTTGCGCGATGCTGCGGTTAGGCTAGCGTCGTCGGGGAGAGGGGCGAGTCTACCATGCCGGTTCCCGACTACGAGACGATGATGCTGCCGGTGCTGCGGGCCTTCGCCGATGGGGCCGAGACTGTGCGCGACTGCCTGCCGGCGCTGCGCGCCCAATTTTCGATTTCCGATGAGGAGGCCGCAGAGACCCTTCCTTCGGGGCGGACGACCGTTCTCGCCAGCCGCGCGCACTGGGCCCGGACCTACATGGCGAAGGCACGGTTGATCGAGTCGCCAAGGCGAGGTGTGCACCGGATCACCGACCGCGGGCGCGCCCTGCTCGCCCGTGGTCCGGAGCGCATCGACAATGCCTTGCTGCGCTCCGAGTTCCCCGACTTTGCCGAATGGCTTGCCTGCGCTCGACAGCGCCCGTCCGGCGTCACGGAAGGGCCGCGGGGCAACCCGGGCGAGGAGGCAGATTGCCTTGATGTGCTGCCAGTCGTGCACCGCGAGTCTCCAGAGGAATTGATCCAGCGAGCCCATGCCGAGATCGAACAGACCCTCGCCGACGAGTTGCTTGCCAGCGTGCGCGCAATGGAGCCGGTTCGGTTCGAGAAGCTGGTGCTCGACCTCATGACCGCCATGGGATACGGCGCCGGCAGTCTGGGCAGCCGCCGGCTGACCCCGGCAACGGGGGACGGAGGGATCGACGGCATCATCCATGAGGATGCGCTGGGGCTTGACGCCGTCTATGTCCAGGCCAAGCGCTATGCCGCCGACAACAAGGTAAGCCGGCCTGCCATCCAGCAGTTCATCGGCTCGCTCACCGGCGAGGGGGCGACGAAGGGTGTGTTCGTCACGACCTCGGGCTTCTCGGCCGATGCGAGGGACTACCTTCGACGGGTGCAGCACCGCGTCGTTCTCATCGACGGTCCGGAGCTTGCGCGACGCATGATCCGCCACGGGGTCGGGGTGCGGGTGCGCGAGACCATCGAGATCAAGGGGATCGACGCGGACTACTTCGACGAGACCGGCGGGGCCTGAGCCCCGCCCGGGGTGCAGGGGGCCGGCCGGAGGCAAGGGGCGCGGGCGCGGCGCATCCGCCCCCTAGAACGGCATCGGGTGGGCGCGGTGCGCGGCGTCGAGCGCGTCCAGCACCTCGGGCGGAAGCGCGAGGTCGAGCGCGCCGAGGTCGGTGCGGAGCTGGTCGAGCGTGGTCGCCCCGATCAGCGGGATCGCCGGGAAGGGGCGGCTGCGCACCCAGGCCAGCGCCATCGCGCAGGGCTCGAGGCCGTGACGGCGGGCGATGTCGAGGACGGCGTCCACCGCGGCGAAGACCCTGGGCGTGATCCGGCCCGCGAGGTTGGTGGCGGTCGCCCGGCGCGACCCGGCCGGCGTCGCATCGCCCGCATATTTGCCCGACAGAAGCCCCATGGCGAGCGGCGAATAGGCCAAGAGCGGGATGTCCTCGGTCACCAGAAGCTCGGCCATGTCGGTGTCGGCCAGCCGGCAGAGCAGCGAATATTCGTTCTGGATCGCGGCGACACGCGGGCCGCCCGTGGCCTCGGCCCGCGCCAGCCAGGCGGCTGTGCCCCAGACGGTCTCGTTCGACAGCCCGAAGGCGCGGACCTTGCCCTCGGCCACGAAGCCGGCGAGCGTGCCCAGCACCTCGTCCATCTGCGCGCGGATGGCGGCGGCGTCCTGGCCGCGGGGATCGTAGCGCCAGTTGCCGCGGAAGTGGTAGGTGCCGCGGTTGGGCCAGTGGATCTGGTAGAGGTCGATCACCTCGGTCCGCAGCCGGCGCAGCGAGCCCTCGAGCGCCGCGCGCAAGGCGGCCGGGGTGACCGGGGCACCCTCGCGCACCTCGGACCGGCCCGGGCCGGTGACCTTGGTGGCCAGCACGACGGCATCGCGCCGCCCGCTGCGGGCGATCCAGTCGCCGATGATCGCCTCGGTCCGGCCCACGGTCTCGGCCCGCACCGGGTTGGTGGGATACATCTCGGCGGTGTCGATCAGGGTGATGCCGTGGTCGAGCGCGAGGTCGATCTGGGCATGGGCCGTGGCGGCATCCGTCTGGTTGCCCCAGGTCATGGTTCCGAGGGCGTATTCCGAGACGACCAGGCCGGATCGGCCGAGCGCGAGATGCTTCATGTCGGGGTCTCCGGGGATTCGACCGGCGAGCGAGACCTTAACAGGCGCGCCGCAGGCGGCAACCGCGAAATGGCGCGCGCCGGAGCTTGAAGCGACGGGCGCCGCCCCGGCCGGGCGGCGCCCGCTGCGTGCCGCTGCGCGGCGCTCAGCGCAGCTCGAAGCGGTCGAGCATCATCACCTTGCTCCAGGCGGCGACGAAGTCGGCCACGAACTTTGCCGCGGCGTCGTCCTGGGCATAGACCTCCGACAGCGCGCGCAGCTGCGCGTTGGACGCGAACACGAGATCGACGCGCGTTCCCGTCCACTTCGCCGCGCCGGTGCGGCGGTCGCGCCCGGTGAAGGTGCCCGCCGCGCCCGGGTCGGGCGCCCAGACCGTGCCCATGTCGGTGAGGTTCACGAAGAAGTCGTTCGACAGCACGCCCGGCCGGTCGGTGAGCACGCCATGCGCCACCCCGCCCGTGTTGGCGCCCAGCACCCGCAGGCCGCCCAGCAGCACCGTCATCTCGGGCGCCGAGAGCGTGAGCAGCTGCGCGCGATCCACCAGCAGCGCCTCGGCGGGCGCGGCAAAGGCGCCGCCCAGCCAGTTGCGGAAGCCGTCGGCGCGGGGTTCGAGCACCGCAAAGCTCGCGGCGTCGGTCTGCGCCTCGGTGGCGTCGGTGCGGCCGGGGGTGAAGGGCACCTCGACCGGATGCCCGCCGGCCTTCGCCGCCGCCTCGACCGCGGCCGAGCCGGCCAGCACGATCAGATCGGCGAGCGAGATCTTCGTCGCCCCCCTGGCATCGAACCGTGCCTTGATCGCGCCAAGCCCCGCGAGCACGCGGGCGAGCGTTTCGGGCTCGTTCGCCGGCCAGTCCCTTTGCGGCGCCAGGCGGATGCGGGCGCCGTTCGCCCCCCCGCGCTTGTCCGAGCCGCGGAAGGTCGAGGCCGAGGCCCAGGCCACGAACACCAGATCGCGCGGCGCAAGGCCCGAGGCCAGCACCTCGGCCTTCAGCGCGGCGATGTCGGCGGCATCGACCAGCGGGTGGTCCACCGGCGGCACCGGATCCTGCCAGATCAGGTCCTCGGCCGGCACCTCGGGGCCGAGATAGCGCGCCTTGGGCCCCATGTCGCGGTGCGTGAGCTTGAACCAGGCGCGCGCGAAGGCATCGGCGAAGGCGGCCGGGTCCTTGTGGAAGCGCCGCGCGATGGGCTCGTAGATCGGATCGAAGCGCAGGCTCAGGTCGGCCGTGGTCATCATCGGCGGGTGCGACAGGCCGGGCCGGTGCGCGTCGGGGATCATGTGCTCGGGCCGCACGTCGCGGGCCCGCCACTGATGCGCCCCGGCGGGGGATTTCACCAGCTCCCAGTCGTAGCCGAAGAGCATGTCGAAATAGCCCATGTCCCAGGTCGTCGGGTTGGGCTTCCACGCGCCCTCGATGCCCGAGGTGATGGCGTCGAAGCCCTTGCCCGTGCCGTGCGACGACAGCCAGCCAAGGCCCACGGCCTCGAGCGGCGCGGCCTCGGGCGCGGGGCCCACAGCCGCGGCGGGGCCGTTGCCGTGCGCCTTGCCGAAGGTGTGCCCGCCCGCGACCAGCGCCACCGTCTCCTCGTCGTTCATCGCCATCCGCGCGAAGGTCTCGCGCACGTCGCGGCCCGAGGCGACAGGGTCGGGGTTGCCGTCGGGGCCCTCGGGGTTGACGTAGATCAGGCCCATCTGCACCGCGGCCAGCGGGTCGGCCAGCTCGCGGTCGCCCGAATAGCGGCTGGCGGGCTTGTCCGAGGTGGCGAGCCACTCGGCTTCCGGGCCCCACCAGATGTCCTCCTCGGGGGCATAGATGTCCTCGCGCCCGCCGCCGAACCCGAAGGTCCTGAAGCCCATCGTCTCGAGCGCGACATTGCCGGCGAGGATATAAAGGTCGGCCCAGGACAGCGCGTTGCCGTACTTCTTCTTGATCGGCCACAGGAGCCGGCGGGCCTTGTCGAGGTTGCCGTTGTCCGGCCACGAGTTCAGCGGCGCGAAGCGCTGCGCCCCGGTGCCCGCCCCGCCGCGGCCGTCGGCGATGCGATAGGTGCCCGCCGCGTGCCAGGCCATGCGGATGAACAGGCCGCCGTAGTGGCCCCAGTCGGCCGGCCACCAGTCTTGGCTGTCGGTCATCAGCGCCGCAAGGTCGCGCTTGACCGCCGCGAGATCGAGGCTGCGGAACGCCTGCGCATAGTCGAACCCGCGTCCCAGCGGGTTCGACGCGGGGTGATGCTGGTGCAGGATGCCGAGATTGAGCTGGTTGGGCCACCAGTCGCGGTTGCCGCGCGCCTGCAGCAGCGCCGCCGCGCCGGGCCCGTGGATCACCGGGCAGCCGCCCGCCATGTTTCCGTCCATGCGTCATCTCCCTCATCGGTTGCGGTAGCAGCCCTACGGCGGGACGCCCGCGGCACCCCGTCTTGGAATTGTTCTAACCTCTCCGGCGGCGAGGCGGAAGACCGGATCGCCGGCGTCGCGCCCGGTCCGGCCGTCGCCCCGGGCGGCGCGGGGGTGTGCGGCCGGCGCGGGTGGGCGGCCGGCGCGGCTCAGAGCCCCAGCGCGCGCGCGACCAGCGCGTTCACCGTCTGCGGGTTGGCCTTGCCGCCGGTCGCCTTCATCACCTGGCCCACGAACCAGCCCGCGAGCTTGGGGTTGGCGCGGGCCTTCTCGGCCTGGGCGGGGTTCTCGGCCACGGCCCGGGCGACGGCGGCCTCGATCTCGGCGCTGTCGGTCACCTGTTCCATCCCGCGGGCCCGGACGATGTCGGCCGGGTCGCCGCCCTCGGTCCAGAGGATCTCGAACAGCTCCTTGGCGATCTTGCCCGAGATCGTGCCGGCAGCGAGCAGGTCGAGCAGCCCGCCCAGCTGCGCGGCCGACACCGGGCTTGCGCCGATCTCGCGCCCCTCCTTGTTCAGCCGCCCGAACAGCTCGTTGATGACCCAGTTCGCCGCCTGCTTGCCGTCGCGCCCCCTGGCCACCGCCTCGAAATAGGCGGCCGCCTCGACCTCGGCCGTCAGCACCGCGGCGTCGTAGGGCGTGATGCCGTAGTCGGCCACGAAGCGCGCGCGCTTGGCGTCGGGCAGCTCGGGCAGGCCGGCCGCGATGGCGTCCACCCAGGCCTGGTCGAGCTCGAGCGGCAACAGGTCGGGGTCGGGGAAGTAGCGGTAGTCGTGCGCCTCCTCCTTCGAGCGCATCGAGCGCGTCTCGCCGCGGTCGGGGTCGTAGAGGCGGGTCTCCTGCACCACCGCGCCGCCGTCCTCGAGGATGGCGATCTGGCGGCGGGCCTCGTACTCGATCGCCTGCTGGATGAAGCGCATCGAGTTCATGTTCTTGATCTCGCAGCGCGTACCCAGCGCCGCCCGGTCGCCGGCCAGCCAGGCCGCATAGGCGCCGGGGCGGCAGACGCTGACGTTGACATCGGCGCGCAGGTTGCCGTTCTGCATGTTGCCGTCGCAGGTGCCGAGGTAGCGCAGGATCTGGCGCAGCTTGGCCAGATAGGCCGCCGCCTCCTCGGGGCCGCGGATGTCGGGGCGGCTGACGATCTCCATCAGCGCCACGCCGGTGCGGTTGAGATCGACGAAGGACAGCGCGGGGTCCATGTCGTGGATGCTCTTGCCCGCGTCCTGCTCGAGGTGGATGCGCTCGATCCGCACCCGCCGCACCGCACCCCCCGGCATCTCGACCATCACCTCGCCCTCGCCGACGAGGGGGTGGTAGAGCTGGCTGATCTGGTAGCCCTGCGGCAGGTCGGGGTAGAAATAGTTCTTGCGGTCGAAGGCCGACACGAGGTTGATGCGCGCCTTCAGCCCGAGCCCGGTGCGCACCGCCTGCTCGACGCAGTAGCCGTTGAGCACCGGCAGCATCCCCGGCATCGCGGCATCGACGAAGCTCACGCTGGCGTTGGGCTCGGCGCCGAAGGCGGTCGAGGCGCCCGAGAACAGCTTGGCGGCCGAGGCGACCTGGGCATGCACCTCCATCCCGATCACCATTTCCCAGTCGCCCTTGATCCCGGCGATGACCCGGGGCGCAGGGGCGGGGATGTCGAGGTCGAGCATGGCGGGGCTCCGGCGCAGCGTTGCGTCCCGCTTCTAGGGCAGGGGGGGACCGCGGGCAAGCCGCGCCGCGCGCGCAGGAATCCGCCGACGCGGAGTCCGGCCCGTTGCCTGCCGGCCGAGGCTGTCGCAACCATGGCGCCGCCGGCAGGGGGAGCCGGCCCGACATGCAGAGAGCCGAAGATGCCGCTGACCGAACGACTGTGCCGGCTTGTGCTGCTGGCCGTGCTGGCCCTGCCGGCCGCCTGCGCCGCGCCGAGGCCGGAGGGTGACGCTGCCTCGGACGTGCCCGTGACCCGCTGGGACCATCGGCCCGAGGCCGAAATCTGGACCGTCACCGCGCTGACCACGCTCGAGGACGTGGGCCAGCCGCTGGTCGAGACCGTGCCCGAGGACATCGAGCGCTTCTGCCCCGGCTACGCCACCAAGAGCCCCGAGGAGCGCCGCGCCTTCTGGGTCGGGCTGATGTCGGCGCTGGCCAAGCACGAAAGCACCTGGCGGCCCGAGGCGGCGGGCGGCGGCGGGCGCTGGCTGGGCCTGCTGCAGATCGCGCCCGCCACGGCGAAGGGCTACGGCTGCGACCTGAGCCACCCGCGCGGGCTGTTCGACGGCGCCACCAACATCGCCTGCGCGGTGCGCATCATGGCGCACCAGGTCGCCCGCCACCGCGTCGTCGTGGGCGCGCCCGGCAACTGGGGCGGCGTCGCGGCCGATTGGGGGCCGATGCGCAGCGCCGCGAAGGTGGCCGACATGGCGGCCTTCACCCGCGAGCAAAGCTATTGCCGGCCCGCGGCGGACGCGGCCGCGACCGCGCCGGAGCCCGCGCGACCGCTGCTGACGGCCGACCTGCGGCCGCGCCCCCGCCCGGCCCGCGCCGCCCGGTAGCGCCGGGGGCGGGCTGGACCCCGGCGCGCTTCGCCCCTAGGTCAGGGCAGGGGTGCAACGCACGGGGACCGCATGACCGCCGAAGCCTTCGAGGAGATCGCCGAGACCTTCGCCCTTCTCGACGACTGGGAGGACCGCTACCGCCATGTGATCGAGCTGGGCAAGGCGATGCCGCCCTTGCCCGAGGCGCTGCGCGTGCCGGCGGCGAAGGTGGACGGCTGCGCCAGCCAGGTCTGGATCGTGCCGGCCATCGCAGGCCGGGGCCCGGCGGCGCGCTTCGACTTTCGCGGCGAATCGGATGCGATGATCGTGCGCGGGCTGGTCGCCATCCTGCACGCGCTCTATGCCGGGCGCACGGTGGCCGAGGTGCTGGCGGTGGACGCTGCCGGCGCCCTCGGCCGGCTGGGTCTGAGCGAGCATCTCTCGGCCCAGCGTTCGAACGGCCTGCGCGCGATGGTCGAGCGCATCCGCAGGCTGGCCGCGGAGGCCGCCGCGGCCTGAACGGCCGCCCCGCCGGCGCACCGGCCCGGCCGCGCCGACCTTCGCCCACAGCCCCGCCCTCGCCCCCCCGATCGGGCGGCGCGGATCGGGCGGCGCGGATCGGGCGGCGCGGGTCAGCCGACGATCGTGGCCTCGGTCGCCGCGCGCAGCTCGGCCTCGGTCACGCCGTCGGCCAGCTCGACCATTCTCAGCCCGCCCGGCACCACGTCGAGCACGCCGAGATTGGTGATGATGCGGTTGACCACGCCCTTGCCGGTCAGCGGCAGGGTGCAGGCCTTCAGCACCTTGGACTCGCCCGCCTTGTTGGTGTGGTCCATCACCACCACCACGCGGCGCACGCCCGCCACCAGGTCCATCGCCCCGCCCATGCCCTTGACCAGCTTGCCGGGGATCATCCAGTTGGCGAGGTCGCCGGTCTCGGACACCTCCATCGCGCCGAGGATCGCCATGTCGATCTTGCCGCCCCGGATCATCGCGAAGGAGGTCGCGCTGTCGAAATAGGCCGTCTGCGGCAGTTCGGTGATCGTCTGCTTGCCGGCGTTGATGAGGTCGGGATCCTCCTCGCCCTCATAGGGGAAGGGGCCCATGCCGAGCATCCCGTTCTCGGACTGGAGGGTGACCTCGACGCCCTCGGGGATGAAGTTCGACACCAGCGTCGGGATGCCGATGCCGAGGTTGACATACCAGCCGTCCTGAAGTTCCTGCGCGGCCCGCGCCGCCATCCGGTTCCGGTCCCAGGGCATCGGTCTCTCCCGTGTCAAAGTCCAAGCGCCGTGCCTTGCGCATCGCGCGCCGCAGGCACGAGCGCCCGAAGGGCAGGGGCGTCCGCCACGGCGGCGGGCGCGGTCTTGACGTGGCGCAAAATCCGGACCGGGCGCAGCACCGCGCCGGTTCCCTGCCGCGGCCGGACGGAACCGGGCAGCTGGTGGCCCCGCGCGAACCCGCGGTTCATTTGCGCCCCGTACGGCGCGATGCAGCCATCCCGGTGCTGCGGCCCGCCGCCGGAAAGGCCCCGGCCGACGGATGTCTGCCGGCGGCGTGCGGTTTCGCATCCCTCGGGGCGCAGCGCAGGAACAGGCGCGCGCCGGCGGCCCGGCGCGGCGGCGCGCTGCGGGGCCGCGGCCGGCGCGCGCTCGAAACGGCCGAGGCGGTCGTCGAAGCTCATGCCCGCTTGCGCACCGTGCGCTGTTCGATGCGCTTCTCGTGCCGGCCCTGCACGAGGCGGTGCACATAGATGCCGGGCAGATGGATCGCGTCGGGGTCGAGGCCGCCCAGCGGCACGATCTCCTCGACCTCGGCCACGCAGACGCGGCCGCAGGTGGCGGCGGGCGGGTTGAAGTTGCGCGCGGTCTTGCGGAAGACAAGGTTGCCCGAAGGGTCGCCCTTCCACGCCTTGACGATCGACAGGTCGGCCACGATCCCGCGTTCGAGGATGTAGGTCACGCCGTCGAACTCCTTGTGCTCCTTGCCCTCGGCAATCACGGTGCCGACGCCGGTGCGCGTGTAGAACCCCGGGATGCCGGCGCCGCCGGCGCGCATCCGCTCGGCCAGCGTGCCCTGCGGGTTGAACTCGAGCTCGAGCTCGCCCGAGAGATACTGGCGCATGAACTCGGCATTCTCGCCCACATAGGACGAGATCATCTTGCGGATCTGCCGGGTCTGCAACAGCAGGCCAAGGCCGAAGTCGTCCACGCCCGCATTGTTCGAGGCGACGGTCAGGTCCTTCACCCCGCTGTCGCGGATGGCGGCGATCAGCAGTTCGGGAATGCCGCACAGGCCGAAGCCGCCGGCGGCGATGGTCATGCCGTCCTTCAGGAGCCCGTCGAGCGCCTCGGCGGCCGAGGCGTAGACCTTGCTGCGCATCCTGCGTCTCTCCTCCCGCCTGGCGGGTCGCTGCCGCTTCCGCCCGCCGTTCTGACGGCTGGGTGCCCCGCTGTCAACCGAGCGCCGCGGCGGCGCCCGCCCTCGCCCCTCAGGGAGCGGCCGACTTGCGGGCGACGCGGGCGACGCCGGCCACCCGCCTGGGCCCGGCTGCAGGCGACGGATCGGGCGCGGCCGCCCGGGTCGCGGCGGCAGCGCCCGATGCGGCGGCGCCGGCCTCGGGCTTTGCCGGTGCCCGGGTCTTGGCCGCAGCCTTCGGCTTGGCCGCGGCCTTCGGTTTGGCCGCTGCCTTCGGCTTGGCGGCGTCCTTCGGCCGGGCGGCGGCCTCGGGTTTGGCGGCGGCCTCGGGCTTGGCGGCCGTCTTGGGCCCGGCGGCCGCCTTCGGCCGTGCGGGGGCCGGCGCTGCGGCCTCGGCCGCCGCCGTCGTCCCGGCCCTGGACGTGGCCGGCCGGGCGCCCCTCGCGGCGCGCGCGCCCTTGCCGGCCTTGGCCGCAAGCAGCGCCAGCGCCTCCTCCAGCGTGACCGCCTCGGGCGGGCGGTCCTTGGGCAGGGTGGCAAACACCTTGCCCCAGCGGACATAGGGCCCGTAGCGGCCGGCCATCACCGCGACCTCGCCGCCGTCGGGGTGCGCCCCCAGCACCGCCAGCGGCGCCGCGGCGGCAGGGCGTCCGCGCCCCTGCGCCTTCTGCGCGAGGATCTCGACGGCGCGGTTCATCCCGATCGTGAACACCTCCTCGACCTCGGGAAGGTTGGCATAGGTGGAGCCGTGCTTCACATAAGGCCCGAAACGGCCGATTCCGGCCTCGACCGGGGCGCCGTCGTCGGGGTGCGGGCCGATCCTGCGCGGCAGCGACAGCAGCTGCAGGGCGCGCGCGAGGTCCATCGTCCCGGCCGGCCAGCCGCGCGGCAGCGAGGCGCGGGGCGGCTTCGGGGTCTCGGCCGTCGCCTCGCCGCGCTGGACGTAAGGGCCGAAGCGCCCGGCCTTGAGCCAGATCGGATCGCCCCCGTCCTCGCCCAGCAGGCGCTCGCCCGCCGCGGCCTCGCCCTCGGGCCCGGGGGCCGACAGCGGGCGGGTGTAGCGGCAGGCGGGATAGGCCGAGCAGCCGATGAACGCCCCGCCCGCGCGCGAGGTCTTGAGCGAGAGCCGCCCCGTCCCGCAGGCGGGGCAGGCGCGCGGATCGCCGCCGTCGGCGCGGGGCGGGTAGAGGTGGGGCGCCAGCACCTCGTCGATCTTCTCCAGCACCTCGCCGATGCGCAGCTCGGCGGTTTCGGCGACGGCGGCCGAGAAGTCGCGCCAGAAGCGCGCCAGCACCTCCTTGTAGTCGCGAACGCCGGCCGAGACCTCGTCGAGCTCGTCCTCGAGCCGGGCGGTGAAGTCGTAGTCGAGGTAGCGGCGGAAGTAGTTGACGAGGAAGGCGGTGACGAGGCGGCCCTTGTCCTCGGGGAAAAGCCGGTTGCGGTCCTTGCGGACATAGCCGCGGTCCTGGATCGTGGTGACGATCGAGGCATAGGTCGAGGGGCGGCCGATCCCCAGCTCCTCCATCCGCTTGACCAGCGTCGCCTCGGTATAGCGCGGCGGCGGCTGGGTGAAGCTCTGGCGGGCCTGCACGGCCTGGCTCGGGTCGGTCAGCACGGCGGCGGGCGTGCCCTCGCCCTCGCCGGGTGCCGGGGGCTGCGCGAAGGCGCCCGGGCGCAGGGCGGCGGGCTCGCCCGGCAGGATCTGCGGCAGGCGGCGGCCGTCCTCGTCCTCGTCGTCGTCGCGCCCCTCCTCGTAGACCTTCAGGAAGCCGTCGAACAGCACCACCTGCCCGGTGGCGCGCAGCTCCACCTCGCCGTCGGCGCTGGCCACGTCCACCGTGGTGCGCTCGAGCCGCGCGGCGGCCATCTGGCTGGCCAGGGTGCGCTTCCAGATCAGATCGTAGAGGCGGCGCTGGTCGGCCTCGGCCAGCCTCAGGCTGCCGGGGTCGAGCGCCATGTCGGTCGGCCGGATGCATTCGTGCGCTTCCTGCGCGTTCCTGGCCTTGTTCTTGTACAGGCGCGGGCTGTCGGGGACGTAAGGCGCGCCGAAGCGGCGGCCGATCTCGGCCCGGGCCGCGGCCACCGCCTCGGGCGCCATGTCGATGCCGTCGGTGCGCAGGTAGGTGATCAGCCCCGCCTCGTAGAGCCGCTGCGCCGCCGCCATGGCGGCCTTTGCACCCATGCCGAACTTGCGGCTGGCCTCCTGCTGGAGCGTCGAGGTCATGAAGGGCGGCGCGGGGTTGCGCAGGCTGGGCCTTGCCTCGACCGACTTCACCGCCAGCGGACGCGCGGCGACGGCGGCGACGGCGAGGCCCGCGACCTCGGCCGAGGGAATGTCGAACCGGTCGAGCCGGCGGCCGCCGAGCACGGTCAGCCGGGCCTCGAACGGCTCGCCCCGCGGGGTGGCGAGCGCGGCGGTCACGCCCCAGTATTCGCGGGCGCGGAAGGCCTCGATCTCCATCTCGCGCTCGACGATGAGGCGCAGGCAGACCGACTGCACGCGGCCGGCCGACCGGGCGCCGGGCAGCTTGCGCCAGAGCACGGGCGAGAGGGTGAAGCCCACGAGATAGTCGAGCGCACGGCGGGCGAGGTAGGCGTGCACGAGCTCGAGGTCCACCTCGCGCGGCGCCTTCATCGCCTCGGTCACCGCGGTCCGGGTGATCGCGTTGAATACGACGCGCGCGACGCGGGTGTCGCGCCGGATCGCCCGGGCGTCCGCGAGCGCCTCGGTCAGGTGCCACGAGATCGCCTCGCCCTCGCGGTCGGGGTCGGTGGCAAGGATGAGCGTGTCGTCGGACTTGAGCGCCTCGGCGATGGCGCGGACATGCTTGCGGCTGTCGGCCGAAACCTCCCATGTCATGGCGAAGTCGCGGTCGGGGTCGACCGAGCCGTTCCGGGCGGGCAGGTCGCGGACATGGCCGAAGGACGCGAGAACGGTGTAGTCCGGGCCGAGATACTTGTTGATTGTCTTGGCCTTGGCAGGCGACTCGACGACGACGACGGCCATGGGCACCTCACGACAGCGGACGCGGCGGACTGGCGGGCGACCATGTGGGGGCTGCGCCCGGCTTGTCAATCCGCCGGATCGGCACGGGCCGGCGGGGAACGCCCCCGGGCCGCGGCCCCGCCCGCCCACCCCGCCGCGCCCCGGGGGCGTCGCGGGCTGGCGCCCGCGGGGCCGAACGGGCCTTGTCCGGCCGGGACGGCGGTGCCGCCCGCGCCGGGGCCCAAGCCGCGCCTGCCCGGGGGCGGCGCGCGGCGCGCCGGTGGCGGCCTGTCGCAGCGCGGGGGCGAGCGGAGCGCCGGGGCGGCGGGCCGGTCTTCGGCCGCGGGTTCCGGGCGCGCCTCAGCCGAGGCGGCAGAGCAGGCCGCCCGGCTGGCGCGCGATCCGGCCGTCGAGCTCGAGGTCGAGCAGCGCCGGGGCGATCGCCGAAGGCGGCAGGGCGAGGTCGCGGAGCAGCTGATCCTCGGCCAGGGGGGCGGTGCCCAGACAGTCGAGGATGCGACGATGGAGCTGTCCGGCCGCGGCGCGGGCGGCATCGGCCGCCGTGGGCGCGTCGGCCACGGCGGCGGGGGCGGAGGGGCGGGGGGCGCTGCGGTGCCGCAGCGTCGCGGCCGGCGCGCCGGGCGCAGGGGCGACGGAGCCGGCGGCATGCGGCTGGGCCGCGGGCGGCGCGGGACCCGGGCCGGGAGGTTGGGGCGGGCTGCCCTCGGACGGGGGCGCGCCTGGTCCGCGCATCGCGGCCGTCGCGCGGCGCTGCGCGGCCGCGCGCTGCGCCGCCTGCGCGGCCTGTTCGGTTGACCGGCGGCGGGCGGCGGCCTCTTCGGCCGCGCGCGCAAGCGCCGGGGCGAGGGCGGCGAGCATGTCCTCGGCGTCGCGGACAAGCACTGCGCCCTCGCGCAGCAGCGCGTTGGCGCCGGTCGCGCGCGGGTCGAGCGGATGGCCCGGGACGGCGGCGACGATGCGGTTCTGGTCGAGCGCGGCGCGGGCGGTGATCAGGCTGCCGGAGTTCGCCGCCGCCTCGACCACGATCACGCCGAGGGCGAGGCCCGCGACGATGCGGTTGCGGGCGGGGAAGTGGCGCGCCTGGGGGGCAAGGCCTGGGGGCTGTTCGGTCAGCATCAGGCCGGCGGCGGCGATCCGGCCCGCGAGGGCGGCGTTCTCGGGCGGATAGATCGTGTCGATCCCGCCGGCGAGCACTGCCGCGGTGCCCGTGGGCAGGGCGGCGTCATGGGCGGCGGCATCGACCCCGCGGGCGAGGCCCGAGACCACGACGAGGCCGGCCGCCCCCAGCCCCTCGGCCAGGCGGCGCGCCATGCGCAGGCCGAGCGAGGAGGCGTTGCGCGCGCCCACCAGCGCCACCATCGGGCGCGCAAGCAGGGCGGGGTCGCCCAGCGCCCACAGAAGCGGCGGGGCATCGGGCAGATCGGCGAGGGCGGCGGGGTAATCGGGGTCGCCGAAGGCGAGCAGGCGCGCGCCGACGGCGGCGGCGGCGGCCAGCTCGGCCAGTGCGGCCTCGGGCGGGCAGGGCGCATAATCGGTCTCGCCGGCGGCGCGGGCGAGGGCGGGCAGCGCGGCGAGCGCGGCCCGGGCGTTGCCGTGCGCGGCCATCAGCCGGTGAAAGGTGGCCGGCCCGACCCGGCGGGAGCGAATGAGACGGAGACAGGCCAGCCTGTCCTCTTCCGTGGTGGGTGGGGTGAAGGGTGTGGGGGAAGAAGGTCTGTCCACGCCGTCCGCTCCGCCTCATTCGATTCGGAGCCTGCCGCGGTAAGGTTAATGGCGGGTAAACCAAGACCGGGTAAACGAGGAGGCAATCGGCGGCGATCGGGCGCGTCGGCCCCTGGCCGGAGGGCTCGGGTCCGGCACGCGCGGCCCCGAAGCGCATGGCCCTCCGGTCGCGCGGGCCGCCGGAGGGGGGGGATGCGGCCACGGGGGCGGCGCCCCGGGGAGGGGGGAGGGCCGAGGGCGCATCCGGGCCGGCGGGCGGACGCCGCGGCGCCCGCTGTCGGGCCGACGGGCCGGGCCCGGG
>CALJZN010000048.1 GCA_937983405.1 uncultured Paracoccaceae bacterium
GCGGTCGAACTGCATCCCCTCGACGACCTCGACCTCGGTCGCCATCCCCTTGTTCTCCTCGACGGTGATGACGCCCTCGTTGCCGACCTTCTGCATCGCCTCGGCGATCATCTTGCCGATCTCGGTCTCGCCGTTGGCCGAGATGGTGCCGACCTGGGCCACTTCGGCCGAATCCGACACCGGGCGGGCGGCGGCCTTGATCGCCTCGACGACCTTGTGCACCGCAAGGTCGATGCCGCGCTTGAGGTCCATGGGGTTCATGCCGGCGGCGACCGACTTCAGCCCCTCGCGCAGGATCGCCTGGGCGAGCACGGTGGCGGTGGTGGTGCCGTCCCCGGCCTCGTCATTGGTGCGCGACGCGACCTCGCGGACCATCTGCGCGCCCATGTTCTCGAACTTGTCCTCGAGCTCGATCTCCTTGGCGACGGTCACGCCGTCCTTGGTGATCCGCGGCGCGCCGAACGACTTCTCGATCACCACGTTGCGGCCTTTGGGACCGAGCGTCACCTTCACCGCATCGGCGAGGACGTTGACGCCGCGCATCATGCGGTTGCGGGCATCTGCATCGAACTTCACTTCCTTGGCAGCCATCTGGGCGTCTCCTGAGTTTCTGGGAATCGGAAAGGGGGCAGCCTCAGGCGATCACGCCGAGGATGTCGCTTTCCTTCATGATCAGCAGCTCTTCGCCGTCGAGGGTCACTTCCGTGCCCGACCACTTGCCGAAGAGAATGCGGTCGCCGGCCTTCACCGAGGGGGCGATCAGCTCGCCCGAGTCCTTCCGGGCGCCTTCGCCGACCGCGATCACCTCGCCCTCGGCGGGCTTTTCCTTCGCGGTGTCGGGAATGATGAGACCGCCCTTGGTCTTCTCTTCGCTCTGGACGCGGCGGACCAGCACACGGTCATGCAGCGGTTTGAAAGCCATCTCGGAACGCTCCTTGGGTTCTTCCGGGTTTTGCTAGCACTCACCCGTGTCGAGTGCCAATACCCTGCAGATAGGCAAAGGCGCGTCCGCTGTCAACGGGGGGAGGGGCGCCGAAATGCCCGCGGGCCGCAGGGGCCGGGCCGGCGGGGGCAGGCCGCATCGCGTCGTCGCCGGCCGAGCCCCTCGCCGGCGGACCCGCGTCAGGCGCCGTGCGCGCCCTCGGCCAGGCGGCGCACGAAGTCGAGCACCGCCGGCACGCCGGCGCCCTCGGCCAGGCGCTTCACGATAGCCGAGCCGACGACGCAGCCATCGGCCACCCCGGCGATGGCCCGGGCCGCGTCGGGCGTGGCGATGCCGAAGCCGACCACCACCGGCAGATCGGTGGCGGCCTTGATCCGCGCGACTTCGGGGGCGACCTCGGCGACCCGGGCGGCCGCGGTCCCCGTGATCCCCGTCACCGAAACGTAATAGACGAAGCCCGAGGTGTTCGTCAGCACCTTCGGCAGGCGCTGGGCATCGGTGGTGGGCGTGGCGAGACGGATGAAGTTCAGCCCAGCCGCCTGGGCCGGAATGCACAGCTCGGCATCCTCCTCGGGCGGCAGATCGACGACGATCAGCCCGTCGATCCCCGCCGCCCCGGCCTCGGCCAGAAACCGCGGGACGCCGCGCGCATGGATCGGGTTGTAATAGCCCATCATCACCACCGGCGTCGCGGCGTCGCCGGCGCGGAAGGCGCGCACCATTTCAAGCGTGCGATCCATCGTCTGGCCGCCGGCCAGCGCGCGCTGGCCGGCCGCCTGGATCGTCGGGCCGTCGGCCATCGGGTCGGTGAAGGGGTGGCCGAGCTCGATCACGTCCACCCCGGCCGCCGGCAGGCCCCGCATCAGCTCGAGCGAGGTCTCGACATCGGGGTCGCCCGCCATGATATAGGCCACGAAGGCCTTGCGCCCCTCGGCCCTGAGCCGCGCGAAGGTCGCCTCGATCCGGGTCATGCCAGCCTCCCGCGGGCCGTGCGCCCGCCGTGCCCCTCTAGCGGGGCGGGGCGGCGGGAATCAAGGGGGCGGCGGGGCCTTGCTGCCGGTGCGCTGCACGAGATAGCGCACGACGCGGCCGTTGTAGGCGCGTGCCCGCCCCAGCTCGGCAAAGCCCAGCGCGGCGTGGAAGGCGTCGGACACCGGGTTGGGCGGATCGAGGTTGACCTCGCAGGCCAGGGGCCCGAGCCCCTGCGCGGCCGCATGGGCGGCGAAGGCCGCATAGAGGTCCCGCGCCAGCCCGCGGCGCCGCGCCGAGGCAGCCACCGCGATGCGGTCGATGTAGGCGAAGCGGTCCATCCGCGCGCGGAACCACAGGAAGTTGGGGCTGTCATAGGCATCCGCCGGCGCGAACCCGATCAGGAAGGCGGCGATGCCGCCCTCGGCCCCGCCCTCGGCGCAGGGCAGCGCGCGGGCGAAAGTTGCCGCCGCCACCAGCGCCGCCAGCCGCGTCGCCGACAGCGGCGCGGTCGCCTCTTCCACCGAGGCGTTGAGCGCCAGCACCGCCGCCATCTGCCCGGGCGTGGCCGTCCTGAGGTCGATCGACGGCATCAAGGCCCCCTTGCCCCCGCCACACCTGCACCGCCCGCCCGCGGCGTCGGCGGCCGGGCCCGGCCGAGGCCGCACCCGGTCGCCGGCGCGGCCTCAGTTCCGCGGCGCGAAGGGGTTGACCCAGCCCGTGGCGGGCTTGGGCGGATAGGTCGCCGCAAGATAGTCGAGGATCAGCGCGCGCTCCCAGTCCTCTAGCTCGGGCATCCCGTGCCGCTCGACCATCCAGTCCAGCAGCTCGTCCCACATCCCCCGGCTCATTCCCTGCCGGGCCACCAGCGTGAAGCTGTGGCAGGCCGAGCAGAGATAGAAGGTCTCGTCGCGGCCCTCGCCCTCGGGGATGTCCTCGGGGTGCTCGACGGCCAGGGCCGGGGCGGCCATGGCCAGGACGCAGGCAAGCGCCGCCAGACGGCGGCGCCCCCCTGCCAGCGCGTCGGACAGGACCACGCCGCGCGCCCCTAGCCCACCAGCACCGCGACGCGGTGCATCGGGTTGGCGCCGTAGCCCTGGGGGTTCCAGTTGCCGGCGATGTGCGGCTGCATCACCCCGTCGGTATCGGTCGCCCGGCTCCAGACCTCGAAGTAGCCGTCCGAGGGCAGGTCCACCTCGGCCGTCCAGCGCCGCCAGTCGTAGCGGTTGCGCGGCTCGGCCAGCGTCGCGGCCTGCCAGGTCGCCCCGAAATCGACCGAGACATGGACCGCCGCCACCCCGGTGTCGCCGTTCCAGGCCGCCCCGCGCAGCGCCAGCCGGCGGGTGCCCCCCGGCAGGGTGGTGCCGTTGGCCGGCGCGGAGATGATCGAGCGCAGCGGCATCGACTCGAGGATGCGGAAATTGCCCGCCTCGGGCTCGGCCCCGGGGATCATCGGCCGGATCGCCACGCGGTAGGACGTGCCGGTCATCCCCGGACCGTCGTGCTCGACATCGCGCAGCACGATCCGGTCGACCCATTTGTGCGAGGCCGAAGCGGGCCAGCCCGGGATCACCAGCCGCAGCGGCCCGCCGTGGATGTCGGGCAGCGCCTGGCCGTTCATGCCCCAGACGATCAGGCTGTGTTCCTCCATCGCTTTCTCGAGCCGCACGCCGCGCGACAGCGGCAGCCGCGCGGGGTCGCCCGACAGATGGGTGTCGGCGCCGTAATGCGCGGTGTAGATCGCCTCGGGTCTGACGCCCGCGGCCTTCAGCACGTCGGCCAGACGCACGCCCGTCCATTCGGCGCAGCCGGCGCCGCCGTTCGTCCACTGGTTGCCGCGCGCCGGGGGGTTGAAGAACGAGCGGCCGTTGCCCCCGCATTCCAGCACCGTCCGGTAGGTCACCGGCGCGAACCGCGCCTTGAGCTCGCCCAGCGTCAGGGTCAGCGGTTCGTTCACGAAACCCTCGACCGTCAGCGTCCAGGCGTCGGGGTCGGCCGGCGGCTCGGGCGGGATGCCGTTGTTGCGGATGAAGAACTTCTCGATCGGCGTGGTTTCGTCGTCGAGCAGATGCTCGGGCGTCTCGGCCACCAGCGGCCGGTCGCCCAGCAGCGTGAGGCCCGCCACCTTGCCGGGAAACTCGAACGGCGCCGGCCCCGTCTGCGCCATCGCGGCCGGGATCAGCCCGCCCGGCATCTGGGCGGCGAAGGGAATCGCCCCGCCGACCGCGGCGGTCATGGCGACAAGGCCGGTGCCGCCCAGAAAGCCGCGCCGGCTGACGCCGGTGCGGCGGCCGAACACCAGGGCGTCGGCCCGCTCGGGATCGTCGCGGTAAAGCTCCTCGATGCTGCGCTCGGTGGTCATGGGTCGCCTCCTCCCTTTTTGTGTCGGTCGTCCGCGGTCCGCGGCAGGGAAGCCAGATTTCATAAATCTGCTTTCCTGCATACCAGGCTACGAAAGCGGTATCCGGCGGTCAATATTTCCCTTCGGCCACATCGCCCCACCCCGGCATCCGCGCCCGGGCCGGTCAGACGAAGCGGTTGACAAGGTTCTCCAGCCGCTCCTGCGCGCCGCTGCGGGGTTCGGGGTTGATCGCCTCGGCCAGCACCCGGGCGGCGATGGCCTCGAGGTCGCCGGTCAGCATCGCCTGCGCCGCGGGACGGTCCCAGCCGGCGTAGCGCGCGGCCCGCGCTGCCTCGAGCCGGCCGTCCTGCAGCAGCCGCGCCGCCGCCGTGAAGGCGCGCGCGCAGACATCCATCGCGCCGACATGGGCCAGCACCAGATCCGCCGGATCGAGGCTCTGTCGGCGGATCTTGGCGTCGAAGTTGGTGCCGCCGGTGGTGAACCCCCCCGCGCGCAGGATCTCGTAGTAGGCCAGCATCACCTCGGGCACGTTGTTGGGGAACTGGTCGGTGTCCCAGCCCGACTGCTGGTCGTTGCGGTTCATGTCGATCGAGCCGAAGATGCCGAGGCTCGCGGCCAGGGCGATCTCGTGCTCGAAGCTGTGGCCGGCGAGGATGGCGTGGCCCTGCTCGATGTTGACCTTGACCTCGCCCTCCAGCCCGAAGCGGCGCAGGAAGCCGTAGACCGTCGCCACATCATGGTCGTACTGGTGCTTCGAGGGCTCTTGCGGCTTGGGCTCGACCAGGATCGCGCCCTTGAAGCCGATGCGGTGCTTGTAGTCCACGACCATAGCCAGGAAGCGCCCGGCCTGCTCGGCCTCGCGGGCCAGATCGGTATTCAGCAGCGTCTCGTAGCCCTCGCGCCCGCCCCAGAGGACATAGTTCTGCCCGCCCAGCCGGTGCGTCGCATCCATGCAGGTCTTGACCGTGGCGGCGGCGAAGGCGAACACGTCGGGGTCGGGGTTGGTGGCGGCCCCGGCCATGTAGCGGCGGTGCGTGAACAGGTTCGCCGTGCCCCACAGCAGCCGCGGGCCGCCGGCGGCCATCTTCTCGCCGATGTAGTCCACCATCGCCTCGAGATTGCGGGTGTTCTCGGCAAAGTCGCGCCCCTCGGGGCGGATGTCGGCGTCGTGGAAGCAGAAGAAGGGCTGGCCCAGGATGAGGAACAGCTCGAAGGCGGCATCCGCCTTGGCCCGGGCCTGCGCCATCCCCTCGCCGAACCACGGCCGCCGGAAGGTGGGGCCGCCGAAGGGGTCGCCCCCCGGCCAGGCGAAGCTGTGCCACCAGGCGACGGAAAAGCGCAGATGGTCCTCGAGCCGCTTGCCGAGGATCACCGCGTCGGGGTCGTAGTGGCGGAAGGCAAAGTCGTTGTCGCTCTCGGGCCCCTCGTAGCGGATGGCGGGGATGCCGTCGAAATAGCCGGTCATGTCAGTCCTCGGATGGCCGCCTGCGCGGCGCGGAAACGGGCGTGGCCCGCGTCGAAGGCGGCGGCAAGCGCCGCGTCGGGCTCGATCGTGCGGGCGATGGCCGGCGGCGCGGCGATCTCGGCGCCCGCCCCGGTGGCGGCCATCAGGCCCAGACGGGCGGCGCCGAAGGCCGCGCCGAAGTCGCCGTCGGCCGGGATGGACACCGGCACGCCCAGCGCGGTGGCGATCGCCGCGCACCAGTAGGCCGAGCGCGCGCCCCCGCCCACCGCGATCAGCCCGTGCAGCGCGGTGCCCGTCGCGGCCAGGGCATCGCGGCAGTCGCGCAGCGCGAAGGTCACCCCCTCGAGCACCGCGCGGACGGCGGCGGCGCGGTCCGTCGCATGCTCCAGCCCGAGGAAGGCGCCGCGCACGCGGGCGTCGTTCAGCGGCGTGCGCTCGCCCCCCAGATAGGGCAGGAACAGCGCCCTTTCCGGCGCCCGCAGCGGGCCGAGCGCCCCGGTCAGCGCCGCCGGCGCCTCGCCCAGAAGGCGCGCAAGCCAGTTCAGCGCGTCGGTCGCGGCCAGGATCACGCCCATCTGGTGCCAGGTGCCGGGGATCGCGTGGCAGAAGCTGTGCACCGCCGTCTCGGGCGCGGGCGCATAGCGTTCGGTCGCGGCGAACAGCACGCCCGAGGTGCCGAGCGAAACAAACGCCTGCCCCGCCCGCACCACGCCCACCCCGATGCCCGTGGCGGCGTTGTCCCCGCCGCCGCCCGCCACCGCCACGCCCGCCCCCATGCCCCAGCGCCGCGCAAGATCGGCCCGCAGATGGCCCGCGACCGCCGAGCCCTCGACCAGCCGCGGCATCGCCGCCCGCGACAGGCCGGTGGCCGCCAGCAGCACGTCCGACCAGTCGCGCGCGGCGGTGTCGAACCAGGCGGTGCCCGAGGCGTCCGACATCTCGGACACCGCCTCGCCGGTCAGCCACAGCCGCAGGTAGTCCTTGGGCAGCAGCACCTTCGCCACGCGGGCAAAGACCTGCGGCTCGTGCCGGGCCACCCAGACAAGCTTGGGCGCGGTGAAGCCGGGAAAGACGATGGTGCCGGTGATGCGGCGGAACATCGGGTCGCCGTCCAGCTCCGCCGCCTCCTCATGCGCGCGCGTGTCGTTCCACAGGATGCAGGGGCGCAGCACCTCGCCGCGCGCGTCGATCAGCGTGGCGCCGTGCATCTGCCCCGACAGCCCGATGCCGCGCACCGCGCCAAGGCCCTGCCCCGCCGCCAGCGCGTCCAGCACCGTCTCGGCCGCCGCGATCCAGTCGGCCGGCGACTGCTCGGACCAGCCCGAGCGCGGCCGGCTGACCGCAAGCGGCGCCGCGGCTTCGGCCCGGATGCGCTGGTCGTCGCCGATCAGCACGCCCTTGAGGCCCGAGGTTCCAAGGTCGAGACCCAGATACATCTCAGCCCGCCAGATGGGCGGGCATCTTGCCCGCGATGATCATGCCCAGCAGGTCGTCCTCGGTCACCTCCGCCACCCGTACCGTGCCGACAAGCTGGCCGTTCTTCATCACATGCGCCCGGTCGCACATCAGCTTGACCTGGTGGATGTCGTGGTCGATCAGGAAGATGCCGATGCCCGTGCGGCGCAGCTCGTTGATGAGGTCCATCACCATCTGCGTCTCGTAGGGGCCGAGCGCGGCGGTGGGCTCGTCCATGATCAGGATGCGGGCGTTGAAGTAGACCGCCCGCGCGATGGCCACCGACTGCCGCTGCCCGCCCGAAAGCGCCGACACCGGCTCGGAGAACCGGCGGAAGTTGGGGTTGAGCCGCGCCATGATCTTGCGCGCCTCGGCCTCCATCGTCGAATCGTCGACAAACCCCAGCGGCGTGACCAGCTCGCGCCCGAGAAAGAGGTTCGAGGCCGCATCGAGGTTGTCGGCCAGCGCGAGGGTCTGATAGATCGTCTCGAGGTGGTAGCGCCGCGCATCGCGGGGGGTGTTGATCTCGGCGCGCGCGCCGTTGATCCAGATCTCGCCGCCGTCGCGCGGGATCGCCCCCGACAACATCTTCATCAGCACCGACTTGCCGGCGCCGTTGTGGCCGAGCACGCCGACCACCTCGCCCGGGTAGAGATCGATCGAGACGTGATCGACGGCCTTGATGCCGCCGAAGGACTTCTGCATGTCGCGCATCTCGACCAGCGGAACGCGGGTGTCGGTCATCGGCGGAGCCCCATGCGCTTGCGATAGACGATGTCGATCCAGACGGCCACCACCAGGACAAGACCGACGACGATGTTCTGGTAGGGCGCATCGACGTTCACCATCGCCATGCCCGACTGCAGCGACTGCATCACCAGCGCGCCCAGGATCGCGCCGTAGATGGTGCCAAGGCCGCCCGACAGCGCGGTGCCGCCGATCACCGCCGCGGCGATCACCCGCAGCTCGTCCAGCGTGCCGATGTCGTTGGAATGGAAGGTCTGGCGGGCCGACGCCACGACCGCCGAGAGGGCGCAGAGAAACCCCATGAGCGCGAACACCTTCACCGTCAGCAGCCGGGTGTTGATGCCCGACAGCTCGGCCGCCTCGGGGTTGCCGCCGGCGGCAAAGATGTAGCGGCCGAACCGCGTGCGCCGGGCGACGAGGGTCATCGCCACCGCCACCACGAGCAGCACGAGCACCGAGACCGGCAGCCCGAAGCCTTCGGTATAGCCCGGCGGCATCGCCTCGCCGCGGGCCTCGAACATCCGCCGCAGGCGCAGCGCAGGGATCTGGTAGGCGTTGAGGATCGCGACGAAGCCCAGGATCGCCCCGGCCGCAAGCAGCGCGATGGTCAGCTCGGCCCAGATCGGCTTGACCGCGAAATCGTGGCGGATGCGGTCGCGCCGCGCCGACCACAGCGCCCACCAGGCGCCCAGCACGCCAAGCCCGCCCACGATCCAGGACCAGAACTCGCCGATCGTGCCGTTGGTGCCGCCGAACAGCTGGAAGGTGCCGTCGAGCGGCCCGATCGTCTGCCCGCCGGTGAGGTGCCAGGCGACGTTGCGCCACACCAGAAGCCCGCCCAGCGTGACGATGAAGGCGGGAATGGTCAGATAGCCGATGAGCCAGCCGTGCAGCGCCCCGATCAGCGTGCCTGCCACAAGCCCCGTCAGGATCGCAAGCGGGGCAAGCAGCGGGTCGCCCAGCGGCAGGCCGAGACCCTGCACCAGCACCGAGGTCTGCATCATCGCCATGATCGCCGAGCAGGTGGCCAGCAGGGCGCCCACGCTGAGGTCGATGTGGCGCATGACGATCACGAACACCATGCCGGTGGCCATGATCGCCACCGAAACCGTCTGGATCGACAGGTTGAACAGGTTGCGCGGCGTCAGGAACGTGCCGCCGGTCAGCCAGCCCATCGGGTCGAACCCGGGGCCGGAGAGGCGGACGCCCGTCCAGATCTGGAAGGCAAGGCAGATCGCGCCGAAGGCCACGATCATGCCGAGAAGGCGCGCATCGACCTCGAGCGCGGCAAAGAGGCCGCGCGCGCCGCCTGTCCGCGCCGGGCCGGGTGGGGCCGCGGTTGCCATGCTCTGCTCCTTGGGCCGCAGGATGGGGCCGCCCCGGGCACCCTGGGGCCCGGGGCGGCGGGACGGTCGGGCGAGGGTCAGTTGCAGGGCGCCGGGCCGCCCGAGGGGACGCCCTGGCAGAGCGCCTCGCGGCTGATCCAGCCGGCATCGACGACGACGCTGAGGTTGTCGCGTGTGATCGGCACGGGGGCAAGGAAGATCGCCCGCATCGTCGTGCCCGAGGGCGAGGTCCACTCGACCGAGCCGGGGATGTCGGCCATCGCCGTGCCGCCGGCCAGCGCCACCGCGATCTCGCCCGCCGCGCGGCCGAGGTCGCGCGCATCCTTCCAGACGCTCACGGTCTGGGTGCCCAGCGCGACGCGGTTCAGCGCAGCATGGTCGCCGTCCTGGCCCGAGACCGGGATGCCGGCCATGCCCTGCGCCGCCAGCGCCGCCACCACGCCGCCCGCCGTGCCGTCGTTCGAGGCCACGACCGCATCGACGTTGTTGTTGTTGGCGGTCAGGATCTGCTCCATGTTCCGCTGCGCGTTGGCGGGCAGCCAGCCGTCGGTGTAGGCCTCGCCCACGATCCTGATGGCGCCCGAATCGATCGCGGCCTGCAGCACCTCCTGCTGGCCGCCGCGCAGGAAGTCCGAATTCGGGTCGGTGGGCGAGCCCTTGATCATGACGTAGTTGCCGGTGGGCTGGGCGGCGAACACCGCGCGGGCCTGCATCCGGCCGACCTCGACGTTGTCGAAGGTCAGGTAAAAGGCGCGCGGGTCCTCGATCAGCCGGTCGTAGGCGATCACCGGGATGCCCTCGTCGGCGGCCGCGGCCACGGCCGGGATGATCGCCTGCGTGTCCTGCGCCAGCACGATCAGCGCGCTGACGCCCTGGGCCATCAGGCTTTCGATGTCGGACAGCTGCTTGGCCGCCGAGGATTGCGCGTCGGTCGAGACATAGCGCGCGCCGGCGGCCTCGAGCGCGGCCTTGATCGCGGCCTCGTCGGTCTTCCACCGCTCTTCCTGGAAGTTCGACCAGCTCACGCCGACCGTCAGGCCCTGCGCCAGCGCAGCGCCCGAGAAGCCGACCGTGGCGACCACGGCGGCGGCAATCAGGTTCTTCATCGCATCCTCCCCATATGCGCCCGGCAACGGGCTGACCCGACAGAGTCGCCGGGACTGCGCGAACCCTGCGATCTATAATTTCAGTTGTCAAAATAAAAATCGCGGGCAATCCTGAACGCGACGCCGGATCGGGCCGTCTTGATGCTGCGATGCGGCGAATTCGGGCATGCTCAGGAAAGTCCCGGCATGATGACATGCTTATTCCTTCGGGCCGAGAAATAATGCGGCGGCTGCACCCGCCCGAGCCGCCGCTTCGCCTGCCGGGCTGCGGGCCGCTCGTTCCGCCGTTGCCCGACCTGCAGCGCCCGCTGCGGCAGCAGGTGTTCGAACGCATCCGCGCCGCCGGCAGCATCGCCCGCGTCCGGCTTGCCCGCGACCTCGGGGTAAGCCCCGCTTCGGTGTCGGCCATCACCTCCGAGCTGATCTCGGCCGGCCTGATCGAGGAGATCCCCGCCCCCCGCGGGGCCGACCCGGGGCGCGGCCGTCCGCCCGTGGCGCTCGGTGTCCGGGCCGAGGCGCATCTTGTCGCGGGCATCAAGCTGTCGGACCGCGAGCACACGGCGGTGATCGTGGACTTCGCCGGCACCCTTCTGGCCGACGCCTCGGTGGCGCGCACGCCCGGTGCGATGGCCCCCGCCGCCGTGCTGGACGAGGCCGAGGCCCTGCTCGACCGCGCCACCGCCGCCGCCGGCATCGACCGCGGCAGCCTGTCGGCGCTGGGCCTGGGCCTGCCCGGCTTCGTCGATCGCGCCTCGGGCCATGTGCTGTGGTCGCCGGTTCTCGCCGCCCGCGACGTGCCCGTGGCGGCCGAGGCCGCGGCGCGCCTGGGCCTGCCGGTGCATGTGGACAACGACGCCAACCTGGTGACGCTGGCCGAATTGTGGTTCGGCGCCGGCCGGACCCTGGCCGACTTTGCCGTAGTGACCATCGAGCACGGCGTCGGCATGGGGCTGGTGCTGAACCACCGCATCTATCGCGGTGCGCAGGGCCTCGGCATGGAGCTTGGCCACACCAAGGTGCAGCTCGACGGCGCGCTCTGCCGCTGTGGCCAGCGCGGCTGCCTCGAGGCCTATGTCGCCGACTATGCGCTGGCGCGCGAGGCGGCGACGGCGCTGAACTGGGGGCACAAGGCGGCGCCGGGCATCGGGGTGATGCTGGAAAGCCTCTACGACCACGCCAAGGCCGGCAACCAGGCCGCGCGGTCGATCTTCCGCCGGGCCGGGCGCTACCTTGCGGTGGGGCTGGCGAATGTGGTCAACCTGTTCGACCCCGCGCTGATCATCCTGTCGGGCGAGCGGATGCGCTACGACTATCTCTATGCCGAGGAGGTGATGGCCGAGATGAAGGCCCATGCGATCGACACCGGCCGCCCGCCCCCGCCCATCGAGATCCACGCCTGGGGCGACCTGCTCTGGGCCCACGGTGCCGCCGCGCTGGCGCTGTCGGCGGT
>CALJZN010000049.1 GCA_937983405.1 uncultured Paracoccaceae bacterium
CGAGCGGGACGAGGCGGGCGAGCGTCTCGGCCATCAGCGCGCGGTCCTCGGCCCGCGGGCGCGCGAGCCGCAGGCGCGGGGCGGGCACGTCGGCGCCCCATTCGAGCGTCACCCAGGGCCGGACCAGATCGCGGTTGAGGATCGCGGCAAGCATCGCGGCATCGGCGCGTTCGATGTCCGCCTGCACCTCGCGGTGCTCGCGACCGACGGCATGGCCGCCGGCGATCGCGTCGGTGGTGGCGGTCTGGCCGAGCACGGCCTTGCTGATCTGCCGGTCGAGCCAGTCGCAGCGGCGCTCGTAGAGGTCGGCCGCCTGCGCGGCCGCCCGGGCCTCGACGAACTCGATCTGCATCGTCTCGGGGATGATCGCGGCGCAGTCGCCGGCGATGTTCGCCACCGCGCGGAAGAGCGTGTCGCGGTCCTCTTCGGAGGCGCCCTGGTGCCATTTGCCCAGCCGCAGCGGCTGGCCGTAGGTCTGCACGAAGATCGCCCAGTCGCGCAGCGTGTAGGCCTTGAACAGCCACCCCCAGGCAGCGATGCGCGCCAGCCCCGAGCGCAGCGGCAGGCCCGACTTCGCGGGCATCCGCGCGGCGACGAACTTGCCCCAGGGCAAGGGCCGCACCTGCCCGTCCTCGCCGATCAGCAGCGGCGTCGCGAGATCGGCCGGATCGAGGCGGAACCAGCGCGGATCGCGCCACTCGAGCCGCGCGGGCGTCCACTGGCCGGCCGACCGCTCCCAGACGATCTCGGTGTAGCTCACGCCCTTGCCGAGCGCATCGAGGATGTGGAAGAGCTCGTCCGTCAGCGTATCGCGCGCAAGCCAGGCGCGCAGGCGGTCGGCGATCTCGAGGTCGCGGGGGCTGTCCGAGGCCGCCTCGACCATGGCCTCGAGCTGGGCCACCTGCCGCTTGCGGGTCGAGAGCACGGCAAGATAGTGCGCATCCCGCTCCTCGATCGCCTCGGCGCGCGCCGCCGCGATCCGCGCCTCGATCTCGCCGATGCGCGCGATCGCCGCCACCACGTCCTCGCGCGACTGCGCCGCCCAGGGCAGCGCCCGCGCCTTCGCCTTCGCCTGTCTCGCCATCACCGCACCTCCTGTGCCAGATCCTCGTTCGACGCCCGGCGCGCATGCGCCGCGCGCAGCCCCGCCGCCGTGATCGCCCCGCCGCGCCCGGCCGCATCGAGTGCCGCGATCTGCAAGGTCTTGACGAGCGTCCGAAGCGCCCCGGGCAGCCGCGCGAGCGCAAGCGCCGCGCGGCGCGCCTCGCCGTCTTCGAGCCCCCAGGCGTCGCAGATCGCCTCGGCGTCGCCCGCCGCCGGGGCACGCCGCAGGATGCGGTAGCCGATCCGGCTCTGGATTTGCGCCAGCCCGTCGCGGTCGCGCTCGGGCCGGGCCGCCTCGAGGCTGTCGAAGGGCACGTCGGCCACCGCCTCGGCCTCGCAGATCAGCCGGTCGTCGGCGTCGTAGACCGCCGCGGGGCGCGACAGCGCGTCGGGGTCGAACCGCACCGTCACCCGCCGCCCGGCATGGGCGACCAGCTCGGGGTGCCACCAGCGCGCGCCCGCGATCTCGATCTCGCCCGAGGGCGGCCGCGCCGCGACCCGCTTGGCCGCGAGCCGGAACAGCCGCAGCTGCGCCGCCGTCGGCCGCGCCACCACCGCCTGCGCGTAGCGCTCGGCGAAGGTCGCATCGAACGACCGCCCGGCGCAGACCCCGCCCTTGCGGCCCGGCCGCGCGTTGTGCCGTGCCGCCGCCCGCAGCCCCTCGCGCGCGGCGACCTTCACCGCCCGCGGCAGCGCGGCCTCGAGCCGCCGGCGCAAGGTTCTGTCCGACGGGATCGGCCCCCAGCCCTCGCGCGCCGCCGCGTCCCGCATCCGCCGCAGGCAGGCCGCGACGCAGGGCTGCTCGGGCCGCAGCCAGTCCGACACCAGAAGATCCCAGGCGCGCGGATCGCAGCCCGCAGGGTCCGGCCGCCCGCGCCGCATCGGTCAGCGCGAAGAGCCCGCTCTCGGCGACAAGCACCCAGCGCCGCGCACCGCCGCGCCCGCAATGACCTCAAGGATTTGGTACGGTCATTCCCTTGTTGGCGCTCATGCCGCCAGCGGTCAGGGCATGCATGTCAGCCTAGCTCACCTCGATCCGCTCGTCGTCGTCGAGCGCGGC
Source organism: uncultured Paracoccaceae bacterium (assembly GCA_937983405.1). Lineage (GTDB taxonomy): Bacteria > Pseudomonadota > Alphaproteobacteria > Rhodobacterales > Rhodobacteraceae > JAHDXW01. Next base: position 2,165 of record CALJZN010000049.1, read on the forward strand.
CACCTCCCGGCGCATGTTGCTGTGCCCCAGCACCGCGCAGACATCCGCCGCCACGAACCACGGGCGCGCCCTCGCGCATCACCGTGCGCACCCGCGTCCCCTGCCAGTCGAAGGGAACCATCTGCATCACGCCGCGTCCTTGTCCGAAGGTTCGGGCCGCGGAACGCCCTCCGGCCAGGGAAGGTCTGCGGGCCAGTTGGACGAAAACCAGCGCATAAGCCGGTCGGCTGTCCGTGTCCGGCAGTCTCGGCCCGCCTCAAGCCGTTTAAAGAAATCGCCCTTGCCTAAAGCGCGCGCGCTGATTGCGAAGGTCGAAACCCCGCCATGTCGGGCGAGCGTGTTAGCCAAGCAAAGAAGGTCGTCGCGGTCAGCCATGGCCCGGCAATAGCCATAACTGGCCAAAATACACAAGCCATAAATGGCTACATCTGTTCGGCATGGCCAAATGTGGCTAACTTCAAGCTATGGACCCGATTCTGGCAGCCATTGACGCAGCGCTGCGGCGCAAGGGGTTGACCGACGCCGCAGCGTCACGTCTGGCCGTCGGAAATCCTGCTTTAATCAAGAATTTGCGCACGCCGGCCGATCACGAAAAGCGCTACAGTATCCGCGCTCTCCAGCGTCTCGCCGACGTCCTTGACCTCGAACTCTACTTCGGCCCGCCCCGCAGCGGGGCCGAGCCCGCGGGCGACTTCGCCCTCGTGCCGCTGCACGCGGCCGAGCTCTCCGCCGGCCCAGGCGCCGCCGCCGACGACGCCGACCGCGTCGAGACGCTCCTGGCCTTCCGCCGCGACTGGCTCGCCCGCATGGGCCTGCCCCCCGCCCGCGCCGCCCTCGCCCGCGTCCGCGGCGACAGCATGACGCCCCGCCTCAACCCCGGCGATCTCGTCCTCATCGACACCGCCCGCACCGACCCCCGCCGGCCGATGAAGGGCCCCGAGGGCAACATCTTCGCCCTCCGCCACCAGGGCGAGCTCGTCGTCAAGCGCGTCGAGCAGCCCCCCGACCCGCCGAAGACCCCCGCCGAAGACCCCCGACGACACCGCCCTTGTCCTCGTCTCCGAGAACTGGTCCTATCCCCCCAGAGGGTGCCCCGAAAGGCCCTCGAAGACGCCTCGACCGAGGTTCTGGGACTCGTCCGCTGGTGGAGCCACGCGGCCAAAGCACAACCTTAAGTCGTCAAGCTTTGCGCTGGCTGCAACTATGCTGCACCGCAGCGGCCAACTGTTTGAAAATTTCCGGCCAACTCATTTGGCAGGCTACACAGACGTCGCCCCCCCCCCGGGCGGGCGGCCCCCGGACGGGCCCGC
>CALJZN010000050.1 GCA_937983405.1 uncultured Paracoccaceae bacterium
GTCGGCCGCGGGCACGACATGGGCGGCGGCAAGGCCGAAGCGGGCGCACAGGGCCAGGGCCAGCTCGTGGCGCAGGAAGGGCTCTTCCGACAGCGTCACCCGCACGAGGCCCGCGGCGCGGGCCTCCTGCAGATAGGACACCACCGTTGCCCGCGAGACCCCCAGCCGCGCGGCGATCTCGGACTGGTTGAGCGTGTCGTGGTAGTAAAGCCAGGTCGCCTCGATCACCGCATCCTCGCGGCTGCCGCGGCCGGCGGTCCTCGGTTGCGGCATGGCTTGCCCCCGACGTTTTCCGACGGATGTCGGTCTTGATGTCATTTGTCAAGATACCGGCGCAGAGGCACCCCGACCCGGGCCCGGAGGCCCCGTTCCATCCCGGCGCATCCGCTGCGTCGCGGCCGGTTCGGCGACCCGATCGGGGCAGCCGCCTCCCGGCGGCTTGGCCGGGGCAGATCGGCCGATCGCCGAACCCGGCCTGGGTGCCGCGCGATCTCGGGATGCGCGGCCCGACGGGCGGCCAACGCCCTTTCGGGGCTGACGAGGGTCTCCGGCCCTGCGGCTGCCCCCTGCCCCGCGGCAGCGCGGCCCTGGCTGCGCCGAAGGCCCCGCCGGCAGCGGCAGCGGCGCGCCGCCGGGCCGGACGGGCAGGCAGGGGTCGCGCGGCCCGGCGCGCGTGGGGCAAGGATGGCCCGCGCCTTCGCGCCGGGCGGCCGAGGTGCCGATCCGACGCTGCCGCGTCGCCGGTGCGTCGCGCTTTCCGGCCGCGGGCGACTGCGGGGCCGGGGGCGGGATGGCCGGGTCATGCCCTTGCCGCACCACGCCCCCAAGCGGCGGGATGGCGCGCCGGACATCGGCGCAGGCCTGCCCGAAGCCGCGCTCGCCCATGCGGCAGGCCGCAGGCCCCGGGCGCGGTGCGCGACCGTGGCGGGCGCGCCCGGGCGGGGTCGCGGCGCGCCGGGCCGTGGCGAAGGCGGCGGCCGGACAGTCCGGCGCTAGGATTCCGGCGTCAGGTTGCGGTAGGCGCGTTCCTGCCGGGCCGTCCAGCGAACCTGCAGGCGGTGGCCGCCGTCCTCCTCGACCTCCGACACGACCACGCGCTCGGCATGCAGCCAGGCGCGGCGGCGGCCCTCGCCAAAGTCGAGACGGACCTCGGCCGTGATCCGCGCCTCGCCCAGCGCGGCCTCGATGGCGGCAAGAAGCGCCTCGGTCCCCTCGCCCGTCAGCGCCGACATCGCCACCGTGCCGGGGGCGCGCGCGGCAAGCCCGCGGCGCTCGACCCTTTCGGCCTCGGGCAGAAGGTCGAGCTTGTTCCAGATCTCGATCCGCGGCGTCGTCTCGGCCACGCCGAGGCTCGACAGGATCGCCTCGACCTCGGCCGCCTGACCGTCGCTTTCGGCATGGGCGATGTCGCGGACATGCAGGATCAGGTCGGCCGCCGTCACCTCTTCCAGCGTGGCGCGGAAGGCGGCGACCAGCTGCGTCGGCAGGTCCGAGATGAAGCCCACGGTGTCGGAGAGGATGATCTTGCGGCCCGAGGGCAGCACAACCCCGCGCATCGTCGGGTCGAGCGTGGCAAAGAGCATGTCCCTGGCAAGCACCCCGGCCCCGGTGAGGCGGTTGAACAGCGTGGACTTGCCGGCGTTGGTGTAGCCCACCAGCGCCACCACCGGGTATGGCACCCGTGCCCGGGCGGCGCGGTGCAGCGTGCGCGTCTTGACCACCCGCGCCAGCTGGCGCCGCAGCTTGACGATGCTCTCGTCGATCGCCCGGCGGTCGGCCTCGATCTGCGTCTCGCCGGGGCCGCCGAGAAAGCCCTTGCCGCCGCGCTGCCGCTCGAGGTGGGTCCAGGCGCGCACCAGCCGGGTGCGCTGGTAGCTCAGCGCCGCAAGCTCGACCTGCAGCACCCCCTCGCTGGTGCGGGCGCGGTCGGCGAAGATTTCCAGGATCAGGCCGGTGCGGTCCAAAAGCTTGAGGGTCCAGGCCTTCTCGAGGTTGCGCTGCTGCACCGGCGACACCGGGCCGTTCACCAGTACCAGCCCGATGCCCTCGGCGGCGAAGCGCGCCTTCAGCTCCTCGAGCTTGCCCGAGCCGAACAGGGTGCCGGGATGGACGCGCGCCAGCCGGACCACCTCGGCGCCCGCCACCGCGATGCCCGGCAGCGCCTCGGCCAGGGCGTCTGCCGCGGGGCGGCGGCCGCGGTCCGAGGTCAGGTCGGGGTGCAGCACGAAGGCCCGCATCGGCCCCCCGCCCGCGGCCGGGGTCCGAGGGGAGGGCGCGCTGTCGTCGGTGGCGGTCAGTCCTCGGCCTCGTGCAGGCTGATCGGCTGGCCGGGCATGATCGTCGAGATCGCGTGCTTGTAGACGAGTTGCGACTGGCCGTCCCGGCGCAGCAGAACGCAGAAGTTGTCGAACCAGGTGATGACCCCCTGCAGCTTGACGCCGTTGATGAGGAAGATGGTCACGGCCACCTTGCCCTTGCGGACATGATTGAGGAATACGTCCTGCAGGTTCTGCTTGTCGGCAGCCATTGGCCCTTGTCCCTGTTGGTCTTCTTGTCGAACGCCGCACCCGTCCGCCGCCGGACGGACGCCCGGGCGGCAAGCGACCGCGCGGTGCCGAAGCAGCCCGCGGCCCGCGCGCACTATGAAGCGGCTTGCGTCGGGGTTCCAGCCCCAAAATCAGCCGTTTGCACCCTTGCTGCGTCGGCCGGCGCTAGCTGCGCCAGGTTGCCGGCGCGAGCAGGGCGATCAGCGCCAGCGTCTCGAGCCGGCCGATGACCATGGCGACCGCCAGAACGACCTTGGGTGCGCTGCCGAGGCTGGCATAGGACAGCGGCGCCTCGATGGCCACGCCGGCCAGCGGGCCGGTGGTGGACAGGGCCGCGATGCCGAAGGCGAGCGCGGCCTCGAAGCCCAGACCCGCCAGCGACAGCGCCGCCATCACCAGCATGATCGAGACGGCGAACAGCATGAAGAACAGCCAGGCCAGATAGGCCCCCTCCTGCCGCAGCCGCCGCATGGCCGCGCCCTCGCCGCCCACCGACGAGGGATGGACGATCCTGTCCATCTCGCGCAGCCCGTGCTTGTAGAGCGCGAAGACCCGCAGCAGCTTCACCCCGCCGGCCGTGGTGGCCACCCCGCCGCCGACCAGCGCGAGCGCCAGCAGGATCAGCCCGGGCGAGCGCAGGCCCGACCAGACCCGCGCCTCGGCCCAGTCGGCCGAGACGAACCCGGTGGTGGACAGGAACGACAGCACGGTGAACGCGCTGCCCCAGAGCGCGCCGAGCGCGGCGGCCGTGTCCTCGCCCGTGCTGGCGTCGTCCAGCGCGCCGGTGAAATGCCACAGGAACAGCACCGAAGGCACGATCACGACGCACAGAAACCCCATCCGCAGCTCCGGATCGCGCCGCAGGCCCTCGCCCGCTCCCGCCCGCGGAGCCCCGGGCAGGGTGCGGCGCGACAGGGCGAAGACGAGGAAGGCGAAGATCAGCATCTCGCCCGCAACGCCCGCCTGCGACCCCTGCAGCCCCTGCACCGGCGAGATGCCCGAGGTCGCCAGCGTGGACATCGCATGGCAGGCGGCCACCAGCGCCCCCTCGCCCGCGATCAGCAGCGCCACCCACAGGACCCCGGTGACCGCGGCATAGGCCGGCAGCAGCGCCAGCGTCGCCCGCACCAGCCGGACCGGGCGGTCCGAGCGCAGGCGCGCGGCCTCGCTGCCCCGGGGCGGGCCGCCCGCCGCCTGTCCGGCCAGAACCTCGTAGCCGCCCAGGTTCATCGGCGCCAGCAGCGCGGCCGCGGTGACCAGCACGAAGAAGCCGCCGAGCCAGCCCACCAGCGCGCGCCACAGATGCACCGTGGGCGGCAACCGCCCCGGCGCCTCGTAGAGCGAGGCGCCGGTGGTGGTGAAGCTCGACACCATCTCGAACCAGGCGTTGAGCCAGGTCGTGTCGGGCACCGCCTCGCGGAACGGCACCGCCAGCAGCAGCGGCAGGCCGCCGTAGGCCAGCGCCAGCGTGGCGAGGTCGGCGCGCGCGGCATCGCGCAGCCGCCAGCCGGCCGTGGCGAAGCCCAACAGCAGCGTGACCACGAGCAGCAGCGTGGCGGGATAAAAGAACGCCCGCGCGAGCCGATGCGACTCGACCGCAAGCGCGTGCGCGGCGGGCACATACATGGCCAGCGCCGACAGCCCGATCAGCAGCACCCACAGCGGCAGCCGCGCCAGCCGCTCGGCCAGCGGCGGCATCCGCGGCCCGGGGGCCGGACGGGCGGGGGCGGAACGGGAAGGGTCGGAACGGGAGGGGTCCGGCCCGCGCAGGGCGCTTTTCGGCGACGGTCCCGCCATCAGAAGAAATCGACCGAGACCTGGAGCAGCCGCTCGACCTCGGGCACGTCGGCCGCCAGCGCGAACAGCACGATCACGTCGCCCTCCTGAATCCGAGTGGCGCCGGTCGGCTTGACCACGGTCTCGCCCTGCAGCACCGCGCCCACCATGGCCCCTTCGGGAAAGTCGATGTCGCGGATCGCCTGCCCGGCGATGGGCGAGGTCGAGAGCACCTGCGCCTCGATCACCTCGGCCTCGGCATCGCCCAGCGAATAGATCGCGCGCACCCGCCCGTGGCGGATGTGGCGCAGGATCGACGAGACGGTGGTCGCGCGCGGGTTGATGTAGGCGTCGATGCCCAGCGGTGCGATCAGCGAGGCGAGCGAGGGATCGTTGATCAGCGCGATCGCCATCGGGCAGCCCGCCGCCTTGGCGCGGACCGAGACCAGAAGGTTGGTCTTGTCGTCGTCGGTCACGGCCAGAAGCGCGTCGGCGCGGCCGACGTTCGCCTCGGCCAGGATGTCGGCGTTCATCCCGTCGCCGTTCAGCACGATGGTGCGCTCCAGCCGGTCGGCGGCAAGCTCGGCCTTGGCACGGTTGCGCTCGATCACCTTCACGCGCACCCGGTCGCGCCGCGCTTCCAGCGCCCGGGCCACCGACAGCCCGACGTTGCCGCCGCCGACGATCACCACCCGCTCCTGCTTGCGCGCGCCCTTGCCGAAGATCTCCAGCGTGCGGTTCACATCGCCGGTTTCCGACAGCACATAGATCTGGTCGCCCTCGAACAGCTGGTCGCCCGGGTCGGGGGCGAACAGCCGCCCGCCCCGGCGCACGCCCACCACGATGGCGCGCAGGGTCGAGAACAGGTCGGTCAGCTGGCGCAGCGGCGTGTCGAGCACGGGGCAGTCGGCATCGAGCGCGAGCCCCAGAAGCTGCACGCGCCCGCCCGCGAAGCTGACCGTCTCGAAGGCGCTGGGCGCCGCCAGCCGCTGCAAGGCGGCCTCGGCGACCTCGCGCTCGGGGCTGATGACGACGTCGATCGGCATGTGCTCGCGCCGGTAGAGGTCGGCGGTGGCGGCGCCGAGGTAGTTCTGGGCGCGGATCCGGGCGATCTTGCGGGTGATCCCGAACACCGAATGGGCCACCTGACAGGTGACCATGTTGACCTCGTCCGAATAGGTCGCGGCGATGATCATGTCGGCGTCGCGCGCGCCGGCGCGTTCCAGCACGTCGGGATAGCTGGCAAAGCCGGTCACGCCCTGCACGTCCAGCGCATCGATCGCCCGCGCGATCAGGTCGGGGTTGTTGTCGACGATCGTGACGTCGTTCTTCTCGCCCGAGAGATGGCGGGCGATCTGCCAGCCGACCTGCCCGGCGCCGCAGACGATGACCTTCATGCCAGCATCCCCGCTCCGGCCCGGCGGCGAAGCCCTCCGGGCGCCCTGCATACGCCAGCAGGCCGCGACCGGTCAACTGCGGGCGCCGCGGCGCGGCATGAGGGGGCGGCGGTCAGTCGGCCTCGGCCTCGGCCTCGAGCCGCAGGCCCGCCTTGCCGCCCATCACCCCCAGCGACTTGAGCTTGCGGTGCAGCGCCGAGCGTTCCATGCCCACGAAGCTTGCGGTGCGGCTGATGTTGCCGCCGAAGCGGTTGATCTGGGTCAGCAGGTATTCGCGCTCGAACAGCTCGCGCGCCTCGCGCAGGGGCAGCGTCGCAAGCCCGCCCGACAGTACCACGCGCCCCTCCTCGCCCGCCGGCTCGGGCTCGCCGCGCACCTCGCGCGGCTCGATCGGCCCGCTGCCCTCGCCCAGGATCAGCGCGCGCTCGACGACGTTGCGCAACTGGCGCACGTTCCCCGGCCAGGCCATCGTCTGCAGCACCGCCTCGGCCTCGGCCGACAGCGGCCGCAGCGGCAGGCCCTGCGTGCGGTTGAACCCCTCGATGAAGTGGCGGGCCAGCGCCGGGATGTCCTCGCGCCGCTCGCCCAGCGAGGGCACCGCCACCGGCACCACGTTCAGCCGGTCGTACAGCTCCTGCCGGAAGCGGCCCGCCGCGATCTCGGCCTTCAGGTCGCGGGTGGTGGAGGAGATCACGCGCAGATCGACCCGCACCTTGGCGGTGCCCCCGACCCGGGTGAACTGCTGCTCGACCAGCACGCGCAAGATCTTCGACTGCGTCCCGGGCGGCATGTCGGCCACCTCGTCGAAATAGATCACCCCGCCGTGCGCCTGCTCGAGCAGCCCCTGCTCGACCCCCCGCTCGGGCGTCTCGCGGCCGAACAGCACCGCCTCCATCCGCTCGGGCTCGACCGAGGCCGACGAGACGGTGACGAACGGCCCCGACGCGCGGGGTGAGTGGGCGTGGATGTAGCGCGCCGCCATCTCCTTGCCGGCGCCCGAGGGCCCGGTCAGCATCACCCGGCCGTTCGACTTCGTCACCTTGTCGAGCTGCGCCTTCAGGGCGCGGAAGGCAGGCGAGCTGCCCACCATCTCGGCCGAGGCAAGCTCGCGCCGGCGCAGCGCCTGGTTCTCGCGCCGCAGCCGCGCCGTTTCCATCGCGCGCGCGATCACCACCAGCAGCTGGTCGATGTTGAAGGGCTTCTCGATGAAGTCGTAGGCCCCCTGCTTGATCGCAGCGACCGCGATCTCGATGTTGCCGTGGCCCGAGATGATGACCACGGGCACATCGGGGTTGTCGCGCCGGACGGCCTTGAGGATGTCGATGCCGTCCATCCGGCTGTCCTTGAGCCAGATGTCGAGGATGATCAGCGCCGGGGGCTCGGCGTCGATCGCCGCCATGCACTCGTCGGAATTGCAGGCAAGGCGCGTCGCATAGCCCTCGTCGCGCAGGATGTCGCCGATCAGTTCGCGGATGTCGCGCTCGTCGTCCACGATCAGGATGTCGCTCATGCCGTCGTCTCCCTGCCTCCCGCGGCCGCGTTTCGGCCCGCCCTTTTGCGCCGTCACTGTGCCGCCTGCCGCGCCGCCGGCCGCCGCGCCCGACCCGCCGCCGCGGGGTCGATCGGCAGGCGGATCTCGGCCACCGCCCCCCCCCGGGCGCCCGGCGCGAAGGGGGCGGCGTCGGCCAGGGTCAGCGTGCCGCCGTGCTCCTCGATGATCTTCTTGACGATGGGCAGGCCGAGCCCGGTGCCCTTGGCCCGCGTCGTGACATAGGGCTCGAACAGCCGCGCCCGGTCTTCGGGCAGGCCGATGCCGTTGTCGGCGATGCGGATCACCGCCCAGGGCCCCTCGACCGCCAGGCTCAGCCGGATCTCCGGCACATGCCCCTCGGGCGCGCCCTTTTCCTGCAAGGTCTCGATGGCCTCCGCGGCGTTCTTGATGAGGTTCGTGAGCGCCTGGCCGATCATCGTCGGATCGACCTGCAGAATCAGCGGCTCGTCGGGCAGATCGGCCAGCAGCCGCAACCCGGGCAGGACGCCCTCCTGCAGCGTCAGGGCGTCGCGGATCAGGCGCCCGATGTCCTCGCTGCGGCGCTCGGGCTCGGGCATCCGGGCGAAGCGCGAGAACTCGTCCACGATCCGCCGCAGATCGCCGGTCTGGCGCACGATCACGTCGGTCATCTGCTCAAGCTCGGCCGCCGCCGCGCCCACCAGCGGGCGGAACTTGCGCCGGATCCGCTCGGCCGACAGCTGGATCGGGGTGAGCGGGTTCTTGATCTCGTGGGCGATGCGGCGCGCGACATCGCCCCAGGCGGCCATGCGCTGGGCGCTGACCAGCTCGGTCACGTCGTCGAAGACGACGACATGCCCCTCGAGCCGCCCGCCCTCGCCGCGCCGCTCGGCCATCCGCACCAGCAGGCTTTCGAGCCGCCCGCGCCGGGTCAGCCGCACCTCGCCCTGCACGACGCTGCCCGGCCCCGCCCGCAGGGCGTCGAACAGCGCGGCGAACTCGGGCACTGCCAGCGCCAGCGGGCGGCCGTGGTCGCGCGCGGGGTCGAGCTCGACCAGCCGCACCGCCGAGGGGTTGAGGAACTCGACCCGCCCCTCGGCATCGAGCCCCACCACCCCCGCGGTGACCGAGGACAGCACCGAATCGAACAGCCGCCGCTGCGCCTCGGTCGCGCGGTTGGTCGCGACCAGCGCATCGCGCTGGACCTTGAGCTGGCGGGTCATCTGGTTGAACACGCGCCCCAGCGTCGCGATCTCGTCGTCGCCCTCCTCCTCGACCACCTGCACCGCAAGGTCGCCCTCGCCCACCCGCTGCGCCGCCGCGGCCAGCCGGCCCACGGGGCGCGACAGCCGTTCGGCAAACCACAGGCCAAGCCAGGTGGCGGCCAGCACCAGGATCAGCGCGAAGCCCAGGTAGAGCAGCCCGAACTCGAACAGCACCCGGCCGCGGTCGCGCTCGAGCTGCTGGTAGAGGCGCACGCTCTCGCGCGTCTCGTCGAGCAGCGACAGGATCGCGCCGTCCACGGTGCGCGAGACGTAGAGCAGCCGGTCGACATAGGCGTCGAGGTTGACGAGCGCGCGGAACTCGTTGGCGTCCCAGTCCTGGATCACCACCGTCTCGCCGGCCCTGGCGCGGGCGATCGCGTCGGCCGAGGGCGCCTCGAAGTCGAACAGATAGGAGCGGTCGCCGCGCGCCCGGATCGCCCCGCCGCCGTCGATGACGAAGGCCTCGCGCAGCCCGCGCTGGATCTGCGCCTGCCCCTGGGACAGGATCTGCCGCAGCGCCCCGTCGTCGAGCAGGAAGGTCGCCTGCCGTGCAAGGTTGAGATAGGCTGCCAGCGCCTCGGCGTCCTGGATCAGGTCGCGGCGGTGCTCGTCCTCGTAGGCCTGCGCGGCCGCCAGCGAGGCGCCCACCACGTTGCGCACCCGGTCCGAGAACCAGCCCTCGAGGCCGACGTTGACGGTAAGCCCCGCGAACACCGCCACCAGCACCGCCGGGATCAGCGCCATCCCGGCGAACACCCCGGTCAGCCGCAGATGCAGCCGCGACCCGGCCGAGCGGCGGCGGCGGTCGGCCACCATCCGCAGGATGCGCGCCAGAACGAGCGACGCAACGATCAGGATGTAGACGAAATCGGCCAGCAGCACCAGCCGCAGCGCGGGCGAGGAGGCGCCGCGGTTGAACGGGCCGAGCGCCAGCAGCGTCGCGCCCACCAGCAGCGGGCCGAGCACCACAAGGCCGATGGTCGCCGCGTTCTGCACCCGGCGCTGCCGGCGCAACCGCACCAGCCGGTCCCAGCCCACGCCCCGCATCTCTGCCTGCACCCGAGAACCCCGCACCCCGGCAGCAGACACCAGCCGCCACCCCTGCCGGCCGCCGGCCCCCGCCGTTTGCAGGGTGTCGCCGTGCGGCACGGCACTGTGGCAACTTTACATCAACTTGCGGCGGCGTGTCACGCGAATATCGAGGTCGGTGATCTTCTTGCGCAAGGTATTGCGGTTGATGCCGAGAAGCTCGGCACATTTGGCCTGGTTGCCGGATGTGGCATCCAGCGCGATCTCGATCAGCGGCAGCTCTACCTCGCGCAGGATGCGCTGGTACAGCCCCGCCGGCGGCAACGATCCGCCGTGCAGGTCGAAATACCGCTTCACATGTCGCGCGACCGAAGCGGACAGCTTTTCGGTCGGCCCGCCGCCGCCGCGCGCGGGTTCGGCCGCCGGCTGGGTGCCCAGAACCGCCTCGACCTCGGCGCGCGAGATGTCCTCGGAGGCGCTGGTCACGACGAGGCGGCGGATCGCGTTGGCAAGCTGGCGGACGTTGCCCGGCCAGGGATGGGCGCGCATCAGCTCGCGGGCTTCGGGCGAAAGGCGGCGCGCCGGCCCGCCCTCGCGTTCGGCCCGGGCAAGGAAATGGTCGGCCAGCACGGGGATGTCATCGACCCGCTCGCGCAGGGGGGGCACGACGATCGTCACGCCGGCCAGGCGATAGTAGAGGTCCTGGCGGAAGCGGCCCGCCTCGATCCCGCGGACCGGATCGGTCTGGGCGGTGGCAAGGATGCGCGGGGCCGAGGGGCCGAGCCCGTCGAGCACGCGCACGATGCGCGCCTGCATCTCCTCGGGGAAGTCGCCCACCTCGTCGAGCACCACCGACCCGCCGCGCGCCCGCGCCATCACCGCGGCGGCGCCGTCGCTGCCCTCGAGCTCGGGCAGCCCGGCGACCGTGAAGGGCCGCGCCCGGCGGTCCGAGAAATCGTGGATCGCGCGCGCGATCAGCGACTTGCCGGTGCCCGATTCGCCCACGATCAGCACCGGAAGGTCGCTGTTCATCACCCGCGCCACCAGCCGGTAGAGCGCCTGCATGGCCGGCGTGCGCCCGACGAGCGGCAGATCGTCGCCCTCGATCGGGCGCGGATCGGGGGTCCTCGGGGCCGGGCCGCGGCGGCGCCGGTCCAGCGCGCGGGCAGCGCGCTTCATCAGGTCGGGCAGATCGAAGGGCTTGGGCAGATAGTCGAAGGCCTGGGCCTCGGCGGCCTGGATCGCCGTCATGATGGTGTTCTGCGCCGAGATGACGATCACCGGCAGCCCCGGCCGCTCCTTTCCGATCTTGGGCAGCATCTCGAGCCCGTTGCCGTCGGGCATGACGACGTCCGAGATGACAAGGTCGCCCCTGCCCTCCTCGACCCAGCGCATCAGCGTGGTCAGCGACGAGGTGGCATGCACCTTGCAGCCCGCCCGCGTCAGCGCCTGGGTCAGCACCGTGCGGATCGTCCGGTCGTCGTCGGCCACCAGAACCGTGCCGTCCATCAACTCTCCTCCATCGGTTTCGGGGCAACAGGCAGCGACAGGCGGAACACCGTCCGTCCCGGAACGCTGTCCGCGGCGATCCATCCGCCGTTCTCGGACACGATCTTGGATACCAGCGCGAGGCCGAGGCCGGTGCCGTTCTCGCGGCCCGAGACGAAGGGCTCGAAGATCTGCGAGGCGATCGCCGGGGGAATGCCGGGGCCATTGTCGATGACCTCGACCTGCACCGGCAGCGGCAGGCCCGTGCCGTCCTTGCGCCGCAGCCGCAGGGCAGGCTCGTAGAAGCTGCGAAGCCGGATCGTTCCGCCCTCGGGCCCCGCGGCTTCGGCGGCGTTCTTCAGAAGGTTCAGGAAGACCTGCAGCAGCTGGTCGGGGTCGGCCCAGACCGCCGGCAGCGAGGGGTCGTAGTCGTCCACGATCTGCATGTGCGCGGCAAAGCCCACCCGGGCCGAGCGGCGGGCGCGGTCGAGCAGGTCGTGGACGTTGACCGCCTCGCGCTGGGGCGGGCGCAGGTTGCCGAACTGCTCGACCTGCTCGAGCAGCTTGACGATCCGGCGGGTCTCCTCGACGATCAGGTCGGTCAGCTCGCGGTCGGCGGCCGACAGGTTCATCGACAGAAGCTGCGCGGCGCCCGCGATCCCGGCGAGCGGGTTCTTGATCTCGTGCGCGAGCATCTCGGCCATCCCGACGGCCGAGCGCGCCGCCGTGGTGACCACCTGCGATCGGCCCAGACGGTCGGCGATCTCGCGCGGCTGGATCAGCAGCATCACCACCGCGGGATGGTCGTGCAGGGCAGCGACCTGAAGGGTGCAGGGCTGCGGCGGCCGGTCGCCGGTGCCCACATCGGCATCGTTGATGACCACCACCGACCGCCTTTCCCGCACCCGGGTCAGGGCGTCCTCCATCGGCGCGTCGATCACCAGGCGGTCCAGCACCGGCTGGCCGCGCAGGGCCTTCGCCGAGGCATTGAAGAACTGCTCGGCCGCGGGGTTCGCCTCGGCGATGCAATCGTGCCGGTCGATCAGGAGCGCGGGCATCGGCAGCGCATTCCAGATCACCCCGGTCGCCGGAACCCCGCTCATCCCCGCTGCACCCCCGCCCCGGCCGCCGGCACCCCGCATCGGGCAATGGCCTGTCCCGATCCGCCCGGATGTCCGCGTGCCGATGCCACGATATTGGCCAACTGCCCAATCCTTGTGCGCCCGACTTGAGGTAAGCGCGTCGCGATCCGAAAGCAAACCGGCGGACGGGGCGGAGGCACGCAGCCTCGGCGAACTGCCCGAAATTCGGGCATCGGCAGGCGGCATCGCCGCCTTCCTGGCCCAAGCGCGGCCGGCCGGCGCCGCGCGGTGCCTGGCCGCGCGGCGGCGCCGGCGGGGCGCCACCCGCTTGAACAGGGTGCGCGGAGGGTGGCATAGGGCGTGCAGCCAACGGGACCAGGAGCGATCGGGCTTGCAGCAGGCAGCGGAGACGGCGGCGGTCATCCTCGCCGCGGGGCGGGGCACCCGGGCCGGCGGGGATGTGCCCAAGCAGTGGCAGCCGCTCTCGGGCCGGCCGGTGCTGGCCCGGGCGCTGGCAGCGGTGCGCGACCATCCCGGCATCGGCCGCATCCTTCTGGTGCTGCACCCCGACGAGATGGCCCGGGCGGCGCCGCTGCTCGGCGGCCGCGTCGCGGCGGTGGCGGGCGGGGCGACGCGGGCGGCCTCGGTGCGCGCGGCGCTCGAGGCGCTGGCGGCCGAGCCTCCGGCCCGGGTGCTGATCCACGATGGCGCCCGGCCGCTGCTGCCCCCCGCGGTGATCGACCGCGTGATCGCCGCGCTGGCGCATGCCCCCGCCGCCGCCCCGGCGCTCGCGGTGACCGATGCGCTCTGGCGCGGAATCGACGGACGGGTGGCGGGGACGCTGGCGCGCGAGGGTCTCTACCGGGCGCAAACCCCGCAAGGCTTCCGCTTCGCCCCGATCCTGGCCGCGCACCGCGCCCATGCGGGCGCGGCCGACGACGATGTCGCGGTGGCCCGCGCGGCGGGCCTTGACGTGGCCATCGTCGCGGGCGACGAGACCAACCTCAAGATCACCCACCCGGAGGATTTCGCCCGCGCGGCGCAGCTTCTTGCCGGGGCCGAGGGGAGGGCGATGGACATCCGCTGCGGCAACGGCGTCGACGTGCACCGCTTCGCGCCGGGCGAGGCGGTCTGGCTGTGCGGCGTGCGCATTCCCTTCCCGCGCGGGCTCGAGGGGCATTCGGATGCCGACGTGGGGATGCATGCGCTGACCGATGCGATCTACGGCGCGCTGGCCGAGGGCGACATCGGCCGGCATTTCCCGCCCTCCGATCCGCAGTGGAAGGGTGCGGCCTCGTCCGTCTTCCTGGCCCATGCCGCCGGCCGCGCCCGGGCGCGCGGCTTTGCCATCACGAGCGCCGATGTGACGTTGCTGTGCGAGCGGCCGAAGATCGCCCCCCATGCCGAGGCGATGCGGGCCGAACTGGCGCGCATCCTGGGCATCGCGGCCGACCGCGTGAGCGTGAAGGCCACCACGAGCGAGCGGCTGGGCTTCACCGGGCGCGAGGAGGGGATCGCCGCGCTGGCCACCGCGACGCTGGTGGCGGGATGATCCGGCTTGTCGCCACCTTCGGCCATGTGGGCCTCTTGCGGCCTGCCCCGGGAAGCTGGGCCTCGGCCGCGGCGATCCCGCTTGCCTGGGGGCTGCACGGGCTGGGCGGGTTTCCCCTGCTTGCCACAGCGACGGTGGCGGTCTTCGCCCTCGGCCTGTGGGCGGTCGCACGCCTGACCGCAGGGGATGCCGACCCCGACCGCCCCGAGATCGTGATCGACGAGGTTGCGGGCCAGTGGCTGGCGCTGTGGCCGCTGTCGGCCGGCCTCTGGCACGCCGGCGCCGACCCCTGGCTGTTTCCATGGCCGGGCTGGGTGGGGGCCTTCCTGATGTTCCGCCTGTTCGATGTCTGGAAGCCCTGGATCATCGGCCGCGCCGACCGGCGGCGCGACGCGCTGGGGGTGATGCTGGACGACCTGCTCGCGGGCATCGCCGCAGCGCTGGCGGTGGCGGCGGGCGCGGCCCTGGCCCACGGGGTCGTGATGCGATGAGCGCGGCGGCCGAGCTGGTGGCGCGGGCGCGGGCGGCGGGGGCGACCCTGGCGGTGGCCGAAAGCTGCACCGGCGGGCTGCTGGCGGCGGCGATCACGGCCGTGCCCGGCGCCTCGGCGGTGTTCGACCGCGGCTTTGTCACCTACTCCAACGCCGCCAAGCGCGAGATGCTGGGGGTCGCCGCCGTCACGCTGGCCGCCCATGGCGCGGTGTCCGAGGCGGTGGCGGCCGAGATGGCCGCGGGGGCGCTGGCCCGCTCGGCCGCGACCCTGGCCGTCGCGATCACGGGCATCGCCGGGCCCGGCGGCTCGGGGGTGAAGCCCGAGGGGCGGGTCTGCTTCGCCCTTGCCCGGCCCGGCGCGGCGCCCGTGGCCGGGACGGTGGACTTCGGCGCCCTCGGCCGCGATGCGGTGCGGGCGGCGAGCGTCGCCCATGCGCTGGGGCTGCTCGCGTCCGCCCTGCCTCAGGCCGGCACCGGGCGCGGGCCGTAAAGCGCCGCGGCGCGCTGTTCGAAGGCGCGCACCACGCGCTGCATCGCCTCGTGGAACACCAGCCCGATGATCCGCTGCAGGATCGGGGTGCGGAACTCGAAATCGACGAAGAAGCCCACCTCGCAGCCGCCCTCCGGCAGGGGCGCGAAGGTCCAGTGCGATTTCAGATAGCGGAAGGGCCCGTCGAGATAGTCGGTATCGATCCGCCGGATCCCCGGACGCAGCGTCACCCGGCTGCCGAAGCGTTCGCGGAACACCCTGAACGAGATGACGAGGTCGGCCTCCATCACCTCGCCGTCCGCGATCGGCCGGCGCGAGCGGATGCGCGCGGCGGCGGTCCAGGGCAGGAACTCGGGGTAGGCGGCGACATCGGCCACCAGCGCATACATCTCGTCCGCCGACCACGGCAGCTTGCGCGTCTCGGAATGGGTCGGCATGAGGGGGGCGGGCTCCGGCATCGGCGTGACAGTGCGCGCGGATGTCGTAGACTGCGGCCGGGAAATCAAGGGCGGGCCATGGCAGAGCGACCCTATGTCATCGAGCCGATGATCTCGGCCAAGACCATCGCGGCCCGCGTCGAGGCGCTGGCGCGCGCGATCACGGCGGCCTTCGCGGGCACCGACAAGCTGGTGGTCGTGGGCCTCTTGCGCGGATCGTTCATCTTCATCGCCGATCTGGTGCGCGAGCTCGACCTGCCGGTGGAGGTCGATTTCCTCGAGGCCTCGTCCTACGGCAACGCCACGGAGTCCTCGCGCGAGGTGCGCATCCTCAAGGACCTGCGCGGCGAAATCGCGGGGCGCGACGTGCTCGTGGTCGAGGACATCGTGGACACCGGCCACACGTTGCAGCACGTCCGCACCCTGCTGCTGGCGCGCGGGCCCAAGCGGCTGGAGGTCTGCGCGCTGCTCGACAAGCCGTCGCGGCGCGAGGTGGACATCCGCGCCACCTGGACAGGCTTCGAGATTTGCGACGCCTTCGTGGTCGGCTACGGCATCGACTTCGCCCAGCGCAACCGCAACCTGCCCTATATCGGGAAGGTGCGGTTTCTGGACCAGGGCGCGCCATGAACCTGCTTGTCCTGCTGCGGATCACCCGTTGGATCCGCCATCCCCCCTCGCCGGAACGCGCGATGCTCATCCTCGGCGTCATCGCGGCCTGCCTCGTTCTGGCGGGAATCGAGCTGTTCCTCGGCTGGCCCGACTGGCTGACACCCCAGGGCGATGTGCGCGGCCGCGCGCCCGCCTTCTGACGCTGCGGGATATTGCGCATCTTCGCACGAAAGCCGCGTTTGACCGGTTACATCTGCATGTTATGATCATTCGGCGAACAGCTTTGTCCCGCACCGAAAGGAGCCTGTCCATGGCGCTTGTCCGCCTTGCCACCGCTGCGGCCGTGATGGCCGCGACCCTCGGCGTCACCGCCGCCGCCGCCGATCCGGCCATCGAGGCCGCCATCCGCGCCCGCAAGGCGCAGTTCCAGCTCTACGCCTTCCATGCGGGTGTCGTCGGTGGCATGGTGCAGGGCAACCGCCCCTATGACGCGGCCGCGGCCAAGGCGGCGGCCGACAACCTCGTGGCCCTGTCCGGGCTGTCGCGGATGTTCCAGTGGCCCGAGGGGTCGGCCAACGACACCGTCGAGGGCACCCGCGCGCTGCCGGCGATCTGGGCCAACTTCGACGACTTCACCGCCAAGCACGAAGCGCTGCATGCCGCGACGGTCGCGCTGGCGGCGGTGGCGGGCGACGGCCTGGATGCGCTGCGCGGCGCCATGGGCGCGGTCGGCGGGGCCTGCTCGGCCTGCCATCAGGCCTATCGCGCCCCCTGAGCCTGCCGGCCCGCGCCCCCTTGCGCCGCCGAGCGACCGGGGCGGTCGGGGCTTGGGTGGTCGCGCCGCGATGCGGCGCGGCCAAGGTCGTCCCCGGGCAATTCCCCGGGCTGGGCGTGACCAAGGAGTGACCGATGCGCCGTGTGCTCTCGCTTCTGGCGCTTCTCGGGGCAGCCGCTGCGGCGGCGGGCTGGTGGGTCACGGCGCCCCGCCCGCTCGAGCCGCGCGCCTTCGCCGGGCTGCAGGGCGATGCGGCGCGCGGCGAGCGCATCTTCTGGGCTGCCGGCTGCGCCAGCTGCCACGCCGCGCCGGGCGCCACCGGCGAGGCACGGCTGGTGCTGGCCGGCGGCCGGCGCTTTGCCTCGGCCTTCGGCACCTTCGTGGCGCCCAACATCTCGCCCGATCCGGCGCAGGGCATCGGCGGCTGGACGCTGGCGGAGTTCGGCAATGCGATGCTGCGCGGGGTGGCGCCGGACGGGCGGCATTACTACCCCGCCTTTCCCTACGGCAGCTATGTGCGGATGCGCCTGCAGGATGTGGCCGACCTCAAGGCCTTCATGGATGGCCTGCCCGCCGCCGAGACGCCCAGCAAGCCGCACGAGATCGCCTTTCCCTTCAGCATCCGCCGCGCGGTGGGGGTTTGGAAATACCTCTACCTCGACGACGCCTGGGTGCTCTCCGGCGACCTGACGCCGCAGGAGACCGAGGGGCGCTATCTGGTCGAGGCGCTGACCCACTGCGCCGAATGCCACACCCCGCGCGACGCGCTGGGCGGGCTCGACCGCAGCCGCTGGATGGCGGGGGCGCCGAACCCCAGCGGACCGGGGCGGATCCCCAACATCACGCCGGCCAGGCTTCGCTGGTCGGCGGCCGAGATCGCGGCCTATCTCCAGACCGGCTTCACGCCCGAGTTCGACACGGCGGGCGGCAGCATGGCCGATGTGGTCAAGAGCACGGCGATGCTGACCGATGCCGACCGCGCCGCCATCGCGGCCTATGTCAAGCGGCTTGCCCCGGCCGAGTAGCGCCGGCGGTCGCAGCCGCGCCGCAGCCGCACCGCCTAGAGCCGCCCCGCGTCCATGATCCGCTGCAGGAAGCGTCGCGTGCGCGGATGTTCGGGGGCGCCGAACAGCGCCGCGGGCGGGCCGGATTCGACGATGCGCCCGGCGTCCAGAAAGCACACCCGGTCGGCCACGTCGCGGGCGAAGCCCATCTCGTGGGTGACGACGACCATCGTCATGCCGGCGTCCTTCAGCCCCCGCACGATCCGCAGCACCTCGCCGATCAGCTCGGGGTCGAGCGCCGCGGTCACCTCGTCCAGAAGCAGAACGTCGGGCCCCGTCGCCAGCGCCCGCACGATCGCCACGCGCTGCTGCTGGCCGCCCGACAGCCGCTCGGGGTAGCTGCCCGCGAACTCGGCCATCCCGAACTCGGCGAGCAGGCGATGCGCCGTCGCCTCGGCCTCGGCCCGCGGCACCCCGTGCACCCGGCGCGGCGCGAGCGTGACGTTGCCCAGCACCGTCATGTGGGGAAAGAGGTTGTAGGACTGGAAGACGATGCCGATGCGCCGCTGCAACCCCGTCCGGCCGAAGGCGGGGCCGTCCACCGGTTCGCCGTCGAGCAGGATGCGCCCCTCGTCGGCCTCGACCAGCCGGTTGATGCAGCGCAGCAGCGTGGACTTGCCCGAGCCCGAGGCGCCGATCAGGCAGACCACCTCGTGCGCGGCCACCGACAGGTCCACGGCGTCCAGCACCCGCCGGCCGGCGAAGGACTTGCCGACGCCCTCGAGCCGGATGCGCTCGGCCACCCTAGCCCGCCCCCTGCAGCCGCCGCGCCCGGTCGGCCCGCGTCACCCAGTCGGCCAGCCGCGCCATCGGGATCGTCGCCAGCATGAACAGCCCGGCGGCGACGATGAGGGAGGAATAGTTGAACGTCTGCGCGGTGTAGATCTGCGCCTCGCGCACCGCGTCGCGCACCCCGATCACCGACAGCAGCGCCACGTCCTTCTGCAACGCCACCACGATGTTCATCAAGGCCGGCAGCACGTTGCGCAACGCTTGCGGCAGGATGGCGTAAAGCATCGTCTGCCACTCCGACAGGCCCAGCGCCTTGGCCGCGGCCCACTGCCCCTCGTGCACCGCGTCGATGCCCGAGCGGTAGATCTCGGCCACATAGGCCGAATAGCACACCACCATCGCCACCGTGCCCCAGAACAGGCCCGAGTTGGGCAGGCCCGGCAGGTTCAGCGCCGGAATGCCGAAGCCGAACAGCAGCACCAGAAGGAGCGCCGGGATGCCGCGGAAGATGTCGATGTAGATCACCACCATCAGCCGGAAGGGCAGGAACCACGGCGCCCGCAGCGACCGCAGGACCGCCAGCACCAGCGCCCAGAGCGCGATGAAGACAAGCGCGGTGACCCAGATGCGCATCGACACCCAGAACCCCTGCAGCACGCGCGGAAAGGACGCCTGCATCGCCTCGAGGTTGAAGAACTGCAGCCGGATCCGCGGCCACTGCTCGGCCGAGCCGATCCACCAGCCGAGCGCGCCGAACACCGCCGCCAGGCTGGCCAGGCTGATGACGCCCGGCACGACCGCGGCGCGCCAGCCCCCCCGGCGCCGGCGCGGCGGCAAGGGGCGGCGCGCCGGGGCGCCGCCCGCGTCCGCGTCGGGGCGCAGGCTCATTGCCGGATGATCGGCAGGTCCGGGTCGGCGACGAGGTATTTCGCCTTGAGCTCTTCCACCGTGCCGCGGGCGATCACCGCCGACAGCGCTTCGTCCACCCATGCCACCAGCGGGTTGCCGAACTGGAACAGCAGGCCGTGGCCGCGGTCGTCGGCATCGGGCGGCAGCAGCGCCACGATCTTCGCCTCGGGCACCTGCACGGCGGTGACGTAGAGTGCGGTCGGCAGCGCCACCACGGTGGCGTCGATCTGGCGCGCGGCCATCGCCTGGAAGACGCCCACCTGGTCGTCATAGACGGCGGCGTTCTGGATGCCGAGGATGTTTTCCAGATAGGCAAGGTCGGTCGTGCCGATCACCGCGCCCCAGCGCGCCGCGCGCAGCTCGGCAAAGCTTGTGGCGCCCTCCACCGGGCTGCCGGGCAACGCCACCACCGCCTTGTCGGGCTGGAAATAGACCTGCGAGAAGGTGACGATCTGCTTGCGCGGCTCGGTCACCGAGATCTGCTGGATGGCGAAGTCGTAGGGCTTGGCCCCCGGCGCGATGGCCTGGTCGAAGGTCTGCCCGACCCAGACGACATCCTCGGGCGCAAAGCCCATCTCGGCCGCGAGCGCATAGACGAGGCCGTTCTCGAACCCCTCGCCGCGCGCGGGGTCGTTGTGCAGCATCCACGGCGGATAGACCGGGTCGCCCGTGCCCACGGTCAGCTTGCCGGGGGTGTGCAGGCGGGGGTCCATCGGGGTGCGTTCCTGCGCGGCGGCGGGCAGCGCGAGCAGCGCCGCGGCGGCCAGCGCCGCGGCGGCCCGGCAAAGCTGGGCGAGCGTCTGGGTCATCGTCGTCTCCCTGGTGCTGTTCTGGCGTCGGCGCGCAACGATAGCCGCCGCCGGGGACAACGCAAGGGCGGAACGGGCGGTTTCAGCCCCGGGCCAGCCGCTCTGCCCGCGCCGCGCGCAGCCGCGCGAAATCCTCGCCCGCATGGTAGGACGACCGCGTGAGCGGCGTTGCCGAGACCATGAGGAACCCCTTGCCGCGGGCCGCCGTCTCGTAGGCCGCGAACTCGTCGGGCGGCACGAAGCGGGCGACCGCGTGGTGCCGCGGCGTCGGCTGCAGATATTGCCCGATGGTCAGGAAATCCACCTCCGCCGCGCGCAGGTCGTCCATCACCTGCAGCACGGCCTGCCGCGTCTCGCCCAGGCCCACCATGATGCCCGACTTGGTGAACATGCCCGGGTCGAGCTCCTTCACCCGCTGCAGAAGGCGCAGCGAGTGGAAGTAGCGCGCGCCCGGGCGCACCTCGGGGTAGAGGCCCGGCACCGTCTCGAGGTTGTGGTTGAACACGTCCGGCCGCGCCGCCACCACGGTTTCCAGCGCCGCGGGCGGGCAGCGCAGGAAATCGGGCGTCAGCACCTCGATCGTGGTGCCGGGCGCGCGGTGGCGGATGGCGCGGATGGTCTGGGCGAAATGCTCGGCGCCGCCGTCGGCCAGATCGTCGCGATCGACGCTGGTGATCACGACATGGGCCAGCCCGAGTTTCGCCACCGCGGCGGCGACGCGGCCGGGCTCGAAGGCGTCCAGCGCCTGCGGCCGGCCGGTGGCGACGTTGCAGAAGGTGCAGCCGCGGGTGCAGACCTCGCCCATGATCATCATCGTCGCGTGCCCCTGGGCCCAGCATTCGCCGACGTTGGGGCAGCCCGCCTCCTCGCACACCGTGGTCAGGCGGTTTTCGCGGATGATCGCACGGGTGGCGCGGTAGCCCTCCGAGGTCGGGGCCTTCACCCGAATCCAGCCGGGCTTGGGCAGCCGCGGCGTCTCGGGCCGGTGCGCCTTCTCGGGGTGGCGCTGTTCGGGGATGGTCAGGTCGCGGGGGGCCATGGGCGGAACTCCTGCTCTTTGGGCGGTTCTAGCCCGGCATGGGGGCTTTGTCCAAACCCCCGCGGCGGCGACTGGCGGCGTTGCGGTGCGCGCGGGGGCGGGCCGGGCACCCACGGCGGCCGGAAACCGCGCGGCCGGCCGACCCCGCCGGACGTTGCGGCGGGGCGGCAGCGCGCGGACCGGCGCCGCCGCAAGCGACGATCCGCGCCGGCGCGATGCCGCCGGTTGCCCGCCGGCAGCCTCGCCGGGCCATCGGCCGTCTCGCGTCCGGCGGTGACCCCGACGGTTGCGGAGCCGCCTGCAAGGCACGCGACCGCGCGCATCGGCGCACCTCCCGGCGCCGGCCGCATGATCCGGCCGATCTCCACGCGACCGCGCGCGCATCGGCGCACCGCAGGCACCGGCGCGGCTTGCCCCGGGGCCCGGGAAACGGCTTTCGTGGCGTCCGGGGCCGGCCTTGCAACAGCGGCCCGCCGCACCGGACACGCAGCGCCGGGGCCGCCGCGCCGGGCCGGGCGAACGCCGGGGAGGACGGGAGGACGGGAGGACGGGACGACCTTGGACAGCGCGCCGCAGCTCTCCGCCCCGCGCGCAGGCCGGCACCGCACGGCAGGCGGGCCGCGACGAAATGCCTGATCGTCCGGCCGATCCACCCCGACGGGCTTGCCCTGCCGCGGGCCGCGGGCCTGACCCCCGTCGCGGCCAGCGCCGCCGGCATGGCCGCCGTCGCGGCCGAGATCGGCGGCTGCGTCGCGGCGATCGCCCGCAACGCCGGCTGCGATGCCGTGGCGATGGCAGCCGCCGGCGCGCGGTGCGTGCTGGGCAACCACGGCACCGGGCTCGACCGCATCGACCTTGCCGCCGCCGACCGGATCGGGCGGCCGGTGGTCTGCACGCCCGAGGCCCAGGTCCAGTCGGTCGCCGAACTGGTGTTCGCCCATCGCCCTGCCCCGGCGCGCCGCCTGGTCGAGGCCGAGGCGATAGACCGGGACGACTTTGCCGCCGGACTGGCCGTGCTGGCCGAGGTGATGCGCGCCCCCGCCGGGGCCCGGGCGGGGCTGCAGCCCGCCCGCCCCGCCGCCGCCTGCGGGCGGGGCGCTGCGGGACAAGGGCGCGGACGCCGCGCAGAACGGGACGGGGCGGCGGATGTCCGCGCCCGGGCGGGCCTACCACCGCCCGGTCGCGGCGCGCAGGGCCAGAATGCCGCGCCGCCGGATCTCGGGCAGGGCAAGCCGCCCCTCGGCCACCCGCGCCGGTTGCGCCGCGGCGAGGGCCAGCAGCCCGGGCGCCTGCCAGCCCGCCAGCAGCGCGGGCGTGGCGGCGGCCGGCACCGTCCGGCGCGCGGCGCGGGCGCGGGCGATCCGCGCGAGCCCCGCGCGCGCCAGCGCCGCGACCGCCTCGGGCCGGTCGTCGGGCAGGGCCGGCACGCCGCGGGCCGAAAGCGTCGGCACCGCGCGCAGCCAGGCCGCGAGCCCCGCGCCGAAGGCGAAGTCGCGCACCGCCGGCTCGGCCGCCGCGGGCGCCCCGAGCGCCAGCGCGGCCAGCCACATCAGGGTGCCCGCCGTCGCCTCGAGATGGGCGGCCAGCGCATCGGGATCGGCGAAGCCCTCGCGCCACACCTCGCGCCGCCGCGCCACGGCCATGGCATCGAGCAACGCCACCGGCAGCCCCGCCGTGCGGATCAGCCCGGCCAGCGGCGCCGCGACCTCATGCGCGCGGGTCTCGCCCCCGGCCGCGGCCGCGACCGCCTCGCGCCACCACTGCAGCCGCATCTCGCCGATGGCGGGCTCGGCCGAGACCCAGGCGGCGCGGGCGAGCTCGAGGTTGAAGGCATACAGCGGCCAAAGCCGCGCGCGCCCCGCCGGCGGGGCGGCGAGCGTGGCCAGAAACCGGTCGGGGTCGCCCCGCCGCACCCGCTCGGCGCAGGCCTCGAGGCTCATGCCCCGCCCCCGGGCCGCGCCGGCGCCGCCGCCTGCCCGGCCGGACGCGCCCGGAGGCAAGGCGCGCGCGGCCTGCCCCGGATCATTCCGCCGCCACCGGCTCGGCCTCGGCCCCGTCGCGGACAAGCTTCCAGACGATGGCATCGAGCAGCGCCTCGAACGAGGCATCGACGATGTTGGCCGAGACGCCGACGGTCGACCAGCGCCGCCCCGCGCCGTCCTCGCTGTCGATGATCACGCGGGTCACCGCCTCGGTGCCCCCCTGGGTGATGCGCACCTTGAAGTCGACCAGCTTCATGTCCGCAATGAACCGCTGGTAGGGCCCGAGGTCCTTGGCCAGCGCCTTGGCCAGCGCGTTCACCGGCCCGCGGTCGCGCCCCGCCTCGTCCATGCTCTCGCTCACCGACAGCACCTTGCGCCCGCCGATCTTGACCACCACCACCGCCTCGGACAGGCTGACCATGCGGTTGTACTTGTTCTTCCGCCGCTCGACCGTGACGCGGTAGCGCTTGACCTCGAAGAAGTCGGGCAAGAGGCCCAGTTCGGCCCGCGCCACCAGCTCGAACGAGGCTTGCGCGGTGTCGTAGGCATAGCCCTCGTCCTCGCGCGCCTTCACCCGGTCGAGGATGCGCGCGAGCGCGGGGTCGCCCGGCGCCACCGCCAGCCCCATCTCGGCCAGCCGTGCCCGCAGGTTGGCCTGCCCCGCCTGGTTCGACATCGGGATGACCCGGACGTTGCCCACCGCTTCAGGGGCGACATGCTCGTAGGTCGCGGGGTTCTTCAGGATGGCGCTGGCATGCAGCCCGGCCTTGTGGGCAAAGGCCGAGGCGCCGACGTAAGGCGCGGCGCGGTTCGGCACGCGGTTCAGGATGTCGTCCAGCCGGCGCGAGATGCGCGTCAGCCCCGCCAGCGCCTCGGGCGTGACGCCGGTGGCGAAGCGGCCGGCCCAGGGCTGTTTCAGCAGCAGCGTCGGGATCAGCGTGGTCAGGTTCGCGTTGCCGCAGCGCTCTCCCAGCCCGTTCAGCGTGCCCTGCACCTGCCGCGCCCCGGCCTCGACCGCCGCCAGGCTGCCCGCCACCGCCGTGCCGGTGTCGTCGTGGCAGTGGATGCCCAGGCGCGCGCCGGGGATGCCCGCCGCGATCGCCGCCGCCGTCACCGCCCCGATCTCGGCCGGAAGCGTGCCGCCGTTGGTGTCGCACAGCACCACCCAGCGCGCCCCGGCCTCGAGCGCGGCCGCGAGGCAGGCCAGCGCATAGCCCGCATCCGCGCGCCAGCCGTCGAAGACATGCTCGGCGTCGAAGATCGCCTCGCGCCCCTGGGCCACGACATGCGCGACCGAGGCGCGGATGCTCTCGAGGTTGTCGTCCAGCCCGATGCCCAGCGCCTCGGTCACATGGAAGGGATGCGCCTTGCCCACCAGGCAGACGGCCCGGCTGCCCGCGTTCAGCACCGCCGCCAGCCCGTCGTCGTTGGAGGCGGAACGTCCCGCGCGCCGCGTCATCCCGAAGGCCGTCAGCGTGGCGCGGGTCTGCGGGGGGCGGGCGAAGAACTCGCTGTCGGTGGGGTTGGCGCCGGGCCAGCCGCCCTCGATGTAGTCCACCCCCAGCGCATCGAGCATGGCGGCGATGGCCCGCTTCTCGGCCGCCGAGAACTGCACGCCCTGGGTCTGCTGGCCGTCGCGCAGCGTGGTGTCGTACAGAAACAGCCGTTCGCGGACCATCACGCCCCCCGGCCGTCGCCCGCGCGCGGCGTCATTCCAGCGCCTCCAGCGCCCTGGGGTCGAAGTCGGGGCCAAGGCTCCAGTCGGTCCCCGCGGCGCTGTCGCGCACCACCACCCCCGCGGCGGCGATGCCCTGCCGCAGCCGGTCGGCCCGCGCCCAGTCCCTCGCCGCGCGCGCCGCGGCCCGGGCGGCCAGCAGCCGCTCCACCCGCGCCGCCACCGCCGGATCGGGGCCGGACACCGCCCAGCCCCCCTGCCCGGCCTCGAGCAACCCCATCAGCCGCGCCGAGGCCAGAAGCCCCGGCCCATCCCCGGCCGCGGCCAGCGCGTGCAGGCCGGCGATCGCGCCCGCGGCGTTGAGGTCGTCGGCCAGCGCGGCGACGACGGCGGGCGCGGGCCTCGGCGCGGGCTCGATGCCCGCGACGAGGCCACGCCAGCGGCGCAGCACCGCCTCGGCCTGGGCGCGCTTGTCCTCGGTCCAGTCCATCGGGCTGCGATAATGCGTCATCAGCAGGACGAACCGGATCACCTCGCCCGGCACCCCTCTGTCCAGCAAATCCCTTACGGTGAAGAAGTTGCCGAGCGACTTCGACATCTTCCTGCCCTCGACCAGCAGCATCTCGTTGTGCATCCAGACCCGGGCGAAATCGGTGGCCCCGTGCCCGCCATGGGCGCAGACCGATTGCGCGATCTCGTTCTCGTGGTGCGGGAATTGCAGGTCCAGGCCGCCGCCGTGGATGTCGAACCGCGCGCCCAGCAGCGCCTCCGCCATGGCCGAGCATTCGATGTGCCAGCCCGGCCGCCCCCGGCCCCAGGGGCTGTCCCACCCCGGCAGACCGGGGTCCGAGGGCTTCCACAGCACGAAGTCCATCGGATCGCGCTTGTAGGGCGCCACCTCGACCCGGGCGCCGGCGATCATGTCGTCCAGGCTGCGGCCCGAGAGGCGGCCGTAGCCGGGAAAGCTGCGCACGTCGAACAGCACATGCCCCTCGGCCGCATAGGCGTGGCCCCTCGCCACCAGCGCCGCGATCATGGCGATCATCCGGCCCACATGGGCGGTCGCCCGCGGCTCGGCCGTCGGGCGCAGGGCGCCCAGCGCATCCATGTCGGCGTGATACCACTCGGTCGTCTCCCCGGTCAGCGCGGCGATGATGGCGTTGACGGGGCGCGGATCGCCCGCCGCCGCCATCTCGGCCGCGCGGGCATTGATCTTGTCGTCGATGTCGGTGATGTTGCGCACATAGGTGACGTGGTCGGCCCCGTATTCGTGCCGCAGCAGGCGGAACAGCAGGTCGAACACCACCACCGCCCGGGCATTGCCCAGATGCGCGCGGTCATAGACGGTGGGGCCGCAGACATACATCCGCACGTTGGCAGGGTCGAGCGGCGCGAAGTCTTCCTTGCGCCGGGTCGCCGAGTTGTAAAGCCGGATGCTGGCCATGAAGTCCCCCGAAGCGGTCCCTCGCGCCTGCCCGGCGGCGGGGTCGTGGGCTTCTCCCGGGGAAAAGACGCGCGCCCGCCGCTCCGGTCAGGGGCGAATGCAGATGCAGATGGTGCGGCGCGTCGTCATGCGCGGCGGCATAGCCGATCGGCGCCCGTCCGGCAAGGCTTTCCCGCAGCCGCGCGGCGTGGCATCCTGCGGCGCATGAGCCGCGCGACCGTCAACGCCATCTGCGCCGCCTTCCCCGGTGCCGAGGTCTCCGATCCCTGGGGCGGGGGTCACGACGCCTGGAAGGTGGGCGGCAGGATGTTCGCCTGCATCGGGGCCCTGACCCCCGGCGTTTCGGTCAAGTGCCCGGATGTCGAGACGGCCGAGATGCTGATCGCGGCCGGCGCGGCGACCCGCGCGCCCTACCTCCACCGCTCCTGGGTGCTGCTGCCGTTCGGCACGGCCGAGGCCGAGCTGACCCACCGCCTGACGGTCGCCTACCGCACGATCCGCGCGGGATTGCCGAAGAAGGTTCAGGCCACGCTCGGCCCGCCGCCCTGATCCGGCCCCCGCGCGATGACCGCCTGCACGGGCGGGGCGGGGGGCAGCAGGGCGCGGATGTCGGCAAAGGGGAAGCGGGGGGAAAAGCGCAGCGCCTCGGCCCGCGCGCCGGGGGGGCCGTTGCACTCGCCCGCGCGGAAGGCGGCCTGGCGGTCGGCCATGGCCACGAAGCGCTCGGGCTCCTGGCTGGCATGGGCGCGGATCGCGGCGCATTTCGCCGGCCAGTGCGGGGTGATGTCCACCCAGGCGGTGGGGACAAAGCCGGTGCCGCCCAGCGTGTCCATGTGCAGGACGGGCGCGGAAAACCCCGCGGCATGCAGCACGCCCGCGGCCAGCGCGCGGTGATCGGGGTGATAGTCCTCGGGCGCATGCGTCACGATCAGGTCGGGCCGCGCCCCGCGGATCAGCGCGCGCAGGGCCTCGGCCAGCGTCCGGTCCGGCATCAGCCCGCCGTCGGGAAGGCCGAGAAAATGCGGCTCGACCCCCAGCGCCGCGGCCGCGGCCCGCGCCTCGCCCGCCCGGCGGGCGGCCAGCGCCGGGCCCGCGTCGGCGCCGCCCGCCGCGCCGTCGGTCGCCACGGCCAGCGTCAGCGCCGCCCCCATGGCGGCCCAGGCGCCGAGGCTGCCCCAGAGGAAGATCTCCAGATCGTCGGGATGCGCCCCGATGGCCAGCACCCTCATGCGGCGTCGCCCGCGAGGAACTCCAGCACCATCGCCGCGGTCCAGGTGAACCGGCCGCCGCCCAGCGGTGCCCCGTCGAGCGGGTCGTAATACTCGGCAAAGCCGCTGGCGCGGATCAGGTCGAGCGAATCGGCCGTGATCCGCGCCGCCGCCGCCCCCTGCCCCGCCCGCATGAGCCCGTCGGCGATCATGTAGTTGACCACCAGCCAGACCGGCCCGCGCCAGTAGCGCCGCGGATCGAAGCGCGGATCGGCGGGGTCCTGGCTGGGGACGAGGTAGCGCGCGCGGCCCCCCAGCGCCTCGACCCGCGCCGCCAGCGCCGCCGCCCGCGCCGGCGGGATCGGGGCGAAGGCGGGCAGGATGCCGCCCGAGGAGGCGCTGTCGATCAGCCCGCCCGTCGCCCGGTCGCGGCAGAGGTATTGCCCGTGCGCGTCCGACCACAGCCCCTCCAGCGCCGCCAGCCCGCGCGCCGCATGGCCGCGGTTCTCGGCGGCGATGGCATCCATCCCCAGCGCCGCGGCCAGTGCGGCCAGGTCGGCGGCCGAGCGGATGAGGATGGCGTTGAACCCCGGGTCCACCACCTTGAACGGCGAGGCGTCGTGCAGCCGCGCGTTGTCCCAGCCCAGCCCGCGGAAGCGCTCGACAAGCCACAGATAGCGGTCGTACTGCGCCTTGGTCGGGCGGTGGGCGGGGTCGGCGTGCTGGGTGTCGCGGCGGGTGTAGGGGGCGATGCCCTCGGTCGGCACGCCCTCGAACGGCGCGTCCCAGTCCACCGCGTTGTCGCGCCCCGCCTCCCAGGGGTGCAGGACGGCCACCAGCCCCTCGGCCCCGGGGTCGCGGCAGGCGAAAAACCAGCGGTGCCAGGCCGCCACCTTGGGCACCAGCGCGCGGGCGCGGTCCTCGGCCGCGGCGCGGTCGGCCGCCCCCTCCCACAGCCGTTTCACCGCGAAACCGGCGACGGGGGGCTGGGTGATGCCGCTCGTGGGCACCGGGCGCCCCGTTGCCCAGACATCGGGCCCGGGGAAATAGCCGTCGTCCCGTTCGTGAAAGACGATGTGCGGCACCATGCCGTCGGGCCACTGGTGGGCGAAGAGCGTCTCGATCTCGGTCCAGGCGCGGGCCTCGTCGACATGCCGCTGGCCCAGCGCGGTCAGGCAGCTGTCCCAGTTCCACTGGAAGGGATAGAGGCCCTTGGTCGGCACGGTATAGCTGCCGCGGTCGTTCTCGCGCAGGATGGCGACGGCCTGGGCGGCAAGGTCGGGGTCGGTCATGTCAGGGCGTCCTGGGTCTCGGGGTCGAACCAGCGGATGCGGTCGGGGTTGGGGGCTAGGGTGATGCGGTCGCCGGGGGCGACGCGCAGGTCGCTGTCGAGCACGGCACGGAACGGGGCGCCATCCACCTCGGCGGTGATCAGGGTATGGGGGCCCAGCGGTTCCACCACCCGCACGGTGGCGGGCAGCCCGCCGTCGGCAAGGATCAGATCCTCGGGGCGGATGGCAAAGTCGATCCGGTCCTTGCCCGAGGCCGGGCCGGGAACCGTCTGCCCGGCAACGCGCCAGCCGCCCTCGGTGCGGCTCGCGGGCAGGAAGTTCATCGGCGGGTTGCCGATGAAGCTGCCCACGAAGCGCGCCGCGGGGTTGCGGTAGACCTGCACCGGGTCGTCGGCCTGCACGATGCGCCCCGCATTCATCACCGCGATGCGGTCGGCCAGGCTCATCGCCTCGACCTGGTCGTGGGTGACATAGATCGTGGTCGTCCGGCTCTCGGCCAGCACATGCTTCAGCTCCGCCCGCATCTCGAGCCGCAGCAGCGCGTCGAGGTTCGACAGGGGCTCGTCCATCAGGATCACCTCGGGCTCCATCGCCAGCGCCCGCGCCACCGCCACGCGCTGCCGCTGGCCGCCCGAAAGCTCGCCCGAATAGCGCTTGAGCAGCATCTCGATGTGCATCAGCTCGGCCTTGCTGCGCACGCGGCGGTCGACCTCGGCCTGCGGCAGCTTCTTCATCCGCAGGCCGAAGGCGATGTTCTCGTAGACCGTCAGATGCGGAAAGACCGCGTAGTTCTGGAACACCATGGCGATGCCGCGCGCGCGCGGCGGCAGGTGGTCCACCCGGCGGTCGCCGATCCAGACCTCGCCCTTGCCGGCCGTCTCGAGCCCCGCGACGATGCGCAGCAGCGTGGTCTTGCCGCAGCCCGAGGCGCCGAGCAGCACCATGAACTCGCGGTCGCGGATGGTCAGGTCGATCGAATGCAGCGCGGTGAAGCTGCCGAAGGTCTTCTCGACCCCCTCGATGCGGATCTCGGCCATGGGCCCCCCTGTCAGCGGTTGGCGATGCCCCACATCGCGAACAGGTATTTCCTGACCGCGAAGATGAAGACGAGCGCGGGGATGACGAGTGCCGCGCCGCCCGCGAACTTCAGGTGCAGCGGCGAGACGTCGAGCGACTGCAGCAGGAAGGCGGTCAGCGTGCGGTTCTGGATCGTCAGCACCGCGGCCGCGAACACCTCGTTCCACGAGATCACGAAGGCGAACACCGCCGAGGCCGCGATGCCGGGCAGGGCAAGCGGCAGCACCACCTTCACGAACGCCTTCGGGCGCGAACAGCCCAGCGTCCAGGCGGCCTCCTCCAGCTCCACCGGGATGCCGGAGAACAGCGAATAGGTGATCAGCACCGCAAACGGCAGCGCCAGCGTGGCGTGAACCAGCGCGAGGCCGACGATCGTGTCGTCCAGCCCGGTGCGGATGAACATCACCGCCAGCGGCAGCGCGAGCAGCGGCAGCGGGAAGGCGCGGGTCATGATGACCAGGAAACGGAACGCCTCTTTCCCCGGAAAGTCGAAGCGCGACAGCGCATAGCCCGCCGGAGCACCGAGGCCGATGGCCAGCACCATCGTCACCGCCGCCACCTGCACCGAGTTCCACAGCGCCTCGGCCACGCCGCGGAACCGGAAGAAGAAGGTCAGCGAGCCGAGGTCGAACGACGGCCACAGCCGCTTGGGAAAGCCCGCCACCTCGGCCGGGGCCGACAGCGCGTTGACCATCAGAAGCCAGATCGGCACCAGCACCCAGGCGCAGAGCAGCGCGATGCCCGCCCGGAAGACCCACCGGCCCGAACGCCGCACGTCCGGCATGGCGGCCGCCGTCGTTGCCCCGGTCATATCCGCGCCCCCTTGGGAACCCGCAGCAGCCGCAGCAGCACCACCGTCGCCGCCACCGAGATGGCAAGGATCACCATCGCATAGGCCGCCGCCACGCCGCGGTCCTGCAGCGTGAACTGCCAGCTGTAGGTCTCGCCCATCAGCACCGGGAACTGGGTGCCGCCCAGGGCGGCCACCACCGCGAACACCTCGAAGGCCAGGATCACCCGCAGGATCAGCGCGGTCTGCAGCGAGGGGCGCAAGAGCGGCAGCGTGACGCGGACGAAGCGCTGCCAGCGCGAGGCGCCGAACACCTCGGCCGCCTCGCCGTATTCCTTGGGGATCAGCCCCATGCCGGCCACCAGGATCACCATCATGATCGCCGTCGCCCGCCAGACCTCGGCCAGCACGATGGCGAGGAAGATCGCCCAGAGGTTCTGGTAGCCGAGGAACAGGACCGGGCGTTCCACCAGCCCCAAGAAGGTGAGCATGGAGTTCAGGAAGCCCGTCTGCTCGAAGATCGCGAGCCACACCAGGCCGGCGGCGAGGTCGGAAATGCCCAGCGGGATGGCGAAGATGTAGAGGATCGCCGAGCGCCCGCGCTGGAGCCGGGTGACGATGCTGGCCATCGTGAGCGCCAGCACAAGCTGGATGGGCACCACGATGCCGGCCAGCAGCAGGGTGTTGCGGAAGGTCGTCTCGAACTTCCAGTGCCCGGCCATGCGCTGGTAGTTCGCCAGCGTCCAGGCCCCGCCGCGCTGGAACGACTCGGCCGCCACCAGGACGAAGGGATAAAGGAAGAAGACGACGAGAAACCCCGTCGCGGGCAGCAGCAGCAGGTAGGGCAGCAGGCGCGGCATGGGCGTCCCTCCCAGGGGCGCGGGGGTCCGGGGGCGCGGGGGTCCGGGGGCGCGCGCGCCCCCGGGT
>CALJZN010000051.1 GCA_937983405.1 uncultured Paracoccaceae bacterium
GGTCCAGCGGTTCCCCCGCCATCTCGGCCAGCCTCGGCCAGTTGATACCCTCGACGCGTTCGGGGTCGATGACCGCCGGGTCATCCTCGGCCGCCCAGGGGCACACGCCGCACTCAGGCGCCACTTCGGCCACAAGCTGCACTGCCGCCAGGTGCATCGCCTCGGCCGTGGCGAAGGCGGCCCGACAGGGTGCCCCGGAGGCCACCGCCAGCGATGCCACCACAGGCGGCCACAGGCGGCAGGCGACAGGCCAGCATCATCAGCGCCAGCGCCGCGGCGGCAGCGGGGCCGGGCGCTGCGGGCCCCGGCGCGCGCGGCGCTCGACGGCCGCGACCTGCGCGCGCTGGCCGCCGGCATCGAGCGGCTGATCGACCATGCGGCCGACGACGTGCGCTTCTACGCCTTTCCCGACACCGCCTTCTGCCGGCTCTGGGGCCCCAGGCCCTGGGCCGAGGGCGTGACCGATGCCTTCACCCGCCGCTTCGCCCCCTGCTGGCGCCCGGGCATGCCCGTTGCGCCCGCCGATTGCGACTGGTAGCCTCGCCACGCCCGCAGGCACCGCATGCCCCGCCGCGCGCGCGGCGCCCGGTCGCCGACCAGCGGCCACTGTGCCTCCAGCGCGACCATCATCCGCGCGCCTCGACCAGCGCGGCCCGCAGCCGCGCGTTCAGGTCCAGCGCCGCATCTCCGCTGCGCGGGCCAAAGCCCAGAAGATACAGCCCGTCCATCCGGATCACCTGCCACCTTGCCCCGGCAGGGGTCAGCGCCAGCGCGGGATGGGCGGCAATATCCGCGACCGCGGCGCCGTGATCGCCGCCGCGGTCCATCATCAGGATCACGTCGGGCGCCGCCGCAATCACCGCCTCGTCGGTCAGGGGTTTGTATCCGTCCACGCCCTGCACCGCGTTCTGCGCGCCCGCCAGCCGCAGCATCGCATCGGCCGCCGTGCCTGCCCCGCTGGCCAGGATGCGCCCGCCCTGCATCGACAGGATGAACATGACGCGCGGGCGCGTGGTCATCGCGGCCGATGCCGCCTCTGCCTCGGCCAGCCGCGCCTTCACCGCATGGGCCAGGGCCTGCCCCGCCGGTTCAAGACCAAGCGCCTGCGCGGTCATCATGATCTTGTCCGCCACGCCCGCCGGGTCGCGGGCCTCGGGCAGCACGACGAGGGGGATACCGGACCGCACCAGAATGTCCATGACCTCGGGCGGGCCTGCGTCATGTTCGGCAAGGATCAGGTCGGGCGCCAGGGCGATCAGGTTTTCCGCCGACAGGCGCCGGACATAGCCCACATCCGGCAGGGCCGTCACCTCGGGCGGATAGGACGCGGTGGTATCGCGCGCGACAAGCCGATCCCCGGCGCCCAGGGCATGGACGATCTCGGCCACCGACCCGCCCGCCGCGATGACGCGGCGCGGGCTGTCGGCAAGAGCTTGCGAGGCCGCAATCACAAAAAGAACGCCGATCATCCACAAATGCAGAGATCCGACATTTAGCGAGCCAAGCCGTTTCATGCCGGCACACCTTCGGCCAGCCCCGTCGCCAGCGCATCCCAGACGGCGGTGTCGGTTGCCGCCTCGCTGCGCTTGCCAAAGACTTGCAGGATCGTGAGGCCCTCGGCATCGAAGGCCTCCACCGACACGGCATCGCCGCGTTTGGTGGGCTTGCGCACCAGCCAGACCTCAGCCACACGATCCGCGCGCAGGTGCAGGTTGAACGCGGGGTCGAGCACATTGAACCATGGCCCCATCGGCTCCAGCCGCGCTACGGGGCCGGAATGGATCTGGATGCAGCCCGGATTGCCCACGAAGATCATCAGCGGCACCGATGCCGCCGCCGCCTGCGTCAGCGCCGCAACCGCCGCATCGCGCGGCAGGGCCTGCGCCCAGGGGGCGCCCACGCTGCGGTAGGCGCCAAGCCGGTCGAACTTCATCCGCCTCGTCATCAGCATGAATTGATGCGTGTCGGTCATCCGCGCCCAGCCGTGGCGCAGGGCGTCGATCTTGTCGGCGTTGACCTGTGGGCCTTCGGGCGCGTCGGGCAGGTGCAGGTCGAATGGCGCGTCGTCCGGCAGGGCCAGCGCCTTGGCGATCGCTTCAAAGGCGACCACGTCGGACCGATCCTCCAGAAACACCTTGTGAACCGCCTCGCCGCAGGCATCGAAGACTTGGATGCTGCGCTGCGTGCCCTGGTCGGTGATCCGCGTCACGGCAAAGGCATGCACCCAGTGGCGCGGAAAGATGCGCAGGTCGATATCCGGGCCGAGCACCATGGCCGCGTGATCGCCCGCCTGGAACCCGGTGTAGCGCCCGCGTTTTTCGTGCACGCAGTTTTCGTTTCGGGTCAGCGCCATGACATCGCCCAAGTGTTCCAGCGCGGGCACTAGCACGGCCGGGGCCGCCGTGATCCGGCGCGCCCCGCGGCCAACCTCGGCGGCGACCAGATGCGCCTCGGTCAGGCCGATGGCGGCGGCAAGGTCGCGGTCGCGCCGCTTGGGGTGCTCAGCGCGGGCGGCGTCGATCAGGTCGAGGATGGGATGTGGCAAGAGCATGTGTTTGGCCTCCTTCGGGGCAGGCCGGAACGGCGCGGGGATGGGTGCACGGTTCGGGTCTGGCAGGGGTGTCGCACCCCGTGGCTGGAAGACCGATGCAATACTTGACTGTTTTGCTCGACAAACTTACGAAGGGTTTGTCGCGAGATCAAGCCTGATTCCGCCACCCGCCAGCGTCCCTGCCAGCCGGTCAATCAAAACCGAAACGTGGGGACCACATGACATTTCCGAAACCCGCCTATGCATGCCTATTGGCAACTTCAGCCGTCCTTGCCCTGTCGGCACCGCCGGTGAGAACGGCGGTGCAAAAGTCGGCCATATTAGCGGCGGGATGAGCCTGCTGCGGGCGGCAAAATAGTCGGCCACCTTTGCCCTTTCTGGCGACAGGGAGGGTGGGAGGATTTTCACCGTGGACTTGTATCGGAAGGTTCGTCTGGCCTGTGCCGAGGGCATGAGCCAGCGAGAGGCGGCGCGGCATTTCAACATCTCGCGCGACAGCGTAGCCAAGATGATGGCGTTCTCGGTTCCGCCCGGATATCGGCGGACGGCCCCCGTGAAGCGGCCGAAGCTGGATGCCTTCACCGGGATCATCGACGGCTGGCTGGAGGGCGATCGGGAGGTCCATCGCAAGCAGCGGCATACGGCCAAGCGGGTGTTCGAGCGGCTGCGCGATGAGCACGGGTTTACCGGCGGCTACACGATCGTGAAGGATTACATGCGGGAGCGCGAACGCCGCGGGCGGGAGATGTTCGTGCCGCTGGCACACCCGCCTGGTCATGCCCAAGCCGACTTTGGCGAGGCGGTGGTCGTCATCGCCGGCGCCGAGCAGAAGGCGCATTTCTTCGTCATTGACCTGCCGCACAGCGATGCCTGCTTCGTGCGAGCTTATCCCGCGGCGACGGCGGAAGCCTGGGTCGACGGCCACGTCCAAGCCTTCGCGTTCTTTGGCAAGGTGCCCACGTCGATCCTCTACGACAACGACCGTTGCCTGGTTGCGAAGATCCTGCCGGACGGGACGCGCCAGCGGGCCACGCTCTTCAGCGGGCTCCTGTCGCATTACCTGTTCCGCGACCGCTACGGTCGCCCCGGGAAAGGGAACGACAAGGGCAACGCGGAGGGACTGGTCGGCTATTCCCGCCGCAACTTCATGGTGCCGATCCCACGGTTTGCGACGTGGGACGCGTTCAACGCCCATCTGGAGGAGCAGTGCCGACGGCGTCAGGCGGACGTCCTGCGTGGCCAGTCCGAGACGATCGGCCAGCGCCTCGTGCGGGATCTGGCCGCGATGTCCGACCTGCCGGCGACGCCGTTCGAGGCTTGCGACCAGGCCACCGGCCGGGTCAGTTCGCAGGCTCTGGTGCGCTACAAGACCAACGACTACTCGGTGCCCGTCGCCTACGGCCACCGCGACGTCTGGATCAGGGGCTATGTCGACGCGGTCGTGATCGGCTGCGGCGGCGAGGCCATCGCCCGTCACCCGCGCTGCTACGACCGCGAGGACATGGTCTTCGATCCCATCCATTACCTTCCGCTGATCGAGCGCAAGATCAATGCCCTGGACCAGGCGGCGCCTCTCGCCGAATGGGACCTGCCGCCCGAGTTCGCGACCCTGCGCCGCTTGATGGAAGCGCGGATGATCAAGACCGGGCGGCGCGAGTATGTTCAGGTTCTGCGCTTGCTGGAGACCTTCGACGTCGACGACCTCCATGCCGCCGTGAAGAAGGCCCTGCAACTGGGGGCGGTCGGCTTCGATGCCGTGAAGCATCTCGTTCTGTGCCAGTACGAGAAGCGGCCGCCGAAGCTGGACCTCGACGTCTACCCCTACCTGCCGCGCGCCAATGTCGCGACCACCTCGGCGGCCAGCTACATGTCCCTGCTGTCGAAGGACGTGGCATGACTGAGGCGCCGAAGATCCTGCTCGCAGACCATCTGAAGACGCTGAAGCTGCCGACCTTCCTGCGGGAATACAACAAGCTCGCCCGGCAATGTGCGACCGAAGGGCTGGACCATGTCCAGTTCCTGGCGCGCCTGGTCGAGCTCGAGTTGATCGACCGGGAGCGCAGAATGATCGAGCGTCGGATCAAGGCCGCGAAGTTCCCGGCCACCAAGAGCCTCGACAGCTTCGACTTCAAGGCGATCCCCCGGCTCAACAAGATGCAGGTGCTGGAACTCGCCCGCTGCGAATGGATCGACCGTCGCGAGAACGTCATCGCCCTCGGCCCCAGTGGCACGGGCAAGACCCATGTTGCCCTCGGACTCGGCCTGGCCGCCTGCCAGAAGGGCATGGCGGTCGCCTTCATCACCGCCGCCGCGCTGGTCAACGAACTGATTGAGGCGCGCGACGAGCGCCGTCTGCTCCGCCTGCAAAAGCAGCTGGCCGCCGTCAAGCTGCTCATCATCGACGAGTTGGGCTTCGTGCCGCTGTCCAAGACCGGCGCCGAACTCTTGTTCGAGCTGATCTCGCAGCGCTACGAGCGCGGGTCCACGATGATCACCAGCAACCTTCCCTTCGATGAATGGACCGAAACCTTCGGCACCGAACGCCTGACCGGTGCCCTCCTCGACAGGCTGACGCACCACGTCAACATCATCGAGATGAACGGCGACAGCTATCGGCTCGGCCAAAGCCGCGCCCGAAAGGCCGAAGTTCAAAACTGATCAGCCGCCACAGGATTGGCCCTCCGGGCCAATGCGCCATGGCACGCGCCAGCTATCTGGGGAGCGCGCGCGCCATGGCGCTTGGCACACCGCCACTGGCCTGGTTTTGCGCCGCCACATGGCCGGTTCTTGCTCCGCCGTTGACACTTGGCGGTCGCTGAAATACGAGTGCGTCTACCTGCATGCCTGGGAAACCGGATCACAAGCCCGAGCCGGCGTCGGGCGATGGATCACTCTCTACAACCACCAACGGCCCCACGCCGCCCATGGCGGTCAACCGCCCGCCGTGGTCTACTTCAATGCAACCCAAACCGATCAGCAGGTGCAGGCAGTAGCTTAAATCAACCCAGAAACTGTCCAAGAGTTGGGGAGTAGCTCAGCTCACTAAAGTAAAAGGTAGTGGGGCCCGACAGGCGCACCGATGCGAGGGAGACAAGCGGAGACATGCGTGGGGGGTGCTCAAAATGAATGTGTCCAGACTCTCAAATCTCCATTGCTTCTCTGGCAGTTATTGACACCCAACGGGATGATTTAAGAAGCTGCAATCAGGAGACGTTTTCCACGGTTCGGGTTGCGCTCATTGATGATTGAGGGAGCCCATGCGGGAAATCGGCGGCAACATCCTCTTCTCGGCGAGCGACCTGATGCGGTTCATGGGCTGCGCCCATGCCACGACGCTCGATCTCATGCGCCTGCGCGGCGAAGGGCCGGAGCCGGGCGAGCACAGCGAGGATGCTGCGCTTCTACGGAAGCAGGGCGACGCGCACGAGGCCGCGCATCTGGAGCGTTTGAAGGTTTCTGGCAGGTCCGTGGTCGAGCTCCCGCGCAGTGATCTGGAGCGCGATGCGGAGGCCACGCGTGGGGCGTTGACCGAGGGTGCCGAGGTCGTCTTTCAAGGGGCGTTCCTGTCGGGCAACTGGGGCGGCTGGTCTGACTTCCTGGAGCGCGTGGAGCGCCCCTCCGCGCTTGGGCCTTTCAGCTACGAGGTCGCCGACACCAAGCTGAAGCGTCGGCCCCATCCGAAACACGTCCTCCAGCTCGTGCTCTATTCCGACCTTCTCGCCGAGGTTCAGGGCGCGGCGCCTGAATTCGCCCATGTCGAGCTCGGCTCCGGCGAGCGCGCGACGCTGCGGCTCGCAGACTACGCCCATTACGCGCGCGGCGCGCGGGCGCGGCTCGAGGCCTTCGTGGCGAACCCGTCGCCCACGCGCCCCGTCCCTTGCGCCGACTGCGCGCTGTGCCGCTGGGCCGATCATTGCGAAAGCGTCTGGGCCGCCGAGGACAGCCTCTTCAAGGTGGCGGGCATCAGCCGTGGACAGGTGAAGAAGCTCGAGGCCGCGGGGATCTCGAAGATGGAGGCGCTGGCCCGCCTCGACCAACCGATCCGCGGCATGGCCGAGACCACGCGAGCGAAGCTCGTGGCTCAGGCCCGGCTTCAACATGCCCGCAAGACCGGGGAGCCGGCTTACGAACTGCGCACGCCCGAGCCGGGCAAGGGCTTTGACCTGCTGCCCGAGCCAACGCCCGGCGACATCTTCTACGACATCGAGGGCGATCCGCACTACGAGGGCGGCCTCGAATACCTGCACGGCGTCTGGTGCGACGGAGACTTCCACGCGTTCTGGGCACATGACCATAAGGCCGAGGCGCAAGCCCTGTCGGAGCTGCTGGCGTTCTTTCGGGCGCGG
This sequence comes from uncultured Paracoccaceae bacterium, assembly GCA_937983405.1. Taxonomy (GTDB): domain Bacteria; phylum Pseudomonadota; class Alphaproteobacteria; order Rhodobacterales; family Rhodobacteraceae; genus JAHDXW01. Next base: position 6,898 of record CALJZN010000051.1, read on the forward strand.
CTCGATGCGCATCCGGATGCGCGGATCTACCATTACGCGCCCTACGAGATCACCGCGCTGCGTCGGCTGACCACGAAATACGGGATCGGCGAGGCCTTTCTGGACCGCCTCCTGCGCGAGCGTCGCTTCGTCGATCTCTACGCCGTCGTGCGCGGCGGACTGATCTGCTCGGAGGCGAACTATTCCATCAAGTCGATGGAAGCCTTCTATGACCGAAAGCGCGACGGCGCGGTGAAGACGGCGGGTGGGTCGGTGGTCGCCTACGAGCGCTGGCGTGAGACGGGCGAGCAGCAGATCCTCGACGAGATCGAGGAGTACAACCTCATCGACTGCATCTCCACCGAGGAACTCAGAGATTGGCTGGTTCGGGTCCGGCCCGAACGCCCCTGGCCGCGTCTGGCCGACGATTCGGGTGACAAAGAGGAGGCGGAGGATGCCGACGCCTCAGAACTGCGCGCCGTGCTCGCCGCGTCCGGGCTGTCCGACGAGCGCCAGCAGATGCTTTTCAACCTCGGACTGTTCCACAAGCGGGAGGCGAAACCCGCGCAATGGGCGGTGTTCGATAGCGCTGGCAAGGACGAGGACGAGTTGATCGACGACCTCGACGCGCTTGCCGGGCTCGAGGCTCTCGGGCCGGCGGAACCGGTGAAGCGATCCATGGCGCGCACATATCGGTTCCCGCCCCAGGAGACGAAGCTGCGGGGCGGCAAGAAGGCGACGGTGCCAGTCGTCGACGGGCCGCCAACCACCATTGACATTGCGGCTCTCGACCGGACGAGACGAGAGATCACTCTCAAGGCGGGACCAAAGAAAGCGCACCTGCTGGGCGAGCGTCTCACGCTGCACCCGGACTGGCCGCTCAATACCGGCGTCATCGCCGCGGCACTGCGTGACGTCATCGCGGATCAATGCGGGCCGCGCCGGTTCACCGCCATCGACGACCTCCTGTCCCGCGCAGCCCCGCGCCTAACAACTGGCCCGAAACCCGACCTGCTGGAGGGCACCGATCCCGTGGCCGGGACGATCGCGGCGGTGGGCGCGATGGACGGCACCGTGCTTCCGATCCAGGGGCCGCCAGGCACCGGCAAGACCTATGTCACGGCGCGGGCGATTCTGTCGCTCGTACGGAGAGGGCACCGCGTCGGCGTGGCCTCGAACAGCCACGAGGCCATTCGCAATGTGCTGATGGGATGTCTTCTTGCGCTTGAGGAAGACGACCCGGACATCACACTGGAGAACGCCGAGCTTGTTCACAAGGTGAGTGGTGAAGACGACGGCTATCCTGAGGGCTTCGCCGGCATTACTCGTGCCACGTCCAACGACGACCTCGCGCTGACAGAGGCCCATGTCGTCGGCGGCACCGCCTTCTTCTTCTCGCGCCCGGAGCTCGAGCAGTCGCTGGACTGGCTCTTCATTGACGAGGCTGGACAAGTCGGCCTCGCGAATATGGTCGCCATGGGGCGCGCTGCGCGCAACATCGTGCTGGTCGGCGATCCGCGTCAGCTGCCGCAGGTGATTCAGGGCGCGCACCCCGAGCCTGCGAACCTCTCATGCCTCGACTGGATGCTGGGCGATCACGCGACGATCCCGCCGGACCGCGGCATCTTCCTTCCTGTCTCGCGGCGCATGCATCCTGAGGTCTGCCGCTTCATTTCGGATCAGGTCTACGAGGGGCGGCTGACCAGCCACCCCGACACGGCGCGGCAGGCCCTCCGTGGGACACGCTTCCCCGAGGCCGGGGCCTTCTGGGTGCCGGTCCTGCACGAAGGCAACGCGCAGATCGCGGCCGAAGAAGTTGAGGCCATCAGCATGGCCGTGATCGACCTGCTGAAAGGCACCTGGACCGACAAGGACGGCACGACCCGCCCGATGCGGGCCAGCGACATCATCGTCGTCGGCCCCTACAACGCACTAGTGAACGCCCTGCGCGACGCGCTGCCCGACGCCATCCGCGTGGGCACGGTGGACAAGTTCCAGGGCCAGGAGGCCCCAGTCTGCCTTGTCTCGATGACCGCCACGTCGGCCGAGGAAACCGCGCGTGGCATGGATTTCCTGTTCTCGCTCAACCGCATCAACGTCGCCGTCTCGCGTGCCAAGGCGCTTGCTCTTGTCTTCGGATGCCCGCGTCTGCGCGAGGCGAAATGCGAGACGATCGAACAGGTGCGGCGCGTCAATATGATCTGCGCCTTGTCCAGATTGCCCTGAAGGAGTTTTCGATGCGGTTTGACCCGAAGGATATCGTCGAACATCTGCGCCACAATCTGGAGCGTTATCCGTACGGCGACGGCTTCCCCGTTCTGCGCGAGCTTTTGCAGAACGCCGACGATGCCCGCGCCGGGGCTGTGGCGGTGCATCTGCTTGCTGGGTGGCCCAAGGCGAAAAATCCTCTTCTCCAGGGTCCGGGACTGTTGCTTGTCAACGACGGCGATTTCGACGAGCGGTCGGCGCGCGGCATGCAGACCTTCGGCGGCAGCGTCAAGGCGCTGGACGAGGCCGCGGTGGGGCGATTCGGCCTGGGGCAGAAGTCGGTCTTTCACCTCTGCGATGCCTTCGCCGTTGTGCCCGAGGGCTACGGTGCGGATAAGCCCTTCGTCGTCAACCCGTTCGAGACCATGGCGCGGCAGGGCGACGCCTGCCTGCTCTGGAACAGCCTGCCGGAT
>CALJZN010000052.1 GCA_937983405.1 uncultured Paracoccaceae bacterium
GCCCCCCGGACGGCGCGCCCCCCCCCGGACGGCGCGCCCCCCGGACGGCGCGCCCCCCGGACGGCGCCCCGCGATCACCCCGCCCGGGGGGTGTCGAAGCCCGGCGGGGCGCGCTCGAACCCCTCGAAGCGCAAGCCGGACGAGACGGTGCAGCCCGCCAGCGTCCGGGCCCCGATGCTGCGGGCCGGCTGCAACCAGCCTTCGGGCACCACCGTCTGGGGCCGCGCCCCGGTGGCAAGGTCGGGGCCGAGCGCGACCGCCCGCGCCGGACCGGCGGCGTCCGGCGCGAGCGACAGCTCCAGCGGGGTGCCGGCGTGGACAGGCCGGATCGCGGCCGCATCCACCCGGTGCCGATGGCTGCGCTCGCCGTCCGCCGGCAGCGACGAGATACAGGTCTCTGCCGGGCGCACCCCCGGCGCGGCGGCAGCGACCCAGGTCTGGCGCTACCGGCCGCCTTCGGGATGGGGCGCAAGGCTTAGCGCGGCGTTGATGTCGCGGACCTCGGGTGCCATGACCCCGCCCACCCCGCCGGCGGCGTCAGCCGAGCGCCCCGCGGCGGCCCAGCGCGCCGCGTCCGGCGTAGCGGGCGGTCTCGCCCAGCGCCTCCTCGATGCGCAGAAGCTGGTTGTACTTGGCCAGCCGGTCCGAGCGGGCGAGCGACCCGGTCTTGATCTGGCCGCAGTTGGTGGCCACGGCAAGGTCGGCGATGGTCGCATCCTCGGTCTCGCCCGAGCGGTGCGAGATCACGCAGGTCATGCCCGCCCGGTGCGCCATGTCCACGGCCGCGAGCGTTTCGGTCAGGGTGCCGATCTGGTTGGGCTTGACCAGCAGCGCATTGGCGCAGCCCCGCGCGATGCCCTCGGCGATCCGCGCGGGGTTGGTCACGAACAGATCGTCGCCCACCAGCTGCAGCCGGTCCCCCAGCGCCGCGGTCAGCGCCTGCCAGCCCTGCCAGTCGTCCTCGGCGCAGCCGTCCTCGAGCGAAACCAGCGGATAATCGGCGGCGAGCGCGGCGAGATAGGCCACGTTCTCGTCCGGGGTCAGGGATGTCCCCTCGCCCGCCAGGACATAGCGGCCGTCGCGGAAGTATTCCGTGGCGGCGCAGTCGAGCGCGAGCGCGATGTCGCGGCCGGGCGCGAAGCCCGCGCCCGTGATCGCGGCGAGGATCAGGTCGAGCGCCGCGCGCGCCGAGCGGACGGCAGGGGCAAAGCCGCCCTCGTCGCCGACGGCAGTCGAAAGGCCCGCGCGCGCAAGGTCGCGCTTGAGGTAGTGGAACACCTCGGCCCCCCAGCGCAGGCCTTCCGCGAAGCTGGGCGCGCCGAGCGGCAGGATCATGAACTCCTGGATGTCGACGGAGTTGTCGGCGTGCCGGCCGCCGTTGAGGATGTTCATCATCGGCACCGGCAGCACGCGCGCCGAGGTGCCGCCGATGTAGCGCCACAGCGGCTGGCCGCAGGCGTCGGCCGCGGCCCGTGCGGCCGCAAGGCTGACGCCGAGGATTGCGTTGGCGCCGAGCCGGGCCTTGTTGGGGGTGCCGTCGAGCTCGATCATCGTCTCGTCGAGGGCGACCTGTTCGGTCGCGTCGTGGCCGGCCAGCGCCTCGGCGATCTCGCCGTTGACCGCCTCGACGGCGGCGCGCACGCCGCGGCCGAGATAGCGCGCGGCGTCGCCGTCGCGCTTCTCCACCGCCTCGTGGGCGCCGGTCGAGGCGCCCGAGGGCACCGCGGCGCGGCCCAGCGTGCCGTCCTCGAGCGTCACGTCCACCTCGACGGTGGGGTTGCCGCGGCTGTCGAGGATCTCGCGGGCATGGATGTCGATGATGGTGGTCATGGCGGTCTCCGGGGGGGGCGGGGCGCCCCGTCTATAGCCCTGCCGCGCTGCGGCGGGAAGGGGCGGCGGGGGGCGGCGGTGCCGCCGCGGCGGCGCGGCCCGCACGGGCCAGCCGCGCCTCGCGCCGCAGGGTGTAGAGGCCCGAGCCCACGACCAGCGCCGCACCCGCCAGCATGCCCGCGTCAAGGCGTTCGCCGAAGACCGCCATGCCGAGCCCCACGCCGAACACCAGGCGGCTGTAGCGGATGGGGGCGATGGCGGCGATGTCGGCGCCGCGGACGGCGGCCGTGAGGGCGAGATAGGCGGCAAGGCCCAGCACCACGCAGCCGGCGACCGCCGCGGCCGCGCCGGCGTCGGGGACCCGGGGGGGCGCGCCGAACGGCAGCGCCAGCGCCCCGGCGACGACAAGCGCGCCGCAGGCCCAGGCCACCACCAGCCGGTCGGGGATGCGCGCGGGAATGCGCCGCGTGGCAAGGTCGCGCGCGGCCAGCCCGAGCACGGCCAGCACGGCCAGCAGCGCGCCCGCGGTCAGGCCCCCGGGGCCGGGACGCAGGATCAGCACCACCCCCGCCAACCCCACCGCGATGGCCGTCCAGCGCCGCCAGCCCACCCGCTCGCCCAGCACCAGCGCCGCGCCCAGGGTGACGACCAGCGGCAGCGCCTGCAGGATCGCCGTCACCATCGCCAGCGGCATCAGCGCCAGCGCGCTGGCGAAACAGAGCGTGGCGACCACATCGGCCAGGTTGCGCGCAAGGATCGCCGGTGCAAGAAGATCGCGCGACAGCAGCCGGTGGCCCTGGGCCCGCGCCAGCGGCCAGGCAATCGCGAGCCCGCCCGCGCCGATCATGGCCAGGATCTGCCCGACGGGCAGCGTCCGGGCGGCCAGCTTGAGCAGCATGTCCTCGGCGGCGAACAGCGCCATCGCCAGCACCATCATCAGGCCGGCGCGCAGGCTGTCCTGGCGGCGCGGCGGGGTCATCGCGCGACCCCGCCACGCGGGGCGGGGCCGCCGGCACCCGGGGCGGACCGGGGCCTCACGGGCTGCCGCCGCGGGAAAGCTTGACCCCGTACAGCTTCAGCCGGTGGCCCTTCAGCCGGTAGCCGAGGCGCGCGGCGATGCGCTCCTGCAGCGCCTCGATCTCGTCGTCGAAGAACTCGATCACCTCGCTCGTGGTCAGGTCGATCAGGTGGTCGTGGTGCTCGCGCTCGGCATCCTCGTAGCGGGCGCGGCCGGGGCCGGGCGGGGGGCCGAACTCGTGCCGGTCGAGCAGGCCCGATTCCACGAACAGCTTCACGGTCCGGTAGACCGTGGCGATCGAGATGCCGGGGTCCACGGCGGTGGCACGGGCGTGCAGCGTCTCGACATCGGGGTGGTCGGGCGAGGCCTCGATCACCTGGGCGATGGTGCGGCGCTGGCCGGTCAGGCGCAGTCCGCGCGCCTCGCAGCGGTCGACGAGGCTCTCGCCCATGATGCCCCCCTTCTGCGGCGCGGCCGCCCTGCCGAGGAATTAGGGGAAAGCGACGCCCGGGGAAAGCCCGGAGTGGCCCCCGGGTCCGGCCGTCGTCCCGGGCGGGGTGCGCGGCGCAGGGCCCGGCGCAGCTCAGCCCCGCGCAGCTCAGCCCCGCGCGCGGGCCGCGGCCTCGATCTGCCCGCGGAACGGCTCGAGCCGGTAGCCGTGGCGGCCCGCTGCAGCGATCAGCTCGTCGGTGGCGACCGTGCCCGCCTGCGACAGCGCCCAGACGATGGACGACCGGTTGCCCGAGGCGCAATAGGCAAAGACCGGCCCCGTCGAGGCGGCGATCGCGCTGCCCTGCACCGCGACGTTGGCCTCGGTCAGCGCGCCGCCGACCACCGGGTTTTCGACGAAGGTCATGCCCGCCGCCTCGACCGCGCGGCGGATGTCGGCGGCGCGCTGGCCCGGGCCCACCTCGGCATCGGGGCGATTGCAGATGACGGTGGCGAAGCCCTGCGCCTTCAGCGTCGCGGCGTCCTCGGGCCGGATCTGGGGCGAGACGGCATAGCCGGGGGTAAGTCGGCGGATGTCCATGGCCGGGGCTCCTCTCAGGCGGCGGCAAGACGGTCGACGCGGGCGCGCACCGCGGGCGCGGCATACATGCCCGCAAGCATCGCGGCAAGAAAGAGCGCGCCACCCCAGCCGCCCCAGCCGAGCGAGGCCATCGCCGGCCCGGGGCACAGCCCCGCCAGCCCCCAGCCCATCCCGAACAGCACCGAGCCGAGCACGAGGTTGTGGCCGAGCCGCGGGTCCGGCGGCCCCGGCAGGGCGGTGCCGAGCACCGCCATGCGCCGGTGCGCGGCCACGCGCCAGGCCACCGCCATGGGCAGGATCGCGCCGCCCAGCACGAAGGCCAGCGTCGGATCCCAGGCGCCGAACACGTCAAGCCAGCCCTGCACCTTGGCGGTGTCGGTCATCCCCGACACCAGAAGCCCCGCGCCGAAGATCGCCCCGGCGAGGAAGGCGAACGCCATGCGCCGCATCTCCATCTCAGATCACCCCCAGAAGATGGCGGAACAGCACCACCGCGATGCCCCCCGCCAGCAGGTAGAATACCGTCGCGACGATCCCGCGCAGCGAGAAGCGCGAGATGCCGCAGACCCCGTGCCCCGAGGTGCAGCCGTTCGCCAGCCGCGTGCCGATGCCCACCAGCAGCCCCGCGGCGACGATCACCGCCGCGTTCTGCGTCAGATGCGTCGTCGCCGCGGGGAAGAAGGCCAGTTTCAGCACCAGCGGCACCAGCACCAGCCCCGCGATGAAGGCCAGCCGCTCGGCCGCCGTCGCCCAGCCCGAGCGGTCGACAAGCCCGCCGACGATGCCGCTGGCGCCCATGATCCGCCCGTTGACCAGAAGGTAGAGCGACGCCGCTCCGCCGATCAGCAGTCCGCCGGCGAAGCCCCAGATCCAATCCTGTTCGATCATCGTGCCTGTTCCCTGTCGTGCCTGCCCGGCCATCACCCTACAGAAGGTTGACCGGCACCTTGAGGTAGACCGTGCCGTTGTCCTCGGCCGGCGGCATCCGGCCGGCGCGCATGTTCACCTGCAGCGACGGCAGGATCAGCTTCGGCATGCCGAGCTGGGCGTCGCGCGCCTCGCGCATTGCCACGAACTCCTCGCGCGTCTTGCCCGCGACATGGACGTTCCTCGCCTTCTGCTCGCCCACGGTCGATTCCCAGGCGTAGTGTTCGCGCCCCGGCGCCTTGTAGTCGTGGCAGGTGAAGATGCGCGTCTCGTCGGGCAGGGCGAGGATCTTCTGCATCGAGTCCCACAGGGTTTCGGCCGAGCCGCCGGGGAAGTCGCAGCGCGCCGTGCCGTAGTCGGGCTGGAAGATCGTGTCGCCGACAAAGGCGGCGTCGCCGATCACATAGGTCAGACAGGCCGGGGTATGGCCCGGGGTGTGCAGCACATCGCCGCGCAGCTGGCCGATCATGAAGCTGTCGCCCTCGCGGAACAGCCGGTCGAATTGGCTGCCGTCGCGCTGGAACTCGGTGCCGGCATTGAACACCTTGCCGAACACGTCCTGCACGACCGTGATCCGCTCGCCGATCCCGATCTTGCCGCCCAGACGCTGCTGCAGATAGGGCGCGGCCGACAGATGGTCGGCGTGGACATGGGTCTCGAGCAGCCAGTCGACCTCGAGCCCCTCGGCCTCGACATGGGCGATCACGGCATCGGCCGACCGGGTGTCGGTGCGTCCCGACGCATAGTCGAAGTCGAGCACCGAATCGATGATCGCGCATTTGCGCCCGCCGGGGTCGCGGACGACATAGGTGACGGTGTTGGTAGCCTCGTCGAAAAAGGCCTTCACGTCGGGCGACATGCGAATCTCTCCTGTCTCGGGTCTCCGGTCATGGGGAGGATATAGCAGACCGGGTTCACATTACAAGAATTGAATGTGATCCGGTGCGCCGGCATCGGGATTGACCTGCATCAAGGCGCGGGCAGGACGCTGGCCGCAGGCTGGTCCGGCGACGGGAGGGGGCGGCATGATCGACCTTGCGCAACGGAAGCGGGACCTCGAGGCGCGGCGCGCCGCGCTGGTGGCACGGCTGCGGGCGATCGAGGGCGAACTTGAGGCAGGCGAAAGCCGCGACTGGGAGGACATGGCGACCGAACACGAGGGCGACGAGGTGCTCGAAGGCATGGGTGCCGCCGGGGCACGGGAGATCCGGATGATCGACGCGGCCCTGCGGCGGATCGAGGCCGGCGAGTACGGCCTCTGCACCAGATGCGGCGCCGAGATCGGCGAGACCCGGCTGAATCTGCTGCCCTTCACTCCGTTCTGCCGCAGCTGCGCGCCCTAAGGGCGCCCGGGCCGCGCTGCGGAACGGCGGGAGGCAAGGAAAGTCAGGCGCTTGCCAAACGGCTGCGCGGGCAGTCTAATGCCGCTTCGGCAACGGGGCGGGGACGGGCGATGGCAGAGGGCGCGGCGCGGACGGTGCAGGTGGCCGACGATGACGGGCTGCGCCATCTCGAGATCGACAATCCTCCCGTGAACGTGCTGGGGCAGGCGCTGCGCGCGGCCCTGGCCGAGGCGATCGCGGCGGCCGCCGCCGATCCGGGCGTGCGGGCCGTCGTGATCTCGGCGCGCGGCCGCAGCTTTCCCGCGGGCGCCGACATCACCGAGTTCGGCAAGCCGCCCGTCCCGCCGCGTCTGCCCGAGGTCTGCAACCGGATCGAGGCCTGCCCCAAGCCGGTGGTGGCGGCGATGCACGGCACCGCGCTCGGCGGCGGGCTCGAGCTGGCGCTGGCGGCGCATTACCGCGTCGGGCTGGAAAGCCTGCGGATCGGCTTTCCCGAGGTCACGCTCGGCCTTGTGCCTGGTGCCGGCGGCACCCAGCGGATGCCCCGCATCGCCGGGGCGGCGGCGGCGCTGGAGCTGATGCAGTCGGGCCAGCCGGTGCCCGCCCGCGCGGCCGAGGCGATGGGGGTGATCGATCTGGTCGTGCCCGATCCCGCGCCCGGAGAGGAGGCCGCCGCCGCCGTCCGCCGCGCTGCGGCCGATTTCGCCCGGGGACTGCTGGCCGAGGGGCTCGGCCCCCGGCCGACCTCGATGCGCGCCGAAGGCTTCGCCGACCCCGCCGCCTATGCCGCCGCCGTCGCCGCGGCCCGCGCGCGGCCTGCGCCGTCGCATCTGCCCGCCGCTGCCCGCATCGCCGACTGCGTCGAGGCCGCGCTGCTGCTGCCGTTCGAGGCCGGCCTGGCCTTCGAGCGCGCGGCCTTCGAGGACCTCATGGCGACCGAGGCCGCGCAGGGGCTGCGCCATGCCTTTCTCGCCGAACGCCGCGCGGCGCGGGTGCCGGAGCTCGCCGCCGCGTCGCCGCGCCGCGTCGAGGTGGTGGGGATCGTCGGCGGCGGGCTGATGGGCGCAGGCATCGCCGCCGCGGCGCTGACGGCGGGCCTCGGGGTGGTCCTGGTCGAACGCGACGAGGCCGCGCTCGACAAGGGCCTGGCGCGGATCGCCGAGATCAAGGAGCGCGCGATCGAGAAGGGGCGGCTCACGTCCGCGGGGTTCGAGGCCGAATGGGCGCGCCTGATCGGCACCACCGAGATGGCGGCGATGGCCGGGGTCGATCTGGCCATCGAGGCGGTGTTCGAGGAGTTCGAGGTCAAGGCCGGGGTGTTCCGCGCCCTCGACGCGGTGCTGCGCCCGGGCGCGGTGCTGGCCACCAACACCTCCTACCTCGATGTCGATGCGCTGGCCGCCGTCACCGGCCGGCCCGCCGATGTGGTGGGCCTGCACTTCTTCTCCCCCGCCCATGTCATGAAGCTCGTCGAGGTCGTGGTCGGCCGCGCCACGGCGCCCGATGCGGTGGCGACCGGCTTTGCGCTGGCCAGGCGGATGGGCAAGATCGCCGTGCGCTCGGGCGTCACCGACGGCTTCATCGGCAACCGGATCCTTTCGGCCTACCGCACCGCCACCGATTTCCTGCTCGAGGACGGCGCGACGCCCTACGCGATCGATGCCGCGATGCGCGCCTTCGGCTTTCCCCTCGGCCCCTACCAGGTGCTCGACCTCGCCGGGCTCGAGATCTCCTGGGCGCGCCGCAAGCGGCTGGCCCCCACCCGCGACCCCGCGGCACGCTATGTCGCGGTCGGCGACCGGCTGTGCGAACGCGGCTGGTTCGGGCAGAAGGCGGGCCGGGGCTACTACCGCTACGACCGGGGGCGGACGGGCGAGGAGGACCCCGAGGTGCTGGCGCTGATCGACGCCGAACGCGCGGCGAAGGGCATCATCCCCCGCGCCATCGCCGCGGACGAGATCCGCGCCCGCGCCTTGGCCGCCATGGTGAACGAAGGCGCCCGCCTGCTGGAGGAGGGCATCGCGCTGCGTCCCTCGGACATCGACGTGGTCATGCTGCACGGCTACGGCTTTCCGCGCTGGCGCGGCGGGCCCATGCGCTGGGCCGACCATACGGGGCTTCGCTCGCTGCGCCGCGACCTGATGACCTTTGCCGCCGCCGAGCCCGAGTTCTGGACCCCGGCGCCGCTGCTTCTCGATCTGGTCGGCAACGGGCGGAGCTTCGCCGACCTCGACGAGGCAGCGGCCTAGCCGAGCAGGATGCCGAGAACGACCAGCATCAGCCCGAGGGCCGAGACGAGCAGCGCGCCGAGATTGTAGGCCACGACCCGCTGCAGGCGGGCGCGCAGCTCGGCGTCCGAAAGCCCCGCGCGCCGGGCCCGCAGGACGAGCAGTACGCACCAGACGAGGCCCGCAACCCCGCCGAGCGCGACCAGCGCGCCGATCCAGACCAGATTGCCCATCCTGCCCCCCGTCCGATGCCGTCCCCCTGCCCCGGCGCCTAGCCGGCTGTGGCGCCGCGGGCAAGGGGATGCTTGACCCGCCCGCCGCGGCGCGGCTACGAGGGGCCCCCCGACATCCCCCGCACCGGAGCCCCCGATGAGCACGCCCGACGATTCCGCCTATGCCGTGACCGCCGAGGAGCTGCGCCAGATCATCGAGCGCTACGAGCAGCTCGAGGGCGAGAAGAAGGCGATCGCCGAGCAGATGAAGGAGGTCATGGCCGAGGCGAAGGGGCGTGGCTACGACACCCGGGTGCTGCGCAAGGTGATCGCGCTGCGGCGACGGAAGCCCGACGAGATCGCCGAGGAAGAGGCGGTGCTCGAGGTCTACAAGCAGGCTCTCGGCATGGGCTGAACACCCCCGCCCGGGTGGGTGAAAATTCTTCGCCGAAGAATTTTCACCCTCGCGCGCGGGGGGGGCGAAAAATCTTCGCCGAAGATTTTTCGCCCCGCAGGCCGCCCGCCCGGTTCAAGGCGCCAGGAAGCGCACGCCCTCCATCCGGGCGATGGTCGCGACATCGGCCTCGTAGCGCGCCGAGAGGCTGTTCATCAGCGCGTCGGACCAGCCCGGCAGATCCACCTCCATCTCGAACCGGTCCGACCGGCCGAACTTGTCGAGGAAGGCCGCTGTGACGCGGCGCCGCTGGCCAGCGTCGAGCGGCGGCAGCGCCGCGCGGACGGCGCGCAGCCGCTCCATCCCTTCCTCGGTCAGCAGCGTGGCGAGGAAGTCGTCGAGGCCGACCAGCGCCTCGGGCCGGGCCGTGCCGGCGACGGCGGCGACGACCTCGGGCCAGATCAGCGGTGTGTCCTCGTCGCACCACACGGTCAGCGGCACCCCGGGCAAGGCGGCGCGCAGCCGTGCGACCATCTCGGCCCAGGACAGCGCGCGGGGGTCGGTGTCGGCCAGGAACGCCTCGAAGCTCGCACCCTCGGTGCGGGCGAAGAGCGCGGGCAGGAAGGTGGCCGGATTGCGGATCGCGAAGGCGAACTCGGTTTCGGCCTCGGGGAAGAGGGCGGGAAACCAGCGCGTCTTGTCCCCGGCCATGGGGTAGAGACGGCCCTGCCCGATGGCGCGGACAGGGGCGCAGAGAAAGCTGTCGTAGGACAGCACCAGCCGGGCGGCGGCATCCTCGTCCATGATCGAATCGAGCATGGTTTCCTGCATGGCGGGGCTTGCCGGCGCGCCGCGCAGCGCCTTGAGCGCCTCGCGCAGCACCGGGCGGTAGCGCCCGGGGCCGGGGACGACGATGCCCTCCTCGGCCAGCCGGCCGCGGTTCTTGAGTAGCACGCGCAGCAGACGCTCCTCGTCGGTGCAGTGCATCCCGAGGTGATAGACGATCCGCATGGCGTTCTGCCCTTCCTCCGCCGGACAGCCCCGATATGGCCTGTCTATGGGGCGCGGATGCGGCGGCTTCGCCGCATTCCTGTGGCGGCCGCGGCAAGAGGGTGGCCCGGGCTGCGGCCCCGCGCCGGCCGCCGCCGGCCGCTGCGGCCGAGCGCCCGCCGGGCCGCAAAGGGCGGGCCCGCCGCGGCGTTCAGCCCTCCATCGCCTCGAGCGCGTCGATCAGCCCCGCGATCATGTCGAGCCCCTTGCCCCAGAACCCCGGGTCCGAGGCGTCGAGCCCGAACGGTGCCAGAAGCTCGCGGTGGTGCTTCGAGCCGCCGGCGCGGAGCAGCTCGACATACTTCGCGCGGAAGGCCGGATCGCCCTCTTCGTAGACCGCATAGAGCGCGTTCACCAGCCCGTCGCCGAAGGCATAGGCGTAGACGTAGAAGGGCGAATGCACGAAATGCGGGATGTAGGCCCAGAAGGTCTCGTAGCCCTCCATGAAGGCAAAGGCGGGGCCGAGCGCGGCGGCCTGCACCTCCATCCACAGCGCGCCGATGGCCTCGGGCGTCAGTTCCCCCTGCGCCCGGGCGGCGTGCAGCCGGCACTCGAAATCGTAGAAGGCGATCTGCCGGACCACGGTGTTGAGCATGTCCTCGACCTTGCCGGCAATCAGCGTCTTGCGTTCGGCCGGGGTCGCGGCGCGGGCAAGCAGGGCGCGGAAGGTCAGCATCTCGCCGAACACGCTGGCCGTCTCGGCCAGGGTGAGCGGGGTTGCGGCCAGCAGTTCGCCCTGTCCGGCGGCGAGGCGCTGGTGCACGCCGTGGCCCAGTTCATGCGCCAGGGTCATCACGTCGCGCGGCTTGCCCAGATAGTTGAGCAGGATGTAGGGATGCACCTCGGTCACCGTGGGGTGCGCAAAGGCGCCGGGGGCCTTGCCCGGCCGCGCCGCGGCGTCGATCCAGCCCTTCTCGAAGAAGGGCACGGCCAGCTCGGCCAGCTCGGGCGAGAAGGCGGCATAGGCCCCGGTGACGATCGCGCGCGCCTCGGCCCAGTCGTAGCGCCGCGGCGCCTCGAAGGGCAGCGGCGCGTTGCGGTCCCAGACTTCCAGCTTCTCCAGCCCCATCCAGCGCGCCTTGAGCGCATAGTAGCGGTGCGACAGCCGCGGATAGGCCGCGACCACCGCGTCGCGCAGCGCCTGGACGACCTCGGGCTCGACCTGGTTCGACAGATGCCGGGCGTGCTGGGGCGTGGGCATCCGCCGCCAGCGGTCGTGAATCTCCTTTTCCTTGATGAGCGTGTTGTGGACGCGCGCGAAAAGCCGCAGCTGCGCCTGAAACCCCTGCGCCAGCGCGCGCGCCGCCGCCTCGCGCCGCGCCCGGTCGTGGTCGGTCAGACGGTTCAGCGTGCGCTCGAGCGACAGTGCCTCGCCCCCGACCTCGAAGGTCATGCCGGCGATGGTCTCGTCGAAAAGCTTGTTCCAGGCTGCGGCGCCGACCGTCGAGCTGTCGTGCAAAAAGCGCTCGAGCTCGTCGGACAGCTGGTGCGGCCGCATCGCGCGAAGCCGGTCGAACAGCGGACGGTAGCGGGCGAGCGCGGGGTTCGCGCCCAGCCGGGCCTCGAGCGCGGCGTCCTCGATCCGGTTGACCTCGAGCGCGAAGAACACCAGCGGCGCAGTCGCTGCCGTCATGCGGTCCTGGCAGTCGGAAAAGAACTTGGCCCGCGCGCTGTCGGTCGTCGCCTGATAGTAGCGCAGCCCGGCGTAGGACAGGATCCGCCCGCCCACGGTCTCGAGCCGCTCGTAGCGCTGCACCGCCCGAAGCAGGCCGTCGGCGTCGAGCCCGGCAAGCCGGCCCTCGTAGTCGGCGGCGAAGGCCGCGGCCTCGGCCTCGACCCGGGCAAAGTCGCGCGCCAGCTCGGGCGCGTCGGGGGCGGGGTAGAGGTCGGACAGGTCCCATTCGGGCAACGCGCCCAGCCCCTCGCCGGCGGCGTCAGCGTCGTGAAGGCGGGGGCGGACGGGGGCGGGCATGGCGGGCTCCTTGCTGGCTGCCCCCTCCATATCGTCCGGCGCGGCGGCGCTGTCCACCCGGGCGGCGCTCAGCCTGCCTGCGCGGCGAGCAGCGCGCGCAGCTCCGCGAGCGTGCCGATCTCGGCCGCAGGCTTGTCGCGCCGCCAGCGCAGCATCCGCGGAAAGCGCAGCGCGAGGCCGGCCTTGTGCCGCGGGCTGGGCTGGACCCCTTCGAAGCCGATCTCGAACACAAGCTCGGGCACCACCCGCCGCACCGGGCCGAAGCGTTCGAGCGTATGCGCCCGCACCCAGGCCGAGATTTCGCGGAACTCGGCATCGGTCAGCCCCGAATAGGCCTTGGCGAAGGGCACCAGCGCGTCGCCGTCGCGCAGGGCAAAGGTGTAGTCGGTGAACAGCGTCGCGCGCCGGCCGTGGCCGGCCTGGGCATAGACCATCACGGCATCGACCGTGAAGGGCTCGACCTTCCACTTCCACCAGTCGCCGCGCCGCCGCCCGACACCGTAGGCCGAGGCGCGGCGCTTGAGCATCAGCCCCTCGGCCCCGGTCGCCCGCGCCTGCGCCCGCGCCGCGGCCAGCGCCCCCCAGTCGGCAAAGGGCAGCTCGGGCGACAGCCGCAGCGGCAGGCCCGGCGGCAGGCCCGCGACCAGCGCCGCGAGTCGCGCGCGCCGCAGGGCGAAGGGGGCGGCGCGCAGGTCCTCGCCCCCGGCCTCGAGCAGGTCGTAGGCCATCAGCAGCGCCGGCGCCTCGGCCAGCAGCTTTCGCGAAACGGTCTTGCGGCCGATCCGGGTCTGCAGCGCGGCGAAGGGCAGGGGGCCGTGCCCGGCCCAGGCCAGCACCTCGCCGTCGATCGCCGTGCCGGGCGGCAGCGCGTTCCCCAGCGCGGCCAGTTCGGGGAAGCGGTCGGTCACCAGTTCGTCGCCGCGCGACCACAGCGCGACCGTCCCGCCCCGGGCCACGAGCTGGCCGCGGATGCCGTCCCATTTCCATTCCGCATGCCAGTGCGCGGGATCGCCCAGCCTTTCGGGCGGATCCTCGAGCGGGTAGGCGAGGAAGAACGGATAGGGCCGGGCGTCGGCGCCCGGCCCTGCGCCCGCCCCGGCGACGAGGTCGGCAAAGCGCGTGGTGGCGGGGTCCCAGGCCCCCGTCAGCGCGGCGGCGATGTCGGTTTCGGCCCGGCCGGTGGCCTCGGCCAGCGCGCGGGTCATCAGCCCGCGGCTGACCCCCATGCGGAACCCGCCGGTCAGCAGCTTGTTGAACAGGAAGCGCCCGGTCGCATCGAGCCCGTCCCAGGCCTCGAGGATCGCGGCCTTGCGCGCGGCCTCGTCGCGCGGGGCGAGGCCGGCGAGCCAGGCCATCCAATCCGACAGGCTGCGGTCGGTGGCGCGGGACGGCGGCGGCAGGATCAACGCGATGGTCTCGGCCAGATCGCCCACCACGGGATAGGCCTCCTCGACCAGCCACCGCGGCAGGCCCGCCGCCTCGGCCGCCCATTCCCGCAGCCGCGCGGCAGCAACCGCCCGCTTCGGGCGCCGGCCCGACAGCAGCGCCACCGTCCAGACCCGGTCGGGCTCGGGCGCCGTGCGGAAGTAGTCGGCCAGCGCCGCCACCTTCGCGGCGGTGCCCGTGGTGCCGTCGAGCGCGGCGAAGAGCGCGGCGAAGCGCCTCACGCGCCGGCCTCGTCCAGGCTTTCGCCGGCATAGGCGGTGGCAAGCGCGCCGGCCTCGAGCCCCCCTTCGGCCAGATAGCGCGCGAAGGCCGCGGTCGTCCCGTGGGTCAGGAGCACCCGCGCCGCCCCGGTCGCGCGGATCGCGGCGTTGAGCCCCGGCCAGTCGGCGTGGTCCGACAGGACAAAGCCGCGCTCGGCCCCGCGGCGGCGGCGCAGGCCCCGGATCGCCATCCAGCCCGAGGCGAAGGCGGTCGAGGCAGGGCCGAACCGGCCCGCCCAGCCGCCCGCCAGCGCCGCGGGCGGGGCGATCACCAGCGCGCCGGGCGGCAGGGGCGGCGCCGCGGGCAGCGTGTCGGGCACCGGGTAGCCCGCCGCGCGCAGCGCCGCGCTCGCCCCCTCGACCGCCGGATGGGCGGCGATCGGCCCCGCGCCCGCGAGCCCCGCGATCAGCCGCTGTGCCTTGCCCAGCGAATAGGCGCCCAGCACCGGCACGACGCCCGCCGCCGCGCAGCCTGCCCACCAGTCGCGGATGCGCGCCAGTTCCGCCCCCTGGTCGGGCCAGCGGAACACCGGCAGGCCGAAGGTGCATTCCGAGACGAAGGTGTCGCAGGCCACCGGCTCGAACGCCTCCGACAGCCCGTCGGGCGCCGTCTTGTAGTCGCCCGAGACGACCCAGACCTCGCCCGCCCGCGCCACCCGCAGCTGGGCCGAACCCGGCACATGCCCGGCGGGGTGGAACGAGACGGTGACCGCGCCCAGCGCGACCGGCTCGCCCCAGCCCGCCTCCTGCACCTGCACCGTGCCCAGCCGCTGGCGCAGCATCGCCGCCGTGCCGGGGGTGCAAAGATAGGCGTCCGACCCCCCCCGCGCATGGTCGGCATGGGCATGGGTGATGACCGCCCGCGGCACCGGGCGCCAGGGGTCGACGTGAAAGCCCCCCTCGGGGCAGGCCAGGCCGGCAGCATCGGGGGAAAGCAGGGGTGCACGCATGGCCGAAGGGTAGCGCGGGCGGGGCGCGGCGGCGAGGGGGGGGCTGCTGCGCGGATGGGGCTTGCAAGGGGCGCCCGGCGAGGGGACACTCGAACCGCCGACAGGGGAGGTGCAGATGCTCGAGATCAGCCCGCAAAAGGTCGTCCACGTCATCTTCCAGGCGCGCGAGGGGGCGCGGGCCGAGGCCGAGCTGGCCGCCTTCATCGAGGCGCTCAACGAGGATGAGCAGGCAAATCTCGTCGCCATCGCCTGGGTCGGCCGCGGCGCCTTCGAGCCCGAGGACTTCGCCGAGGCGGTGGCGACCGCGCTGGCCGAAAAGAGCGTGCCGACCTCGCACTACCTCATGGGCATGCCGCATCTGGCCGAGAACCTCGAGGCCGGGCTCGACGCGCTGGGGGTGGACGTGGCGCGCGAGGAGGAGGATTTCCTCTAGCCGTCGCGCCGGCCGGGGCGCGCTGCTCCGCTCCGTCATCTTGCGGTCCGGGCTGCGCCGCCGGGCACGGGGGCGGCGCCCGCGTTGCAAATCCCCGGCGGCGCGGCGATAGTGGCACCGGCAGGACGGGCGGGAGCAGCCGGCATGAACTATCTCGACTTCGAGAAACCCCTGGCCGAGATCGAGGGCAAGGCCGAGGAGCTGCGGGCGCTCGCGCGGGCCAATCCGGGGATGGATGTCGAGAAGGAGGCCGCCGCGCTCGACCGGAAGGCCGAGCAGCTTCTCAAGGACCTCTACAAGGACCTTTCGGCCTGGCGCAAATGCCTTGTCGCCCGCCACCCCGACCGCCCGCACTGCCGCGACTACATCGAGGCGCTGTTCACCGACTGGACGCCGCTGGCCGGCGACCGCAACTTTGCCGACGACCACGCGATCATGGGCGGCCTTGCGCGGTTCAACGACGCCCCGGTGATGGTGATCGGGCACGAGAAGGGCCACGACACCAAGACGCGGATCGAACGCAACTTCGGCATGGCCCGGCCCGAGGGCTATCGCAAGGCGGTGCGGCTGATGGACCTCGCCCACCGCTTCCGCCTGCCCGTCATCACCCTCATCGACACCCCCGGCGCCTATCCCGGCAAGGGCGCCGAGGAGCGCGGCCAGGCCGAGGCCATCGCGCGGGCGACGCAGAAATGCCTCGAGATCGGGGTGCCGCTGGTGTCGGTGATCATCGGCGAGGGCGGATCGGGCGGGGCGGTGGCGCTGGCCACCGCGAACCGCGTCGCGATGCTCGAGCATTCGATCTATTCGGTGATCTCGCCCGAGGGCTGCGCCTCGATCCTGTGGAAGGACGCCGAGAAGATGCGCGAGGCGGCCGAGGCGCTGCGCCTGACGGCGCAGGACCTGCACAAGCTGGGCGTGATCGACCGCATCATCAAGGAACCGATGGGCGGCGCCCAGCGCGGCCGGAAGGAGACGATCGAGGCCGTGGGCCGCGCGCTCGAGCTGATGCTGAAGGAGCTCGTGGGCCGCAAGCCCGAGACGCTGGTGCGCGACCGGCGCCAGAAGTTCCTCGACATGGGGGCCAAGGGGCTTGCGGCGTGACCGGGCTGAACCCCTGGCTTCTGGTCGGCCTTGCCGGCGCGGCCGAAATCGTCCGGGCGCTGGGGCTGAGGTATTCCCGGGGCTTCACTTGCCTATGGCCCTCGGTGATCGTGGTCGTGTTGACCTTCGCGAGCCTCCTCGCCCTGGCCGGGGCGGTGCGGACGTTGCCCATGGGCACCGCCCATGCCGTCTGGGCGGGCATCGGGGCGGCGGGGACGGCCATCGCGGGCGCGATCCGGTTCGCCGAACCGGTGACGGCGCTGCGGCTGGGCGGGATCGGGCTGGTGGTGGCGGGGATCGTGGTGCCGAAGCTGGCCTGAACGGCCCCGCCCCCTCGTCCGCCGCGCCGCCGACCTGGCGGGTGTGTCCGGCAGGACAGGGCCGCAGGCGGCGCGCGCGGCCGGCGACCCCCGGCTTGCGCGCCGGTGGCGGGGATGGCAGGCTTGCGGCCTGTCCGGAGGGTGCCGCATGCTCCGCGTCCTGACGATCGCCGTGGCGGTCCTCGCGCTCCCGGCCATTCCGGCCGGCGCCGATTCCCGCCCGTTCGCCGGCGTCTGGGTTCATGTCGGCGATCCCCTGGGCCTCGTGATCGGCCATGTCGAGGAACTGCGCATCGCCCCCGACGGGCAGGTCGAGACCTTTGTCCATCGGCTCGAGCCCCGCTGGCGCGATGACTGCGCGATCGCCGCGCCGCCGCCCGACTGCGCCGGGGCCGTCCTGGCCGGGCGCGGCCGGCTCGAGGTGGATGCCGCCGCACAGCGCCTGCGCGTCGTCGAGGGTCAGGCCGGCACGCCGCCCTTCGTGCATCCGCTCGATGCCGAGGGCTGGGCGCTGATCGCCACCGCCAACGGCAGCGACTGGACCTACCGGCTGGACGACGCGCGGCTGGATCTTCGGGGGATCATCGAGGTCGAGGGCGAGCCCTACGCGGTGGTCAAGCGCTTCCACCGCGTTCCGCCGGGGTTCGCCGCCGACTGGATGACCTTTGCGGACGAGCTCCTGCAGGTGACCCTGGCGCGGACGGGATGCGCGCTGGACGCGGCGCTGGCCCGCCCCGAGGCGCGGGACGAGGTGTTCGCCACCGTCGCCGCGGCCGCCCGCCTCCGCCGCGCGCTGACCGAGGCGCAGGCGGCGATGCTTGCGCCCGGGGCGAACCCGCGCGCGATCTGGGAGGCCTCGCTCTTGCCCTTCGCCGACCAGACGGCCGACCCGGGCCGGACGGTTGCGGCGCCCCCCGGCTTCGATGCCGCCGACTGGGCGGCGGCCGTGGAGCTTCTGCGCTGGGTCCGGGCCGAAGAAGGGCGGCTCGACCTCATGCTGCCCGCGGCCGAGCCCGCGGCGGCGGCGGTGCGGGCGTGCCTGGACGCCTTCGGCTAGCGCGGCAGCGGCCCGCCCCCGGCCCGGCGCCGCGCTGCGCCCCGTTGGGCGCGCGCCGTCTCCGGCCCAGCGCCGCCCGCGCCCCGCGTCATCGCCCGCCCCGCGGCAGCACGCCCGCCTCCGCCTCCGCCTCGGCCTCCGCCCCCGCCTCTGCCTCGGCCCGCAGCCGGTCCGAGGCGCCCTCGATCGCGGCCTCGAGCCGCGCCATGAAGGCCTCCAGCGGCAGGCCCGGGGGGATGGCCGGCAGGAACTCGACCAACGCCAGCCCCGGGCGGCGCAGGATGCCTTGGCGCGGCCAGAACACGCCCACATTGGTGGCCGCCGGGATGCAGGGCGCCCCGGTCTCGTGATAGAGGATGCCGCTGCCCACCTTGTAGGGCCGCCGGTCGCCGGGGGCGACGCGGGTGCCCTGGGGGTAGATGATCAGCTGGCCGGGCTCGCGCCGGCCGGCCTTCACCTCGTCCAGCATGGCGCGGATCGCCGCCCCGCGCCTGCCGCGGTCGACCGGCACGCAGCCGATGCGCATGGCGTACCAGCCCAGCACCGGCGTCCAGCGCAGTTCCTTCTTCATGATGAAGCGCGGCCGCGGCAGCACGCTGCACAGAAGGATGATATCGAAGAAGCTCTGGTGCTTGGCGGCGATCAGCACCTCGCCCGAGGGGACCTCGCCGCGCAGCTCGGACCGCAGGCCCAGCATCCGTGCCGCCGACCAGCGCACCCAGCGGCAGTAGCTGCGGATGCCGGCGAAGGCGCCGTCGCGCGAGACCGCCGCCCAGGGCAGGAAGGCCAGCGCCATCAGCGCCATGACGGCATACATCTGCGCCACGAAGGCAAGCGAGCGCAGCCACTGCCCCGCGCCGCCGCCGCCGCCGCCGCCGGCCCCGCTCACGGCAGCCCCCGCAGGATGCCGAAGGCCGCCGCCCGCGTCGCCGCGAAGGCCACCAGCGCCGCGAGCGGCGGAATGGCGAGCGGCAGCGCCCAGTGCAGGCCGTCGAAGGCGAGGCCGGTCAGGAAGCCCCCGGCCTCGTCCATCGACGGCAGGGCGGCCATCGCGGCCATGCCGGCGGCAGTGCCCGCCGCCGCCCCGGTCAGCGCGCGGCGGGTGAAGCGGCGCACGAAGGCCCGCGCGATGTAGACGTCGCGCGCGCCGACCAGCCGCAAGACGCCGATCACCTGGCGGTTGGCGGCCAGCGCCGCATGGGCCGCAAGCGCGATCATGGCCGCCGTCGCCCCCCCGATCAGCGCGATCGCGGCCAGCGCCAGCAGGCGCAGCCGGGCGGCGGCCGTGACGAGCGGGCGGCGCCAGCGGCTGTGGTCGTCCAGCACCGCGCCCGGCGCCTCGGCCGCAAGGCGCATGCGCAGGCCTTCGGGGTCATAGCCCGGAGGGGCCGCCGTCACCGCGATCAGCGCGGGCAGGGGCAGCGCCTCGATCGGCAGGTCGGGGCCGAGCCAGGGCTCGAGCAGCGCGCGCTGCTCGTCGGGTTCCAGCGCCCGCGCCTCGGCCACCCCGGGCGTGGTGGACAGGATCCCCAGCACCCGGCGAAGCTGGGCGGCCTGCTGATCGGCGGGTGCCGAGACGCGGATCGTCGCGGTGCCCTCGAGCGCATCCTGCCAGCGGTCGGCAAGCCGCCCGGCGGCAAGTGCCAGCGCGAGCGCGAAGACCGCAAGGAAGGCCATCGCCCCGGCGGTGAAGCTGGTCAGCCGCGCGGTGAAGCCCGAGGGCGGCACCACGCGGTCGGCCTGCGTCTCGGGCGCGCGCAGGGCCGGCCTCACAGCTCGGCCCCCGCCGCCTGCACCCGCCGGTCGCGGATGCGCAGCACCCGCGCCGCGACCTGCGCCTTGACGGCCCGGATCAGGTTGAGGTCGTGGGTCGCGATCAGGACCGCCTTGCCCATCCGGTTCAGCTCCACCAGCAGCGTCAGAAGCCGCAGCGACATCTCCCAGTCGAGGTTGCCCGTGGGCTCGTCGGCAAGGATGACGTCGGGGCCGAGGATCAGCGCGCGCGCCAGCGCCGCGCGCTGGCGCTCGCCGCCCGAAAGTTCGGGCGGCAGCGCCCCGGCCCGGGCCGCAAGGCCGACCCAGGCCAGCAGCTCGCCCAGCCCCTCGGATTCGGGGCCGCCCGTGCGCCCCGAGACGACGAGCGGCAGCGCCACATTCTCGATGAGCGGCAGATGGTCGAGGAACTGGCAATCCTGGTGGACCACCCCGATCCGCCGGCGCACCAGCGCAAGCTCGTCGCGGGTCATCTTGCGGCGGTCCTTGTCGAACAGCATCACCTCGCCGGCCGAGGCGACAAGCTCGCCATAGGCCAGCCGCAGCAGCGTGGTCTTGCCCGACCCCGAGGGGCCGGTGAGGAAATGGAAGGTGCCGGGCGCCAGCCGCAGCGAGACCTCGGCCAGAAGCTCGGTGCCGCCGTAGCGGTGCGCGACGTTGCGGAACTCGATCATGCCGCGGCCTGCATCCTGCCCGGGCCCCGGGCGCGCAGGTTGCGCCGCCCTTCGCCGGCTGCAAGGATATGGCGCAGCGCGACCGGGGTTGCAATCGGGCCGACACAAAGGCTTGGAGAAACCGCCCCCGGTTGCTACAAGATCGGAGGAACGGCCCTGTCCCGCGCGGGGCCGCGCGGCGGAGATACCATGCGGCTCACCTGCCCGAATTGCGGCGCACAGTACGAAGTGGACGACGCGCTGATCCCGCCCGAGGGGCGCGACGTCCAGTGCTCGGCCTGCGGCCACGCGTGGTTCGTCGTGCCCGAGCCGGACGAGGCGGCGATCCTTCCCGCGGCCGCCCCGGTTTCGCCAGAGCCTGCCCCCGCTGCCGCGCGCGGGGCCGCGGTGCCCGCGCCTGCCCCGCCGCCCCGGTCGGCCTCGCGCCCGTCCGCCCCGCCCCCGTCCGCCCCGCGCCCGTCGGCCCCGCGCACGGTCAGGCCCACGGTCTGGAGCCCGCGCTCCTTCGCCGCCTGGAGGGCGTTGATGGG
>CALJZN010000053.1 GCA_937983405.1 uncultured Paracoccaceae bacterium
TCCTTCGACGAAGGATTTTGGCCCCCCTGTGCCGGGCGCCGCGGCGCTAGAAGGCGATGTCCACCCAGACCAGCCGGTGACGCGACGCCGCCGCCACCGTCTCGGCCAGCGCCTCGCCCGGCGCGGGCCAGAGCACGCCCGCGCCCACAACCCGCAGCCCCGCCGCGGGCAGGACATAGTCCACCCGCAGGTTCCCCGGCTGGCGCGGTCCGTCCCATTGCGCGGTGTCGCGTGCGGGGTCGCCGCGGTGGGCGGCGTTGCGGCCCCTTGCCCCCGCCGCCGCGCCGCCCGGGCTTGCGGGGCGTGGGTCCTGCAGGGCGGGATGGGCCAGCAGCGCGGCGATGGCGGCGCGCATCCCCGCGCCGTCCTCGGGGTCGAGGTTCGCGGTGCCCAGCAGCACGAAGGGCCCGGCGGGCGGCGGCACGGGCAGCGCGCCGTCGAGCAGCAGGCGCCAGAAGGTCACCTCGTCGTGGTTGCGCCGCCGGTTGCGCCCGTCGGGCGGACCGAAGACCGGCGGGCCGGCGTGGAAGGCCAAGAGGTGCAGCCGCCCGCCCCCGGGCAGCGCCACGGGGACGTCCCAGGCCGCCGTCGTGGCCAGGCGCTGCACCGCCAGCACCGGCTCGGACGGCGCCGCCCCGTCGGGCCCCGCCAGCAGCGCCCCCGGCAGGTCGCGCCACAGGAAGGCCGAGAAGTCCCGCGCCGCCTCGGCCGCCAGCGGCAGGGCCGAGAGCACCGCCATGCCCTTCGCCCCGGCGAAGGGCGCCCAGCCCTGGGCGTCGTCGGGCGTGCCGCGACGGCCGTCGCCGTCCAGGTCGAGCCCCGTGGCCATCCCCCGGTTCGGCCGCAGCGCGAAGCGATGGGGCAGTGCCAGCCCCTCGGCCGCCACCAGCGCGGCAAAGGCGGCCAACGCGGCCTGGCCGTGATCCCAGTCGATATCGGTCAGAAGCAGCACGTCGGGCCGGGCCGCCGCCACGACCCGCGCCGCGGCGAGGGCCTGCGCATCGCGCCCCCCCTGCAGGTCGCGCAGCAGAAGCCCCGGTCCCCGTCGCGCGAGCCCGGCCGAAAAGGTTGCGACACGCAGTGTGCGCGCCTCCTCCGCACCCAGCAACGGACCCGCCGCAGCTGTCCCGACCAGGACAAGCGCGACCGCAACCGCCCGACGCAGCGACCGGACGGCCGTCGCCGAGGACGTCAGCCGCTGGGCACGGTATCGGCCCGGTCCGCGAGCGTCGACCGGCGCTGCTCGCGGATCAGGCGGGCGATGCGGTTCATCGCCATGCCGCGCATGACCAGGCTCGCCGGAAGGAAGGCCCATGCCGTCATCACCCAGACCAGGGTCTGCGGCGTCTGCCCCGTCACCGTCACCAGTGTGGCCGCGCCGGCCTTGATCACCGCCGGGATCACGAAGGGCAGCAGAAACCCTAACGAAAGGTTAAAGACGGCGTCCCGTTCCAGCCGCGCGACGATGTCGCCACCCGCCGAGGGGTCGAAGGTGGGCAGGTTGACCCAGAGGTTGAAGCCGCGGTTGCGCCCCGGCCAGCCGCTGCTCCGCAGCACGAGAACGAACACAGCGAGCATCACAAGGGAAAGCGTATAGCTGAGGCCGGCCGCCGCGCGCATCAGGGCGATCTGGCCCGCCGGCGCGTCGGCCGGCAGGATCAGCGAGGCCAGCCGCACGGGAGAATAGGGAAAGTCGAGCGCCCCGCCCAGGGCCAGGGCCGCCGCCGTCACCGCCGATCGCCCGGCCGCGGGCCCCGCCCAGTCGCGGCAGAGCAGCGACAGCAGCCCCACCGTCACCGCGAGTCCGGCAAAGCGCAGCCGGTTGAACGGCGGGGCATGGCGGAACTCGATCAGCCCCGGATAGGTCGATGCGTATTCGACGAAGGTCAGCGCCCCGGCGAACAAGGCCATGAAGGCCACGACCTGCGTGGTCTCGGCCCCGAGCCCGGGCAGCAGCAGCGCCGGCAGCGCGACCAGCACGACCATCAGAAGCGCCCGCAGCAGGGCGCCCGTCACCTGCGATATCACCGCTCGTCACCTCAATCCGGTCGGATCCGATACGGTGTCGAACCCTGTCCCTGGTCGAGTCCGCTCTTTGTGGCGGCCTGCCTCATCCTCGCCCCATTTCTGCCTACTTTCACTTCGGCATGCAATGGACTGGTGAGACGTGCCTTTCCGGAACGGCGAACAGGATCGCGACTGTCGCCGCTTTGCATCAGCCGTGCCGCGGGGGCGGGGGCGGCGGCGGGCGCAGGCGGCCCGGCAGGTCCCGGACCCGCCAGCCCGCGGCCCGCGCCGCCCCGTCCGATGCGGCCGCGGGCGCGCTGCGCCCGGCAGGTCTCAGACCCAGGGGCGGCGGCGCGCGGCCTCGCCCTCGTAGGCGGCGATGGCGGCGGCCTTCTCGAGCGTGAGGCCGATGTCGTCCAGCCCGTTGAGCAGGCAGTGGCGGCGGAAGGGATCGACCTCGAAGCCAAAGCTGCGGCCGTCCGAGGCGGTGACCGTCTGCGCCGCAAGATCCACCGTCATCCGGGCGTTCGCGCCGTTGCGGGCGTCGTCCATCAGGACATCGACGGCCTCCTGGGGCAGGACGACCGGAAGGATGCCGTTCTTGAAGCAGTTGTTGTAGAAGATGTCGGCGAAGGACGGCGCGATCACGCAGCGGATGCCGAAATCGAGCAGCGCCCAGGGCGCATGCTCGCGGCTCGAGCCGCAGCCGAAATTGGCCCCGGCGACCAGGATCTGCGCCTGACGGTAGGGCGGGCGGTTCAGCACGAAGTCGGGGATCTCGTTGCCCTCGGCATCATAGCGCAGCTCGTCGAACAGGTGCCGCCCCAGCCCCGTGCGCTTGATCGTCTTGAGATGCTGCTTGGGGATGATCATGTCGGTATCGACATTGACCAGGGGCAGCGGCGCCGCGATGCCGGTCAGCGTGGTGAACTTGTCCATGGGCGGCCTCCGTGCTAGCGCCTGCCGGTAAAGCATGCGGGGATATCGCGTGCAAGCGCCGCGGGTCCCGGCGGCGCAGGTGGAAGGGCTGCAAGGTGCTCGGCTTCGTCCTGGAGAACCGGCGCTGGCTGGGCGCGGGCTTTCTGCTGGCCTTCGCGTCCGCACCGGGACAGACGTGGTTCATCGCGCTGTTCGCGGGCGAGCTTCGCGCCGCCCACGGTCTGAGCAACGGGGCATGGGGGGCGCTGTTCACCGCCGCGACGCTGGCTTCGGCGGGGCTGCTGCTGTGGCGTGGGTCGCTTGCCGACAGCCTGCGCCTCGACCGGCTCGGCCCGGCGGTCGCGCTGATCTTCGCGGCGGCCGCCCTCATGGTCGCGCTCGGGGCTTCGGTCTTCGTGCTCGGGCTTGCGCTGATGCTGCTGCGGCTGTGCGGGCAGGGCCTCTACGGGCTGATCGCCATGACCGCGACGGCGCGCTGGTTCGTGGCCTCGCGCGGCCGGGCGGTGGCGGTGGTGTTGCTGGGCTATTCGCTGGGCGAGGCAAGCCTGCCGCTGCCGGCCATCCTGCTGTCGGACTGGCTGGGCTGGCGGGGGGCCTGGGCGACGGTTGCGGTCGTTCAGGGGCTGATCGTGGCGCCGATGCTCTGCTGGCTGCTGGCCGCCGACCGCGCGCCCCGCGGTCACATCGCCGAGGGCAGCCCGGGCCTCGGCAGGCGGCACTGGATGCGCGACGAGGTGCTCGGGCACTGGCTTTATCCGGCGCTCATGCCGCTGATGCTGACGCCGCCCTTGCTCGGGACGGCGCTGTTCTTCCACCAGGTGCACATCGCCGAGGTCAAGGGCTGGACGCTGGCGGCCATGGCCCCCGGCTATGGCGCCTATGCGGCGGCCACGGTTGCGGCCACCTTCGCGGGCGGCTGGGCGGCCGATCGGTTCGGCGCGCATCGGCTGCTGCCGCTGTTTCCGCTGCCGATGGCACTGTCGCTGCTGCTGCTGGGGCCGGCGGCGGCCGTCGGGGACTGGTTCCTGGCGCTGGCGCTGTTCGGGGCCGCGCAGGGATGCGCCAACGCCCTGTGGGGGTCGCTCCTGCCGATGGTCTACGGCACGCGCCATCTCGGTGCGGTGCGCTCGATGATGTCGTCGCTGATGGTGCTCTCCACCGCCGCCGGGCCGGGCCTTACCGGCATCGTCATCGACCTCGGCATCGCCATGCCCGCCCAGGCGACGGCGTTCGGCGCGCTGTGCCTGGCCCTGCTGCCCTTTGCGCTGTGGATCGAGCGGCGTCTGACCGCCGAGCGCGCGCGGGGGCAGGAGGGCGGCGGCTGAAAGAGAGAGAAAGACGGCCCCGCCCGCCGCGCGCGGC
Source organism: uncultured Paracoccaceae bacterium (assembly GCA_937983405.1). GTDB lineage: Bacteria > Pseudomonadota > Alphaproteobacteria > Rhodobacterales > Rhodobacteraceae > JAHDXW01. The sequence goes on from CALJZN010000053.1 coordinate 4,309, forward strand.
CGCCCGGCGGTGGCGGCGCAGAGGCGGCGGGCGCGGCCTCAGAGCAGGTCGCGCACGTCGGCGAGCCGCCCCATCACCCCCGCCGCCGCGGCCATCGCCGGGCTCATCAGATGCGTTCGCCCGCCGCGGCCCTGGCGGCCCTCGAAGTTGCGGTTCGAGGTGGCGGCGCAGCGCTCGCCCGGGCGCAGCTGGTCGGGGTTCATGCCAAGACACATCGAGCAGCCGGCGAGCCGCCACTCGAAGCCTGCCTCCTTGAAGATCCGGTCGAGTCCCTCCTCCTCGGCCTGCAGCCGCACCAGGCCCGAGCCGGGCACGACCATCCCGCGCACGCCCGGCTTCAGGCGGCGGCCCCGCAGCACCTCGGCCGCGGCGCGCAGGTCCTCGATCCGGCCGTTGGTGCAGGAGCCGATGAAGACCGCGTCGATCGCGATGTCGGTCAGCCGGGTGCCGGGGGTCAGGCCCATGTAGGCGAGGCTGCGGCGCACGGCCTCGACCTTGCCGCCCTCGAAGTCCTCGGGGCGGGGGACGACGCCGGTCACAGGCAGCACATCCTCGGGGCTGGTGCCCCAGGTCACCACCGGGGCGATGGCGTCGGCTTGCAGTTTCACGACCTTGTCGAAATGCGCGCCCTCGTCCGAGCAGAGCGTTTTCCAATAGGCCAGAGCCATTTCCCACTTGGCCCCCTTCGGCGCGTGGGGCCGGCCCTTGACATATTCGAACGTTTTGTCGTCCGGCGCGATCAGGCCGGCGCGGGCGCCGCCCTCGATCGCCATGTTGCACACCGTCATCCGGCCTTCCATCGACAGCGCCCGGATCGCCTCGCCGCAGTATTCGATCACATGGCCCGTTCCGCCCGCGGTGCCGGTGGCACCGATCACCGACAGCGCAAGGTCCTTGGCCGTCACGCCGCGCGCCAGCCGGCCCGCGATCTCGACCTTCATGTTCTTCGATTTCTTCTGGATCAGCGTCTGGGTCGCCAGCACATGCTCGACTTCCGAGGTGCCGATCCCGTGCGCGAGCGCGCCGAAGGCGCCGTGGGTCGCGGTGTGGCTGTCGCCGCAGACCACCGTCATCCCCGGCAGCGTCCAGCCCTGTTCGGGCCCGACGATGTGCACGATGCCCTGGCGGATGTCGCTGACGGGGTAGTAGTGCAGGCCGAAGTCGCGCGCGTTGCGGTCGAGCGTCTCGACCTGGATGCGGCTTTCCTCGTTGTCGATGCGCGTCTCGCGGCCCTCGGTCGTGGGCACGTTGTGGTCGGGCACGGCGATGGTCTTGTCCGGTGCGCGCACCCGGCGCCCGGCCAGGCGCAGCCCCTCGAAGGCCTGCGGGCTGGTAACCTCGTGCACCAGATGGCGGTCGATGTAGATCAGACAGGTGCCGTCGGGCTGACGGTCGACCACATGGTCGTCCCAGATCTTGTCGTAGAGCGTGCGCGGTGCGGTCATGGCTCGGGTCCGTGTCGGGGGCAGCGGGGGCAGAGGGGGCGGCGGGGGGCGGCGGCGGGGCGGACTGCGGGCGCCTATCGGCGCGAGCGCACCGCGCGCAGGCTGCCGAAGAAACGCCAGGGCAGCCGCGCGCGGTCGCCGATGTCGAAAAAGCGCATCATCGGCCATCGTGATAGGCCCGATCGCGGACCGGGGCAAGGCAACCCGCGCCGGCGCATCGCCGGCCCGTTCCGGCCCCGGCGCGGGCGGGCGCGGCACCGCCGAGGGCCGGGGCCGGCCGGACGGGCGCGCTGCGATGACGGGCGCGTTGCGATGACGGGCGCGTTGCGATGACGGGCGCGTTGAGATTCGGGCCCGGCGATGCTATCCTTTTGCCAACCCCGGCGCCGGGGGTCTGGCGGCGCGCTGGATTGGAGGACCACCCCTGTCCTGTATCGAGACCGCGGCCGGCCGGCCGGCCGCATCGGGAGCCGAGACCGCCGCGCCCCACCGCGCCCCGGCCGGGGCCCCGCCGTCGGGCGATGCGCTGCTGTCCCTCATCCTTGCCTCGCTCGAGGACGACAAGGCCGAGGCCATCGTGCCGATCCCGCTGCACGGGCGCTCGACCATGGCGGACCACATGGTCGTCTGCTCGGGCCGCTCGGCGCGGCAGGTGGCGGCGATCTCGGAAAAGCTCATCGAGCGGCTCAAGACCGGCGCGGGCATCGTCGCCCGGGTCGAGGGCAAGGCAGCAGGCGACTGGGTGCTGGTCGATGCGGGCGACGTGATCGTGCACATCTTCCGCCCCGAGGTGCGCGAGTTCTACCAGCTCGAGAAGATGTGGCTGCCCTCGGCCGCCGCGGCGCTGCGCGCCGGGCCCCCCGCCCGCGCCGGACTGGCCGCCGCCGGGGCCTGAGGCCGCGGCGCGGCGCCGGCCCGTGCGCCTGCTGGTCGCGGCGGTGGGCCGACCGAAGGGCGGGCCCGAGGCCGAACTTGTCGCCGATTATCTTGCCCGCGCCGGGCGGGGCGGGCGTGCGCTGGGCCTGGGCCCGGTCCGGCTGCACGAGGTCGAGGCGCGCAGGGGCGAGGGGATGACGGCCGAGGCCGCGCTTCTGCTGCGGGCGGTCCCCGACGGGGCGGCGGTCTGCGCGCTCGACGAACGCGGGCAGATGCTCGGTTCGCCCGCCTTCGCCGCGCACCTCGCCGCCTGGCGCGACGCCGGCCGGGTCGAGGCCGCCTTTCTCATCGGCGGGGCCGACGGGCTCGCGCCCGAGGTCCGCGCCCGGGCCGATCTGGTGCTCTCGCTCGGGCCGATGGTCTGGCCGCATCTTCTGGTGCGGGCGATGCTGGCCGAACAGCTTTACCGGGCCGTGACGATCCTCGCCGGGCAGCCCTACCACCGCGGCTGAGGCCCGGGGCGCCTGGTTGCCCCCGCCGGCGCGGTCGCCTAGAAGCGCGCAGAGCGCGAGGGAGCCGCCGATGAGCCCGCCCAAACCCGTGGTCCTGTGCATCCTCGACGGCTGGGGCCTGTCGGACCGGCCCGAGGGCAATGCGCCGCTGCTTGCGCGCACGCCCGCCTTCGACGCGCTGATGGCCGACTGCCCCCATGCGACGCTGGTCACCCACGGCCGCGACGTGGGGCTGCCCGGCGGCCAGATGGGCAACTCGGAGGTGGGGCACACCAACATCGGCGCCGGCCGCGTGGTGGCGATGGACCTCGGGCAGATCGACATGGCCATCGAGGACGGCAGCTTCGCCGCCAACCCCGCGCTGGCCGGCTTCGTCGCCCGGCTCAAGGCGTCGGGCGGGACGGCGCATCTGCTGGGCCTTGCCTCGTCGGGCGGGGTGCACGGGCATATCGCCCATCTGCGGGTGGCGGCCGCCCATCTGGCCGCCGCGGGCGTGCCGGTCGCGATCCACGCGCTGACCGACGGGCGCGACGTGCCGCCCGATGCGGCGGCGGCCGAGCTTGCGGCCCTCGCGTCCGCCCTGCCGCCGGGGGTGCGCATCGCCACCGTCATCGGCCGCTACTGGGCGATGGACCGCGACCGCCGCTGGGAGCGTCTGGCGCGGGCCACCGCCGCGATCCTGCGCGGCGAGGGGGCCCATGCGCCCGACGCCCCGGCGGCGCTTGCCGCCGCCGCCGCGCGGGGCGAGACCGACGAGTTCGTGGCGCCCACGGTGATCGGCGGCTACGCCGGCGCGCGCGACGGCGACGGGCTGTTCTGCCTCAACTTCCGCGCCGACCGGGTGCGCGAGATCCTGGCCGCGCTGGCCGATCCGGCCTTCGACGCCTTCGACCCCGGCCCGCGCCCGGCCTGGGCGGCCCGGCTGGGGATGGCGGACTATTCCGAGGCCCATGACCGCTACATGGACGCGATGTTCCGCAAGCGCCCTGTCGTCAACACCCTCGGGGCCTGGGTGGCGGCGCACGGCCTGCGCCAGTTCCGCCTGGCCGAGACCGAGAAATACCCCCATGTCACCTATTTCCTGAACGGCGGGCGCGAGGCGCCCGAGCCGGGCGAGGACCGCTTCATGGCCCCCTCGCCGAAGGTGGCCACCTACGACCTCGCCCCCGAGATGGCGGCGCCCGAGGTCACCGACCGGCTGGTCGCGGCCATCGCGGCGGGCTACGACCTGATCGTGGTCAACTACGCCAACCCCGACATGGTGGGTCACACCGGCAGCCTGCCCGCCGCAATCCGCGCCTGCGAGGCGGTGGATGCAGGTCTCGGCCGGGCGCTCGAGGCGCTGCGGGCGGCGAAGGGCGCGATGATCGTCACCGCCGACCACGGCAACTGCGAGACGATGATCGACCCCGCCACCGGCGGCCCGCACACCGCCCATACCACGAACCCGGTGCCGGTGATCCTTGTGGGCGGGCCCGAGGGCGCGCGGCTCCGCTCCGGGCGGCTGGCCGACCTGGCGCCGACGCTGCTGGCGCTTTTGGGTCTGGCCCCGCCGCCCGAGATGACGGGCCAGAGCCTGATCCTGCCATGAGGCGCGCGGGCCTTGCCGGGCTGGCGCTGGCCGCGGCCCTCGGGTTTGCCGCGCCCGCCCCCGCCCGCGCCGCCGGCACGGCCGCCGATCCGGCCGAGGCCGCCCGCCGCGCCGCCGCGGCGCTGGCCGAGGCGACGGCCGGCCTGCGCGC
>CALJZN010000054.1 GCA_937983405.1 uncultured Paracoccaceae bacterium
CCCCGGCCTGCCCCCCGCGGCCGCGCTCAGCCGTCGCGGCGGCGGCGCTCGACCCGGCGCCTGAGCTTGCCGTCGCGGGCGCGCAGGGCCCCGGCCCTGCGGCCCTGCGCGGGGCCCTTGCCGGGGCGCGGGCCGGCCGGCCGCGGCCGGTCGTCCACCGCCACGAGGTCCAGCACGAGGCCCCCCGTGGCGGGCACCGCCTCGGCCAGCCGCACCGTCACCCGCTGGCCGAGCCCGAGCGTCAGGCCCGTCGCCTCGCCCCGCAGGGTCTGAGCCTCGGGGTCGTAGCGGAAGAACTCGCGCCCCAGGCTGCGCACCGGGACGAGGCCGTCGGCCCCGGTCTCGTCGAGCTTCACGAACACCCCGAAGCGCGCCACGCCCGAGATGCGGCCCGCGAACTCGGCCCCGACGCGCTCGGCCAGCCAGGCGGCCAGGTAGCGGTCGGTCGTGTCGCGCTCGGCCGCCATCGAGCGGCGCTCGGTTCCGGAGATATGCTCCGCGGTGTCCTCGAGCCGCTCGATCTCGGCGGCCGACAGCCCGTCGGGGCCCCAGCCATGGGCGGTGATCAGCGCGCGGTGCACCACAAGGTCGGCATAGCGGCGGATCGGCGAGGTGAAATGCGCGTAACTCCCCAGCGCCAGCCCGAAATGGCCGAAGTTCGCGGGGTGATAGTAGGCCTGGGTCATCGACCGCAGCGTGGTCAGGTTCAGCAGCTCGTCGAAGTCGCTCCCTTGGGCCGCTGCCAGCAGGGCGTTCAGGTGGCGCGTCTGCAGCACCTGGCCCTTGGCCAGGGTGAAGCCCGAGGCCTCGGCCACCTGGCGCAGCGCGTCGATCTTCTCGGGCTTGGGCTCCTCGTGAACGCGAAACAGCAGCGGCCGGCGCAGGCGCACGAGCTCCTCGGCGGCGGCGACATTGGCCAGCACCATGAACTCCTCGATCAGCCGGTGCGCGTCCAGCCGTTCGGCGAAGGCGACCGAGACGACGCGGCCCTCCGGGTCCAGCACGATCTTGCGCTCGGGCAGGTCGAGCTCGAGCGGCTGGCGCTGCGTGCGCGCCGCGGCAAGGGCGCGCCAGGCGGCATAGAGGGGGGCGATCACCTCGGCCAGCAGCGGGGCGGTGCGGTCGTTCGCCGCGCCCTCGGCGGCCGCTTGGACCTCGGCGTAGACGAGGCTGGCGCGCGAGCGGATCATGGCGCGGGTGAAGCGGTGCGCGCGCTTGCGGCCCTGCGCGTCGAGCTTCATGCGCACCGCGATCACCGGGCGGTCGGCCCCCTCGAGCAGCGAGCAGAGATCGGCCGACAGCCGCTCGGGCAGCATCGGAACCACGCGGTCGGGGAAATAGGTCGAGTTGCCGCGGGCCCGCGCCTCGCGGTCGAGCGCGGTGCCGGGGCGGACATGGGCGGCGACATCGGCGATGGCCACCCAGGCGATGTGCCCGCCCGGGTTGGCAGGGTCGTCGTCGGGATGCGCCAGCACCGCATCGTCGTGGTCGCGGGCATCGGCGGGGTCGATGGTGACGAAGGGCAGATGCCGCAGATCCTCGCGGTCGCCGAGCGGCGGGGGCGTTTCGGCCTCGGCCTCGGCCAGCACCTCGGGCGGAAAGACGTCCGGGATTCCGTGCTGGCGGATCGCGATCAGCGAGACGGCCCTGGGCGCCGCCGGGTCGCCCAGCCGTGCGGTGATGCGTGCCGCCGGCAGGCCCGCGCGGCCGCGGCGCTCGACCTCCTCGGCCTCGACCAGCTCGCCGTCCTGCGCGCCGGCGGTCATGCCCGGCGGCACCCGCCATTCGAGCTCGGCGCCCTTCTCGACGGGCAGGATGCGCCCGCCCTCGGGGCCTGCACGGAAGAGGCCGAGCAGCCTGCGCGCGCCGCGCCCGATGCGGCGGATCAGGCGGGCGGGGCGCGGATCGCCCTTGTCCGCGTCGAGCCGGGCGAGGATGCGGTCGCCCGGGGCGAGCGCGGGGTCGGATGCGTCGCGGCGGATGCGCAGGCGCGGGCCGGCGGGGTCGGCGCCGTCGCGCCCGGCCGGACGGGCAAGCGCCTCGCCCGCGGCGTCGTGCCCCGTCACCTCGGCCAGCACGACGGGCGGCAGGCGCCCCGCCTCGCGCCGCAGGCGGCCGCGGGGCGCGAGCGTGCCGTCCTCTTCCAGCGTGTCGAGCATCCGGCGCAGCGTCGCCCGGTCGGCGCCCTTCACGCCGAAGGCGCGGGCGATGTCGCGGCCCGTGGCGAGATCGGGGTTCTCTGCGATCCAGGCGCGCAGCGCGGCCAGGTCGGGCAGGCCGGTCATGCGCCCGCTCCCCCGGCCTCGGCGGCGTCGATCGCGGCCATCGCTTCCTCGGCGGTCTCGACGAAGCGGATCAGCGACAGATCGCCGGGGTCGATCACGCCCGCCTCCTCGAGCCCCTGCCAGTCCACCATCCGTTGCCAGAAGGCGGCGCCGAACAGCAGAACGGGGATCCGCCGCATCCGCCGCGTCTGGATCAGGGTCAGCGATTCGAACAGCTCGTCGAAGGTGCCGAAGCCGCCGGGAAAGATCGCCACCGCCCGCGCCCGCAGCAGGAAATGCATCTTGCGGATCGCGAAGTAGTGGAAGTTGAAGCACAGCTCGGGCGTCACCCAGGGGTTCGGCGCCTGCTCGTGCGGCAGCACGATGTTGAGCCCGATCGAGATGCCCCCCGCCTCGGCAGCGCCGCGGTTGCCCGCCTCCATCACGCCCGGCCCGCCGCCGGTGACGATGACATGCTCGCGCCCCCCCGCAGCGATGCTGCGCGCGGTGACGAGGGCGGCGAAGCGGCGTGCCTCGTCGTAGTGGGGGGCAAGCGCCGCCTGGGCCGGGCTGCGGGCGCGGCCCAGCGTCTCGGGCGAGGGCACGCGCGAGCCTCCGAACAGCACCACGGTGGACTTGATCCCGAGCTCGGTCATGGCGAGCTCGGGCTTGAGCAGCTCCAGCTGCAGCCGCACCGGGCGCAGTTCCTCGCGCAGCATGAAGTCGGGGTCGGCGAAGGCCAGCCGATAGGCGGGCGAAAGGCTCTGGGCGCTGGGCGGAACGGCGCTGGCCTCGGCGATGTCCTCGCCCGCGTCGCGGAAGGGGCTCAGTCTGCCGTCCTCGGTCATCGTCGGTCCCCGTGCTGCACCAGCCTCCCCCTCTATAGCCTCGGGGCGGGCAAAGACCAGAGCGCGGGGCAGGGTGGGCGGCCTGACGGCCGGGCCGGGCGCCACCCTAGCGATGGTCGAGCGTGCAGCAGCCGGAAAGCGCCCGGTTGCCCGCGGCCCCCTCGAGGAACAGCCGGGCCGAGAAGCCGAAGGGCCTGTCGCTCATCCCGTCCGAGCAGCCCTCGCGCTGCACGATCAGGGTGTAGTCCGTCCCGCGGCCGGCCCCGGCGGGCGCCCGCAGGCGGGCGAGAAAGCCCTCCGGGGCCACGGCCTCGTGCCCCCCGTCCAGCCGCAGCGGCCCCGCGTCGGGGGTCGTCCATTCGGCGCCCCTCGGGAACAGGCCGAGATGCCAGAAGGGTTCGGTGCCACGGCAGGACAGCGGGCGGGGAAGGGCCGCCGGGTCCTCGCGCGGGGTGGGGGCCAGAAAGCGCATCGCCACCCAGCCGCTGCCCTCGGGCAGCGGCACGCGGCCCCAGCGCGCATCGCCTGTCAGCTCGAGCACCTCGACATGCAGGGCGAAGGGCGCGATCCGGCCGACGATGGGGGCCCTGGCCGAAGGCGCGGCGCGGATGTTGAGCACGTCGTCGGCCGCAACCCCCGTCACGCGGTAGGCGGCCGGCAGATGCGGTTGCGCCCGGGCCGGCCCCGCGGGCGCAAGCGCCGCCAGCACCAGCGCGAGGGCCGCGGCCCGCGCCCTCACCGCCCCGCCCCCCAGCTGACCGAGGCGCGCTGGCGGGTGTAGAACTCGCCCATCAGGCCGACCATCAGGCAGGCAAGGGTGACGTAGAGCGGATAGGCGATCTCGCTGAAATGCGGGTTGTAGTTGATGAAGGTGAAGCCGCGCGCCTGGTCGATGGTGTGAAACAGCGGGTTCCAGTTGAAGAACACCAGGATGTAGCCCGGCATCATGTTGGCCACGAACAGCTTGCCCGAAGCCACCATGTTCGCCCGCATGTAGATCTGCGACGCGATTCCCACGATCTCGGGCGCCCAGGGCTTGGCGGCCAGAAAGACCATCCCGATCGCCACGCCCGAGGCCCAGGACAAGAGCAGCATGGCGAAGGCGCCGGCCGGATTGTCGATCGTGATCGGCGCCCAGGCCAGGTGATAGACCCCCAGCACCGCCACGAGCGACAGGACCTGGGTGTAGAGCGTCGAGAGCGCCGCCGCCGAGATCGCGATGGCGGTGTTCATCGGCGCATGCTTCATCATGGGCGAGGTCGGCCCCTCGGACCCCACCACCGCGCCCAGCGCCTTGGTGTGACACATGAACAGGAACACGCCCGACATGATGTAAAGCAGGAAGTCGCCGCGGATCGCCCGGCCGCGCGTGCCGGTCAGGGTGAAGAGGGTGTAGATCACCAGCACCAGGATGATGGTCTGCAGGATGTTCATCAGCAGGCCCACCACCGCGTTGCGGTGGCTCTTGCGCACCGCGCGGACGGTGGCGTGGAAGATCAGCTCGAGCACGGCAAGGCCCGAGCGCGCCGCCGACCGCTGTCTCGGGGTGTCGAACATGGCCCCTGCCCGTCCTCGTCCTTGCCTCGCCGTGCCCGGCATGCGCCGGACCGCTTGATGTTGCCTTGAGGCGGCATGATAAGGGCGGGGGTGCGGCAAATCAACGACACCCGGGAGACTGCGCATGACCCCCGATCCCGACCGGCTGATTGCGGTCATCCGCCGCCTCGCGCTCGAGGCCGGCGCCGAGATCATGAAGGTCTACGCCGACCCGGCGTTCGAGGTGCGCGCCAAGTCCGACGCAAGCCCCGTGACCGCGGCCGACGAGGCCGCCGACCGGCTGATCGCCGCGGGGCTGGCGGCGGCCTTCCCCGGCGTGCCGCTGGTGACCGAGGAGCAGGCCGCCACCCACGGCGGCAGCGGCGCGCGCTTTCTCATCGTCGATCCGCTGGACGGGACCAAGGAGTTCGTGCAGCGCCGCGGCGACTTCACCGTCAACATCGCCTGGGTCGAGGACGGGCGAGCCAGCCGCGGCGTGGTCTATGCCCCCGCCCTCGGGCGGCTGTTCTACACCCTGCCCGACGGCGCGGCGGTCGAGGAGCTGGGCGCGCTCGACCCCGCCGCGCCGGGCGCGCTGCGGCCCCTGCGGGTGGCGCGCCCCGACAACGCCGCGCTGCGCGTCGTCGCCTCGAAGTCGCACCGCGATGCCGCGACGGATGCCTACATCGCCCGCTTCGCCGTGGCGCCCGACGGGTTCCGCAGCGCGGGCTCCTCGCTCAAGTTCTGCCTCGTGGCGGGGGGCGAGGCCGATCTCTACCCCCGCCTCGGCCCGACGATGGAGTGGGACACGGCGGCGGGCCATGCCGTGCTGGCGGGTGCCGGCGGGGTGGTGCTGCGGCTTGACGACGGGGCGCCCCTGACCTACGGCAAACCCGGGCATGTCAACCCCTTCTTTGTCGCCTTCGCCCCCGGCGTCGCGTTCGGCGCGGGCCCATGCGCGTCCTGATCGTCGTTCCCGCCCGCTACGCCTCGACCCGCTATCCGGGCAAGCCCCTGGTGCCGCTGACCGGCGCGACCGGGCAGGCGCGCACGCTGATCGAGCGGAGCTGGCGCGCGGCGCGTGCGGTGCGCGGAGCCGACCGGGTGGTGGTGGCCACCGACGATGCGCGGATCCGCGAGGCGGCGCAGGGCTTCGGCGCCGAGGTGGTGATGACCTCGCCCGCCTGCCTGAACGGGACCGAGCGGGTGGCCGAGGCCCATGCCGCGCTGGGCGGGGCCTACGACATCGTCGTCAACCTTCAGGGCGACGCGCCGCTGACGCCGCCCTGGTTCGTCGAGGCGCTGGTGGCCGCGCTGGCGGCCGACCCCGCGGCCGAGGTCGCCACGCCGGTGCTGCGCTGCGACAGCCGCGCGCTGGCCGCCCTGCGCGAGGACCGCCGCGCGGGCCGCGTGGGCGGCACCACGGCGGTGTTCGGCGAGGGCGGGCGCGCGCTGTATTTCTCGAAGGAGGTCATCCCCTACACGGGGCGCGACTACGACGCCGACGCGCCGACCCCCGTCTTTCACCATGTCGGGGTCTATGCCTTCCGCCCCGCCGCGCTCTCCGCCTACCCGGGCTGGCCCGAGGGGGTGCTCGAGCGGCTCGAGGGGCTCGAGCAGCTCCGCTTCCTCGAACGCGGCCGCCCCATGCTGTGCGTCAAGGTCGAGGCGCGGGGGCGGCAGTTCTGGGAGCTCAACAACCCCTCCGACGTGCCGCGGCTCGAGGCCATGCTCGCGGCCATGGGGATGGAATGACGCCATCCGCCGGGCCGCAGCCGCTCGACGTCAGGCCGACCCCCGCCGCCGCGCCCCTGCCGCGCACCAGCCTGATCGTCGTCTCGCGCCACCGCCCGGCCGCCCTGGCGCGCTGCCTTGCCGGTGTGGCGCAACTGGAGCACACGGATTTCGAGGTGATCGTGGTGGCCGATCCGGCCGGCCTGGCCGCGGTGCAGGCCGCAGGCCTTGGCCCCGCGGTCAAGGCGGTGGAGTTCGACGAGGCCAACATCGCGGCCGCGCGCAATGCCGGCATCGCCTGCGCGGCCGGCGAGGTGACGGCCTTCATCGACGACGACGCGGTGCCCGAACCCACCTGGCTGTCGCGCCTCGCGGCCGCCTTCGCCGACGGCCGGGTGGCGGCGGCGGGGGGCTTCGTGCGGGGCCGCGACGGGCTGAGCTTCCAGTGGCGGGCGCGGACGGTGGACCGCACCGGGGCGGCCGACCCGCTCGAGGTGCCGCCCGACCGGATCAGCCTGTGGCGCGGCGCGCCGGGGCAGGGCATCAAGACCGAGGGCACCAACATGGCGGTGCGCACCGACCTGCTGGTGGCGCTGGGCGGGTTCGACCCCGCCTATCGCTTCTACCTCGACGAGACCGACCTCAACCTGCGCCTGGCCGCGCTGGGGGCCGTGACGGCCGTCGTGCCGGGGGCGCAGGTGGTGCACGGCTTTCTCGAGAGCGCGCGGCGCCGGGCCGACCGCGTGCCGCTCAGCCTGCACGAGGTCGGCGCCTCCTCGGCCGTGTTCCTGCGCCGCCACGCGCCGCCGGCCGACCACGGCCCCGCGCTCGAGCGGCTGCGGGCGGACGAGCGGCGGCGGCTGCTGGCGCATATGGTCGCAGGCCGGATCGAGCCGCGGGACGTGGGGCGGCTGCTGGCCGGGCTCGAGGCCGGCATCGCCGAGGGGGCCGCGCGGGCGCTGGGCCCGATGCCGCCGCCCTTGCCCCTGGGCGAGGGGCTGGTGCCGGGGGCGGACGCGGCGGCGCCGGCCGACGTCTTCCTGCGCTTTCCCGGCACGGGTCCGCGGCCCGGGCACCTGATCGCCGGGCGGCCGTGGCAGGGTGCGGCGCTGCGCCGCAAGGCGCTGGCGGCGCTCGCGGCGGGCGAGGTCGTGACCGTGCTGCGGCTGTCGCCCACCGCCCGGCGCCACCGCCTGCGCTTCGATCCGGCGGGCTACTGGGAGCAGACGGGGGGCCTCTGGGGCCGGGCGGGGCGCGACGCCCCCGCGCCGCGATTCGGGGGCTTCGCCGCGCGGGTCCGGGCCGAGGCCGCGCGGACGGCGCCTTTGCGCCCCGTCGCCCGCCATCCGGCGGGGCGGGCGGCGCAGCGCCCCGGAGGCAAGCCCGATGACCGGTGACGGCAACCGCGACTTCCGCAGTTGCCGCCGTGCCGCCGGGCCGCCATACTGTTGCCGGATTCATGTCGGATGCTTTGCCGCACAAGTGTGGCGTGGCGGCTTGGTCGGGTTCCGCAGGGGGTTGAAGGTTTCATGAAGCGCAAAGTGACGAAAGCGGTCTTTCCGGTGGCCGGCCTCGGGACGCGGTTTCTCCCGGCCACCAAGTCGATCCCCAAGGAGATCATGACGCTCGTCGACCGGCCGCTGATCCAGTATGCGATCGACGAGGCCCGTGCCGCCGGCATCACCGATTTCATCTTCGTCACCTCGCGCGGCAAATCCGCACTCGAGGATTATTTCGACCACGCGCCCGAACTCGAGGGCACGCTGCGGCGGGCGGGCAAGACCGAGCTGCTCGAGATGGTCAAGGCGACCAACATGGATTCGGGCGCGATCGCCTATGTCCGGCAGAACCGCCCGCTGGGTCTTGGCCATGCGGTCTGGTGCGCCCGCCGCCTGATCGGGAACGAACCCTTCGCGGTGATCCTGACCGACGACGTGATCGCGGGCGAGACGCCCTGCCTGAAGCAGATGGTGGACGCCTATGCCGAGCTCGGCGGCGGCAACATGGTGGCCGCGATGGAGGTGCCCCCGTCGAAGGCCCCGTCCTACGGCATGCTCGACATCAAGGAGGACATGGGGTCGCTCGTGGCCGTGAGCGGCATGGTCGAGAAGCCCAGCGCCGAGGACGCGCCCTCGAACCTTGCCGTGATCGGCCGCTACATCCTGACCCCGCGCGTGCTGCAGAACCTCAACCGTCTGAAGCAGGGCGCGGGCGGCGAGATCCAGCTCACCGACGCCATCGCCGAGGAGGTCGAGCGGGGCGAGCCCGTCTGGGGCTTCCGCTTCCGCGGCCAGCGGTTCGACTGCGGCTCCAAGGCCGGCTTCCTGCAGGCCACGGTGGCCTTCGGGCTGGCCCGCGACGACTTGCGCGACGAGCTGGCGCGCTACCTGTACGAGGTCGTGGCGCTGCAGAAGGCGGCGCAGTAGCGCTGCCGATGCCCGGGCGGGCCACCGGTGCCGACGGCCCGGCTGCTCGACGTCTCGCGGCTGGTGTCGCGCGCGGGGCGCGGGGCGTTCACCGGGATCGACCGGGTCGAGTTCGCCTATCTGCGGCACCTTCTGTCCCTGCCCGATCCGCTGTGGGGCCTTGCGCGGCATGCGGGCGGGTTTGCGCTGCTCGACCGCGAGGGGCTGGCGGCCCTGGCGCGCCGCCTGGCGGGGCACGAGCCCTGGGGTAATCCGGACTGGCGCGCGCGGCTGCGTCTGCGCCAGCCGACGGCGCGGCAGCGCGCCGAATCGGACCTGCGCCGCCTCGCGCGCGGCCGTTGCGGGCCGGGCGGGCTGACGGCGATGCTGGCCGCGCGGCTGCCGCGCGGCCTTGCCTATCTCAACACCGGCCATGCGAACCTCTCGCCCGAGGTCATGGCGCAGGTCCGCGCCCATCCCGGCGCGCGGGTGGCGGTGCTGCTGCACGATACGATCCCGCTCGACCATCCCGAGTTCTGCCGCCCGGGCACGTCCGACGCCTTTGCCGCAAAGCTCGCTGCCGCGGCCCGGTCGGCCGACCTTGCGATCTTCACCACCGCCGCCGCCGCCGCCGCGGCCCGGCCGCATCTGGCCCGATCCGGCCGGGTGCCCCCCGTCGTGGTCGCCCATCTGGGGGTGGAGACGGTGCAGCCGGACCCGGCCGCGATCCCTCCGGCGGTCGATCCGGCGCGGCCGCTGTTTCTGGCCCTGGGCACCATCGAGCCGCGCAAGAACCATGCGCTCCTGTTCGATCTGTGGGCGCGCCTTCTGGCCCGTCCCCCGGCCGGGCCCGTGCCGCAGCTGGTCGTTGCCGGGGCGCGTGGCTGGGCCGGCCGCGCCCTGCTGGCACGGCTCGACGCGCTGGTCGCGCAGCCGGGCGCCGCCGTCGTCGAGGCGCAGGGCCTGCCCGATGCGGCGGTGGCCGCGCTCATGGACAGGGCTTCGGCGCTGCTGTTCCCGAGCCTTGCCGAGGGTTTCGGCCTGCCGCCGGTCGAAGCCGCCGCGCGCGGCTGCCCGGTGCTGTGCGGCACCCTTCCGGTGATCCGCGAGGTTCTGGGGGACTATCCGATTTACGCCGATCCGCGCGACAGCTATCTGTGGGACGGCAACGTGCGGGCCCTCGCCGCCGCCGGGAGCAGGCCGCGGCCGAGGCCCGCGCCGAGCTGGGACGCGCATTTCAATGCCGTCTTAAGCGTGACATGAAATGATCCCGAAACTTGCCGCGTTCGGCGGGTTGCATGGTGGCGGTGGCGGGACGGGGCGGGCAGGCGGTGGGCATCCTATCGGCATACGGGCTGCGGCTGGCGCGCAAGCGCTGGCGGTTCCGTGCCTTCCGCAAGCGGCGCGAGCTTTCGGCGGTGGTCGACCGCACCGGGCGCATCCGGGGGCGCGACCTGCTCCTGTTCTCGACCCTGCGCAACGAGCGGCTGCGCCTGCCCTATTTCCTGCGCTACTACCGCGAGCTCGGGATCGATCACTTCCTGGTGGTGGACAACGGTTCGGACGACGGCAGCCGCGAGTATCTCGCGCAGCAGCCCGATGTCTCGCTCTGGACCACCGAGGCCAGCTACAAGCGCGCGCGCTTCGGGGTGGACTGGCTGAACTGGCTCCAGATGCGCCACGGACACGGGCACTGGTGCCTGGTGGTCGACCCCGACGAGTTTCTCGTCTACCCCTTCTGCGACACCCGGCCGCTCCGGGCGCTGACCGACTGGCTCGATGCCTCGTCGATCCGCTCGTTCGGGGCGATGCTGCTCGACATGTATCCCAAGGGCCCGATCGACGCGCAGCCCTACCGCGAAGGGCAGGATCCGTTCGAGATCGCGGCCTGGTTCGACAGCGGCAACTACACCATCAGCCGCAACTGGCTTTACAACAATCTCTGGATCCAGGGCGGGCCGCGCGCGCGGATGTTCTTCGCCGACGACCCTGCCCGCGCCCCGGCGCTGAACAAGATTCCGCTGGTGAAGTGGCACCGCAGCTACGCCTATGTCAGCTCGACCCACATGCTCCTGCCCCGGGGCCTGAACCTCGTCTACGACGAGTGGGGCGGCGAGAAGGCGTCGGGCTGCCTTCTGCACGCCAAGTTCCTGCACACGCTGACCGGCAAGGCCGAGGAAGAGCTTCGTCGCGGCCAGCATTATGCCGGCAGCGCCGAATACCGCGCCTATGCCGCCACGCTGGCCGAGACCCGCGATCTGTGGTGCAAGTGGAGCGAGAAATACATCAACTGGCGCCAGCTCGAGATCCTCGGGCTGATGTCCAAGGGCAACTGGGCCTGAGCCGATGGCGGTAGGCTTTGTCATGCTCTGCCACACCGCGCTGCACCGGGCGGCGCAGGTCGCGCGGCACCTCGCCGCGCAGGGCGCACCGGTGGTCATCCATGTCGATGGCCAGGTGCCGCGGCCGCAGCACGAGCGGTTCGTGCGCGCGCTGGCCGACCTGCCGCGCATCCGCTTCTGCCGGCGGTTCCGCTGCGAATGGGGCACCTGGAGCCTGGTTGCCGCCACCCAGGCCGCGGCCGAGATGGTGCTGGCCGAGTTTCCCGAGGTCAGCCACGTCTACACCGTCTCGGGCGCCTGTCTGCCCCTGCGCCCGCTGGCCGAGCTGGAGGCCTATCTCGCCCGTCATCGGGGGATGGACTTCATCGAGTCGGTGACGACCGAGGATGTCGGCTGGACGGTCGGCGGCCTCGACATCGAGCGCTTCACGCTTTTCTTCCCCTTTCCCTGGCGCCGCCGCCGCTGGCTGTTCGACCGTTTCGTGACGCTCCAGCGCCGGCTGCGGGTCAGGCGCGCGATCCCCGAAGGCGTTGTGCCGCATCTCGGCTCGCAATGGTGGTGCCTGACGCGGCGCACGCTGGCGGCGATCCTCTCCGATCCGCGGCGCCCCGCGCTCGACGCCTATTTCCGCCGCGTCTGGATCCCCGACGAGGCCTATTTCCAGACCCTCGCGCGGCTGCACTCGCACCGCATCGAAAGCCGGTCGCTGACGCTGTCCAAGTTCGACTTCCAGGGCAAGCCGCACATCTTCTACGATGATCACCTGCAACTGCTGCGCCGGTCCGACTGTTTCGTGGCGCGCAAGATCTGGCCCGAGGCCGAGCGGCTCTATCGCGCCTTCCTCGCCCCTGCGGGCACCGGCCCGGCGCTGGCCGAGCCGAACCCGGGCAAGATCGACAAGGTCTTCTCCCGGGCGGTCGAGCGGCGGACCAAGGGGCGCCCGGGCCTTTACATGCAAAGCCGCTTTCCCAACGAGAACTGGGAGAACGGCAAGACCTGCGCGCCCTATTCGGTGTTCGAGGGCTTTTGCGAGCTGTTCGAGGGGTTCGAGGGCTGGCTCGCGCGCACCGCCGGCGGGCGGGTGCACGGCCACATCTTTGCCCCCGGCCGGGTCGAGTTCGCCGGCGGCGAGCGCGTCTGGAACGGCGCGCTGTCGGACAGCGCCGCCCTGCGCGACTACAACCCCCGCGCCTTCCTGACCAACCTGATCTGGAACACCCGCGGCGAGCGGCAGTGCTTCCAGTTCGGCCCGGCCGACAACCAGGCCGTGAGCTGGTTCATCGCCACCGACCCCAACGCCCAGATCTCGGTGGTCTCGGGCGCATGGGCGGTGCCGCTGTTCCGCTCGAAGGCCAACTTCTCCGAGCTGCGCCGGACCGCCGCGCGGCTCCAGAAGGTCGAGGCCGGGCATCTCGAGATCCTGCGCTCGCCCTGGACCAAGGCAAGGGTGCGGATCTGGACGCTGGCCGATTTCGTCGAGAACCCGATGGAGCCCCTGCAGACCATCCTCGACGAGATCGTGCCGCGCGGCCTGCGTCGCCCGACCGAGGCGCCGCGCCTGGTCGATCTGACGGGCTTCGGCCGCTTCCTGCAGCAGTTGCGCAACGAGGGGATGCAGCCTGTGCTGATGGGCGACTTCCCCGCCAGCGACCTGCCCGCCCCGCCGCTGCGCCGCCCCGTGGCCGCCCGGCTTTCGTGAAGGAGCGCCGATGGCCGGCTTCGACTATTTCGTGATCCTCGCCGGCATGCGCACCGGCTCGAACTTTCTCGAGGCCAACCTCAACGCGCTGCCCGGGGTGCGCTGCTACGGCGAGGCGTTCAACCCCCATTTCATCGGCCACAAGGGGCAGGAGACGCTGCTCGATGTGCCCATGACCCTGCGCGCCGAGGACCCGATGCTGCTCGTGCGCCGCATGATCGAGCGCACGCGCGGGCTGCCCGGCTTCCGCTTCTTCCACGACCACGATCCGCGGGTGCTGGCCCGCTGCCTGCCCGACCCGCGCTGCGCCAAGATCGTGCTGACGCGCAATCCGGTGGAAAGCTTCGTCTCGCTGAAGATCGCGGCCGAGACCGGGCAGTGGAAGCTGGGCGACCTGAAGCATCACCGCAGCGCCACCGTCCGCTTCGATCCGGCCGAGTTCGAGCGCCATCTCGAAACGCTCCAGGATTTCCAGCTGCGCATCCTCAACGGGCTTCAGGTGACGGGGCAGACGGCCTTCTGGATCGCCTACGAGGATATCGGCGATCTCGACGTGCTGAACGGCCTTGCGCGCTTTCTGGGGGTGGAGGAGCGGCTGGCGCAGGTCCATGACGGGTTGAAGAAGCAGAACCCCGAACCCCTGCCCGAGCGCGTGGTCAACCCCGCCGAGATGGAGGCGGCGCTGGCCCGGCTCGACCGCTTCAATCTCTGGCGCACCCCGAACTTCGAGCCGCGGCGGGCGCCGGGCGTGCCGGGTTACCTCGCCGCGGCCCGGGCGCCGCTTCTGTATCTGCCCGTCCGCGCGGGGCCCGAGGCGCGGGTGGCGGGCTGGCTTGCGGCGGTGGACGGCGGGCAGGCGCCGCAGGGCGACTTCACCCAGAAGACCCTGCGCCAGTGGCAGCGGGCGCATCCGGGGCACCGCAGCTTCACCGTGCTGCGCCATCCGCTCGCCCGGGCGCACGCCGCCTTCTGCCGCGCGATCCTCGGCGGGCTCTTTCCCGAGATCCGGCGCATCCTGCGCAAGAGCTACCGTCTGCCCCTGCCCGAGGGCGACGTGCTGCCCGGCGCCCTGCCGCCGGGCTACGGCCCGGCCGAGCACCGGGCGGGGTTCCTGGCCTTCCTGCGCTGGCTCAAGGGCAATCTCGCCGGGCAGACCTCGGTGCGCGTCGATCCGCTGTGGGCCAGCCAGACGGCGGTGGTGCAGGGCTTCGCCCAGGTCGTCCCGCCCGACATGATCCTGCGCGAGGACCGGCTGGACGCCGGGCTAGCGGCGCTGGCCGCCGAGGTCGGCCTGCCGCCCGCAGCCCCCCCGCCCGAAGACGAGGCCGCGCCCGTCGCCTTGTCCGAGGTCTACGACCCCGAGGTGGAGGCCGCGGCGCGCGAGGCCTATGCGCGGGATTACCTCGGCTTCGGCTTTGCCGACTGGCGGGGGTAGGGCAGGCGCGCAACGGCCCCCGCCCGGCCTTGCCGGGCTGCGCCGACGCACCGCCCGCCGCTCCGGCCGCGACCGGGGCGCGCGCCGACAGGGGGGGGGCGACGTCAGCGCCCCGCGACCACCTGCGCCACCCGGTCCACCGCCGCCTCGGGCGAGATCTCCTCGCTCTCGCCCGTGCGCCGGCATGTCAGCTCCACCTTGCCCGCCGCCAGCCCGCGCGGGCCCACCGTGATGCGCCAGGGCAGGCCGATCAGGTCCATCGTGGCGAACTTCGCGCCCGCGCGCTCGTCGCGGTCGTCGTAGAGCGGCTCGATCCCCTTCGCGACAAGCGCCGCGTAGAGCCCCGCGCAGGCCGCATCGGCCGCGCCGTCGCCCTGCTTGAGGTTGACGATCCCCACCGGGAAGGGCGCCACCCCCTCGGGCCAGACGATGCCGCGGTCGTCGTGGCTGGCCTCGATGATCGCCCCCACAAGGCGGCTGACGCCGATGCCATGGCTGCCCATGTGCACCGGCACGCGCTGGCCTTCGGCGTTGACCACGGTGGCGCCCATCGGTGCGGAATACTTGGTGGCGAAGTAGAAGATCTGCCCCACCTCGATGCCGCGGCCGACCCTGCGCCGCGCCTCGGGGACGGCCGCGAAGGCGACCGGGTCGTGGGTTTCGTCGGTGCGGGCGTAGAGCGCGGTGAACTCGTCGCAGACCGCCTGCACCGCGGCGCGGTCGTCGTAGTCGATGGCCCGGTTGCCCAGCCGCAGGCCGGTCACTGCATCGTCGTAGAACACCTCGGACTCGCCGGTGGCCGCCAGCACCAGGAACTCGTGCGTGTCGTCGCCCCCGATCGGCCCCGAGGCCGCGCGCATCGGGATCGCCGTCAGCCCCATGCGCTCGTAGCTGCGCAGGTAGCTGACCATGTGGCGGTTGTAGGCGTGCAGCGCCGACGCGCGGTCGATGTCGAAGGTGTAGCCGTCCTTCATCAGGAACTCGCGCCCGCGCATGACGCCGAAGCGCGGCCGGATCTCGTCGCGGAACTTCCACTGGATGTGGTAGAGCGTGAGCGGCAGATCCTTGTAGCTGCCGACATGGGCGCGGAAGATGTCGGTGATCATCTCCTCGTTGGTGGGGCCGTAGAGCAGGTCGCGCTTGTGCCGGTCGGTGATGCGCAGCATCTCGGCGCCATAGTCGTCGTAGCGCCCGCTCTCGCGCCACAGGTCGGCGGGCTGAAGCGTGGGCATCAGCATCGGGATGTGCCCGGCGCGCTGCTGCTCCTCGTGCACGATCGTCTCGATGCGCCGCAGCACGCGCCAGCCCAGCGGCAGCCAGGAATAGATGCCGGCCGCCTGCTGGCGGATCATCCCTGCCCGCAGCATCAGCCGGTGCGAGACGATCTGCGCCTCGGCGGGGGTCTCGCGCAGCACGGGCAGGAAGTAGCGGGTCAGGCGCATCGGCGGGCCTCCGGCACAGGGATCGCGGCGTTCCTAGCCGGAAGGGTCGGGGCGGGCAAGGCGGGGCGCGCGGGCGGGTCCAACGCCCGGTTCAACGCCCGGGCGGCGCGGCGGTCGCCGCCTTCGGGCCGGGTTCGGGCAGGCCCTCGCCCATCAGGTCCTCGACGAAGAAGGCCGCGAACTGGGCGCGGCCCGAGACGCCCGCCTTGGCGTAGATGCGCGCAAGCTGGGCCCGCACGGTGCCGGCGGCGGCGTTGCGGGCGGCGGCAATCTCGGCCACGTCGAGGCCCTTCAGCGCCAGAAGGCCCACATCGGCCTCGGCCGGCGTCAGGTGCCAGGCCGCGAACTGCGCCGCGATGACCTCGCCCAGTGCCCCGCGGGCCGAGGCAAGGGCGATGTCCTGTTCGCGCATCCGCTCCAGCGTCTGCCGAAGCTCCAGCGCGCCGAACACCACCCCGAGCACGAGCGCGAGGGCCACCACCCCCTCGACCATCAGATGCGCCGACAGGCCGGCAGCCATGACGTCGGCCGCCGCATCCCCCAGAAAGAACACCGCCGCCAGCGCCTGCAGAAGCACGAAGCCCGCAAGCGCAAGCGGGCGGCGCCCACCCGCATGGTTCGGGCGGGCGCGCGGGCTCATGGCTTGCCGGCGGGGGTGCGGCGGCCGGCGAGCATCGGGCGCAGAAGGTTCCGGCCCAGGGCACGGCTTTCAAGCGCGACCCCCGCGACGTGGATAAGCACGAGGACCAGGACAAGGTTGGCCGCCATCTCGTGCACGTCCTCCAGCAGCTCACCCGTCTCGTCGTCCACGAACGGGCGTTCGTGGGCCAGCACCGACCAGTCGCCCCGGGCAAAGGCTGCGTCGTGGTCGGCGCGCGCGCCCGGCCCGGTGCCGGTGATGGCGATGCCGGTGCCGATGGTCACCGCCAGCGCCGCCCAGAGCGCATAGGCCATCATCGCCCCGGCCGGGTTGTGCGAAGGGTAGGCGCGCGGCCTGCCCCATGCAAGATCGGCCAGATGCGCCAGCGCCGCGCGCGGCGACGGAGGAAAGGCCGAAAACCGCGCCTCGGCCGGACCGACGATGCCCCAGACCAGTCGCACCGCCATCAGGGCCAGACCGACGTATCCGACCCAGACATGGGCGGTGTCGCCCTCGCCGGTCACCGCCGCGTTGAGCAGGACCACAAGCGCCAGCCCCCAGTGGGTCAGCCGGACGATGGGGTCCCAGAGGGCGGGCGGGCCGCCCCCGGTTTCTGCGGGGGCGGTCATCTCAGTCGTCCTGCTTGATGCGGGTGACAAGGCCCGAGGTCGGGTCGATGTAGATCTCCCAGCGGCGGCCGGTCGCCGTCTCGGTGCATTTCGCCTCGACCTTGCCGCGTTCGGCCTCGAACCTGTAAAGCGGGCAGCCCGCGGCCGCAAGCGCGGCGGTAACCTCGGCGGGTCCGGTGCCCAGGCGGTCGCCCACGGCGGGCAGGGCAAGGGCCGCGACCGGCAGGGTCACTGCGCAGGCGGCGGCGAGAAGGAAGGTTCGGGACATCGGTGTGCTCCTGTCTTTGCGGTTCGGAAAGGTGCCTCGGGCCAGGGGCCCTCTGGTCACGTCCTGCATCTGGGCCGCGCATCGCCCCGGCGTCGATCCGCCGGGTGCTGACGCGGCGCCGCATAAGCGCGCGCTTACGTCGATGCGCATCCGGCGGGGCCTTGCCGGCGCGGCGCCGCTGCGCCACATCTCGGCCGTGCGAGGTGTGCCATGGCGCTGACCGTCCGCGAACAGGCGCGATACTGGGGCATCGCCGGGGCGATGTTCCTTGTCGTCTTGTGGCTTCTCGGCGACGTGATGCTGCCCTTTCTTGCCGGCGGCGCGCTCGCCTATTTCCTCGATCCCGTGGCCGACCGGCTGGAGCGGGCGGGGGCAAGCCGGTCGCTGGCCGTTGCCGTCATTGCGCTGGTGACGCTGGTTGCGGTGGTGGGCATCGTGCTGCTGGTCGTCCCCGCGCTGATCCGGCAGGCCGCGGCGCTGGTCGAGGCCGCGCCGACGCTGGCCACACAGCTGGAGGCGTTCCTGACCCAGAACCTGCCCGACCTCCTCGTC
The DNA here is from genome assembly GCA_937983405.1 of uncultured Paracoccaceae bacterium. Lineage (GTDB taxonomy): Bacteria > Pseudomonadota > Alphaproteobacteria > Rhodobacterales > Rhodobacteraceae > JAHDXW01. The sequence goes on from CALJZN010000054.1 coordinate 17,795, forward strand.
GCCGAAAGCGACCTGCGCCGGTCGCTCGCGGGGCTGGGCGAGACGGTGCGCGAAAAGGGCGCGCAGCTTCTGAATGCGCTGCTCGGCTCGGCGCTGGGGGTGGTCAATGCCGTGGTCTTTCTCGTCGTCACGCCGGTCGTCGCCGTCTACCTTCTGCTCGACTGGGACCGGATGCTGGCACGCCTCGACGCGCTTCTGCCGCGCGACCATGCGCCGGTGATCCGCCGGCTGGCGGCCGAGGTGGACACGGTGCTTGCAGGCTTCGTGCGCGGGCAGATCACGGTCTGCGGGCTGCTCGCGTTCTACTACGCCGCCGCGCTGGGGCTGGTGGGGCTCGACTACGGGCTCGCCATCGGGGTGACGGCGGGGATGATCTCGTTCATTCCCTACGTCGGCGCGATCCTCGGGGGGGCGCTGTCGATCGGGGTCGCGCTGTTCCAGTTCTGGGACGATCCGGTGTGGATCGGCGCGGTCGTGGCGGTGTTCGCGGCCGGCCAGCTGCTCGAGGGTAACCTCCTCGTGCCGCGGCTGGTGGGCTCGTCGGTGGGCCTGCATCCGGTGTGGCTCTTGTTCGCGCTCAGCGTGTTCGGGGCGCTGTTCGGCTTCGTGGGCCTTCTGGTCGCGGTGCCGGTGGCGGCGGCGCTGGGCGTGCTCATGCGCTTCGGGGTGGCGCAGTATCTGGAAAGCCCGCTCTATCGCGGCGCGGCAGCGCCCCCGTCCCCGCCGGCGGGCGGCGAGGGTCCGTGACGGCCGGCGGCGGCGCCGCGCCGCGGCAGATGGCCTTCGATCTGCCGGCCGTGCCCGCGCACGACCGCGCCAACTTCTTCGTCACGCCGGCGAATGCCGCGGCGCTCGCGGCAATCGAGGGATGGGCCGGCTGGCCCGCCGGGCGGCTTCTGCTGACCGGGCCCGCGGGGTCGGGCAAGACCCATCTGGCACATGTCTGGGCGCTGTCGGCGGGGGCGCCGATCGTCCCGGCCGCGGCGCTGCGGGCGGGCGACGTGCCGCAGCTGGCCGCCGGCGGGCGGGTGGCGGTGGAGGATGCCGATGCGGCCGCGGGCCAGCCCGCGGCCGAGGCGGCGCTGTTCCATCTGCACAACCATCTGGCCGAGGTCGGGGGGGGTCTGCTGCTGACCGCACGCCGCCCCGCGGCCGAGTGGCCGCTGGCCCTGCCCGATCTTGCGAGCCGCATGCAGGCGCTGCCCGTCGCCCGGCTCGAGCGGCCCGACGATGCGTTGCTGGCGGCCGTGCTGGTGAAGCTGTTCGCCGACCGCGGGGTGGCGGTGAAGCCCTCGCTGATCGGCTGGCTGCTGCGGCGGATGGAGCGCTCGCTGGCCGCGGCCGGCGCGCTGGTGGCCGCGCTGGACGCGCGCGCCCTGGCCGAGGGGCGGCCGGTTTCGCGCGCGCTGGCGGCCGAGGTGCTGGACAGCCTGGCGGGCGGCGGCGCATAACGGGCGTCATCCCCGCGTCACCTTCCGCTGGCAGAAGCCGCCGCATGACCAACGCCGACTTCCTTGTCTCGCCCCTGCCCGATCCGGTGGAGTTGCCCGCGGACGAGGTCGCCGGGCCGCGGCGGTTCTTCAACCGCGAGCTGTCCTGGCTGGCGTTCAACTGGCGCGTCCTGGAAGAGGCCGCGAACCCCCGCGTGCCGCTGCTCGAACGGCTGCGGTTCCTGTCGATCTCGGCCACCAACCTTGACGAGTTCTATACCGTGCGCGTCGCCGGGCTGCGCGAGCTGAAGCGCACCGGCAAGCCCTCGCTCTCGGAAGACGGGCGCACGGCGGCCGAGCAGCTTGTGCTCATCAACGCCGAGGCGCGGCGGCTGATGGCCGAACAGCAGGCGGTCTGGAACGCGCTCGAGGCCGAGATGGAGGCGGCGGGCATCGCGCTGCTGTCGCGCCGCAAGCTGGGCAAGCGCGACGAGAAGGCGCTGTCCGAGCATTTCCTGGCGCAGGTGTTCCCGGTGCTTTCGCCGCTGGCGATCGACCCCGCGCATCCCTTCCCCTTCATCCCCAACGCCGGCTTCTGCCTTGCGCTCGAGCTCGAGCGCAGCGCCGATCTGCGGCCGCTCAAGGCGCTGCTGCCGATCCCGCAGCAGATCGCCCGTTTCGTGCGCCTGCCCGGGGCGGCGGGCGAGGCGGCGCGCTTTTTGCCGCTGGAAGAGCTTTTGCTGCTCAACCTCGGCCAGATCTTCCCCGGCTACACGATGAAGGGGCACTGTGCCTTCCGCGTGCTGCGCGACAGCGACCTCGAGGTGGAGGACGAGGCCGAGGATCTGGTGCGCGAGTTCGAGGTGGCGCTGAAGCGGCGGCGCCGGGGCGAGGTGATCCGGCTCAAGATCTCGGCCGACGCCCCGCAGGCGCTGCGCACGCTGATCATGCACGAGCTCGGCGTCGCCGAGGACGAGGTGGTGGAGGTCCGCGGGCTGATAGGCATCGCCGACCTGCGCGAGCTGGTGCTGGACGAGCGGCGCGACCTGCTGTGGCCGCCCTTCACCCCGCGCGTGCCGGAACGGGTGCAGGACCACGACGGCGACATGTTCGCGGCGATCCGCCAGAAGGACATGCTGCTGCACCACCCCTACGAGACCTTCGACATGGTCATCCGCTTTCTTTCGCAGGCGGCGGCCGACCCCGACGTGCTGGCGATCAAGCAGACGCTCTACCGCACCAGCCGCGACAGCCCGATCGTGGACGCGCTGTGCGAGGCCGCCGAGGCCGGCAAGTCGGTGACCGCGCTGGTGGAGTTGAAGGCGCGCTTCGACGAGGCGGCGAACATCCGCCAGTCGCGCCGGCTGGAGCGGGCGGGCGCGCATGTCGTCTACGGCTTCATCCACTACAAGACCCATGCCAAGATCTCGACCGTGGTGCGGCGCGAGGGCGACCAGCTGGTCACCTACACCCATTTCGGCACCGGCAACTACCACCCCATCACCGCGCGCATCTACACCGACCTGTCGCTGTTCACCTGCGACGCCGCGCTCGGGCGCGACGCGACCACGGTGTTCAACTGCCTGTCGGGCTATGCCCAGCCCGAGGGCTTGGAGAACCTCGCGATCTCGCCGATCACGCTCAAGCCGCGGCTGCTGGAGCTGATCGCGCGCGAGGCCGACCTGGCGCGCGCCGGGCAGCCGGCGCGGATCTGGGCCAAGATGAACAGCCTGATCGAGCCCGACGTGATCGACGCGCTCTATGACGCCAGCCGGGCGGGGGTGCGCATCGACCTCGTGGTGCGCGGCATCTGCGGGCTGCGGCCGGGCGTGCGCGGACTGTCCGAGACGATCCGCGTGAAGTCGGTGGTGGGCCGGTTCCTCGAACACAGCCGCATCGTCTGCTTCGGCAACGGGCACGGGCTGCCGTCGCGCAAGGCGCGGGTGTTCATCTCGTCGGCCGACTGGATGGGGCGGAACCTGTCGCGCCGCGTCGAGACGCTGGTCGAGATCCACAACGACACCGTCAAGGCGCAGATCGTCGGGCAGATCATGGCCGCCAACCTCGCCGACGCGGCGCAAAGCTGGGTGCTGGCCGCCGACGGCAGCTATCGCCGCGACCTCGGGGCCGACGGCGATGCCGGGCGCGCGCTGTTCAACTGTCACCGCTTCTTCATGGAGAACCCCTCGCTCTCGGGCCGCGGGTCGGCCGGGGCAGGGGACGTCCCGCTTCTTGCCCGGCTGGCGGACTAGGGCGGCCGCTCACGCGGCCGCCGGTTGCGCCGCCGGTCATGCGGGCCTTGCCTCTAGGCTCGCCACCCTTTCCCCAGGACCCCGAGCGCCATGCGCGATCGTCGCTTCGTCCTGCGCGGCCTGACCGCCCTGTCGCTGATGCCGGTGGCCGGCTGCGCCGGGGCGCCGGTGCCCGCCGCCGTGCCCGCCCGCTATCGCGGCGTCACCGACGGCGGTTTTCCGGTGCAGGCCGTGCCGGCGGCCTATCTGGGCGGCCGCAACGCCCGGGTCGAGGTGGCCTATACCGGGCCCGAACCGGCGGGAAGCATCGTCGTCGATCCCTTTGCCCGCGTGCTTTACCTCGTCACCGGGCCGCAGCACGCCTTCCGCTACGGCGTCGCGGTGGGGCGGGAGGGGCGGAACTTTTCCGGATCGGCCGTGGTGGCGCGCAAGGCCGCCTGGCCGCCCTGGCGGCCGACGGCGAACATGATCCGCCAGAACCCCGAGCTTTACGCCCCCTACGCCGCCGGGCTGCCGCCGGGGCCGCCCAACCCGATGGGGGCGCGTGCCCTCTACCTCTACCGGGGCGGGCGCGACACCTTCTATCGCATCCACGGCACCTTCGAGATGTCCGCCGTGGGCAAGGCCACGGTCGCGGGATGCATCCGGCTGTTCAACCAGGATGCCATCGACCTGCACGACCGCGTGCCGCTGGGCACGCCCGTCCGGGTGCGCTCGCCGGCCGAGAGCCTTGCACTCGAGGGGCGGTTCGCCGAGGACGCGCAGGGCTACCTCGTGCCGCTGCCCGCCTGAGCGCGGGGCACGCGCGCGGCGCGCCCCGCGCGGTGGCGGGGTGGCCGCGCTCAGTCGCGCCAGCGCACCGCCGTCAGGTCGTTCGCGGGCACCGGGGCGTTTTCCCAAAGCCCCTCGATCTTCGCGTTCGCCACCCCGGCCTTGGCCAGCTGGAACAGGAAGGCGTTCACCTGGTCCTCGGCGATCTTGCGCTGGGCCGCCTGCATCAGCGCGGTGCGCGCCTCGGGATCGGCGGTGACCGAGAGCTCCTCGATGATCGCGCGATACCCGGCGCTATCGTAGCCGAAGTAGTAGTCGGGGCGGGCGTAGATGCCGATGTCCATCGGCTCGGTATGGCTGACGATGGTCAGGTCGAAGTCGTGGCCGCGGAACACCTGTTCCAGCCACTGCGCCCATTCGAGGTTGGTGATCTCGGTGCGGATGCCCACCCGCGCAAGCTGCGCCGCGACGATCTCGCCGCCGCGCCGGGCATAGGTGGGCGGCGGCAGCGCCAGCCGAAGGCTCAGGCCCTCGGCCCCTGCCTCGGCCAGCAGCGCCGCGGCCATCGCCGGGTCATGCGCCGACATCCCGGTCAGGTCGATGTAGGCCGGATGATGCGGCGCGAAATGCGACCCGATCGGCGTGCCGAGACCGAACATTGCGCCGTCGATGATCTCCTGCCGGTCGATGGCGTGGGCGATGGCGCGGCGCACCCGCAGATCGGCCAGCGCCGGATGGCGGTGGTTCATGGCAAGGATCGTCTCGCCCTCGGTCGAGCCGACGATGACCGAAAAGCGCGGATCGGCGCGGAACTGGTCCAGCGTCTCGGGTGCGGGGAAGTTGGGGAAGGCGTCTACATCGCCCGCCATCATGGCGGCGAAGGCCGCCGTCGGGTCGGGGATGAAGCGGAAGGTGGCGCGGGCGAGCGCGGGCTTGGAGCCCCAGTAGCCCTCGAACCGCTCGAGCTCGACGCGGTCGCCCTGGACCCAGCGGACGAAGCGGAAGGGGCCCGTGCCCACCGGGCTGGTGGCGTTGGTGGCGGCCGAGACGGGCGAGAGGATCACCGCATCCCCCCAGGCCATGTTGAACAGGAAGGCGCCGTCGGCCGCCGTCAGTGTCACCCGCACGGTGGTGTCGTCCAGCGCCTCGACCGAGGCGATCTTGGCGAACAGCTGCTTCTGCGCGTTGGTCGAATCGGGCGCGCGGGCGCGGTCGAGCGTGAAGACGACATCTGCCGCCGTCATCGGCGTGCCGTCGTGGAACGTCACGCCGGGCTGGAGGTGGAAGGTGTAGGTCAGCCCGTCGTCCGAGATGTCCCACGACCGCGCCAGGCCGGGGTTGACCGACCCGTCCGGGCCGAAGCGCGTGAGCCCCTCGAAGATGTTGGCATAGGTGACCTCGCGGATCGCCGCCGCCGCGCCCGCGGTGGGGTCGAGGTTCGGCGGCTCGAGCACCATGCCGACGGTGATCCTGTCCGGCGCGGCGAAGGCCGGTGCGGCAGCGAGGGCGAGCGCCGCGACGAGCAAGCGGAGACGGACGAACATGGAAAGGTCCTCCCGAGGGTTGGCGACCGGCCGAGGGTACGGCGCGGGCCGGGGTGTGGGAAGGGGGTTTCGCGGCGCGCGGCCGCCCGCCCCCCAACATCGGACAAGCGCCCGTGCGGGCGGCGTGCCCGTGGCGGGCTAGCCGCGGCCGCGCGCGCGCTCGAGCGCGGCGCGCAGGTCGTCGGCCTCGCGCCGGGCCTCGCGCAGGCCCTCCATCGCGGCGCGCAGCTCGGCCTCGGCCTGCAGGATCTGGCTGTGGAGCTCGGCCTCGCGGTCGTGGATGTAGGCGATGGCCTGGTCGCGCAGCTCCTCGGCCTCGTGCAGGGCCTGCGCCATGGCCTCGAGCTCGCCCAGCTCGGCGCGGGTGACGCGGGTGAAGCGGTTGACCAGCCAGTAGGCGAACCAGCCCAGCGCGAAGGCGCCGAGCAGCATCAGGCTGGTGGCGACGACGAACTCGGTGCGGCTCATCCTTGGGGTTCCTCCATCACCGCGCGGCGCTAGTTCCGCGCCGGGCGCGGCCGCGGGCGCGGCGTGTCGCCGGCCGGGGTCTGCACCGCGACGGGCACCGCGGCTAGGGGCGCGTCGGCCGCGGCCCCGGGGGCGTCCGCAGGCGCTGCGGCGGTGGCCTCGACGGCAGGGGGTTCGGAGGCGGCCTCGGCTGGGGCTGCGGCTGCGGCTTCGGCGGGGGCTCCGTCGGGGGCTCCGTCGGGGGCTTCGTCGGGGGGGGCGGCGGAGACTTCGGCCGCCGCGGCGTCGCCGGCCCCGTCGGCCCCGTCGGCCCCGTCGGCGCGGTTGCCGTCGGGCGCGGCGGGCGCGGGAACGGCGGGCGCGGGAACGGCCGCGCCGGCCCGCAGGCGGAACTCGATCCGCCGGTTGGCCTCGCGCCCCGCCTCGCTGCGGTTGTCCGCGATCGGTTCGTCCTGCCCGTAGCCGCGGGCGACCATGTTGGCCACCGGCACCCGCCGCGCCGCCAGCGCGGCCAGCACCGCCTCGGCCCGGGCCTGGCTGAGGCGCAGGTTCATCTCGGCCCGGCCCTGGCTGTCGGTGTGCCCCGCGATCTCGAGCGCGATCTCGCCGCAGCCCCGCAGCACCTCGGCGATGGCGTCGATGGCGGCGCGCGCGCCCGGGGCGATCTCGGCCGAGCCCGGGGCGAAGGTGAGCTTCTGCGCCGCCTGGATCGCCGCGATCTCGCCCAGGCAGTGGGAGGGCGGCATCAGCCCTGCCTCGGGGTCGAAGCGCCGGTCGTAGCGCAGCGACAGGCGAAAGTCCGCGCCCGGCCCCAGCCGCTCGGACAGCATCCGCGACAGGCGGTCGGTCGCCTCGGGGTTCCCGGTGACACCGGTCAGCTCCACGAGATCGGGGCGCACGCGAAGGCTGCCCTCGACCGTCTCGCCCAGCGCGTCGAGCCCGGCCAGCACCCGCACCGGCCAGCCGTCGGGCACCTCGGGGTCAAGCCGCGTCGCCACCGCCACGGCATCGGCGCCGAAGCGGATGCGGGCGAAGGCCTCGACCGCGTCGCGCATCCGCTCGTCGGCCAGCCGGCCGCGCAGCTGCACCCCGCCCTCGGCGGTCAGGACTGCGGTGAACTCGGGCGCCCGGCGCGCGGCCCCGGCCGCCTCGTCCACCGGCGCATCGAGCCGCTGGCTGCGCAGGGCGAAGACATCGGGAAGCCGTGCCTTCAGCTCGCCTGCCACCCGCTCGAAGGTTTCGGCCGGCACGGTATGGGCGGCGATCAGCGTCACATCGGCGTCGGCCATCGTCAGCGTGCCCTCGCCCATCTCGGCCAGCGCCGCGATCGCCATCGCCGCCGCCCGCCCCCAGGCGGGCGAGGGCACGCCGAGCCCGATGGTGCAGGCCCCGCGCCCCAGCGCCCCGGCGGCGACGGCCGCGGCCAGGATCCGGTCGGCCGCCGCCTGGTCGTCGGCCGAGCAGGCGTCGAAGCGCGGGCCGTCCGCGTCGATCACGAAGCGCAGGATGAAGGGCGCGATCACCGGCCGCGGCGCCGCAATGTCAAGCTGCAGCCGCAGCCCCGGCGGGGCGCGGCGGGCGAAATCGGCCTCGAGCCGGCGCTTCTCGGCGGGGCTGGCGCTGACGGCGCGCACCGTCACCCGGTCGGCGGCGATCGAGACGCGCGCTCGCGGCAGGTCGGCCACCACCGACAGGCCGAAGCCCAGCGCCGCCTCCCAGCCGGGTTCGGCAGGGTGGTCGGCGCGTTCGGTCATGTCGGCGATGCGAAGGGCCGGCACCAGCCGGGCCAGCCGCGCCGCCACATCCGCGTCGCCCGCCGCCGCGGGCACCAGCCCGATCAGCGACACGCCCTCGTCGTTGCTGAGAATCTCGAGCCCGTAGCGCGGCGGTGGCGGCGGTGCGGCGGGCGCGACGGCCACCGCATCGACGATGCGCGCGCTGTCCACCACGGCGGCGGCGATCTGAAGGGCGCGAAAGCGCCGCGCCTCGGTCTCGGCCGTTCCCGAAAGCCGCAGCTGCAGCCCGTCGGCCGCCACCTCGACCCAGCCCTCGCCCGCGCCCTGCAGCGCCGCCAGCACCCGCGCGGCCGACCGCCGTTCGATCATCCCCGCCGCGGCGACGGCCGCGCCCAGCGCCAGCACAAGCGCCAGCCCGAAGGCCGCGGCGGCAAGCGGGATCGGGGTGCGGCGCATGGATGCTTCTCCTTCCGGCCGCGGCGTCCCGCGCGGGCTGCCCGGGCCGTCTTGCTAGGGCCTCGCCGCGCGGCGGGCAATCAGACCAGCGCGGCGGCGGCGAAAAACAGCGCAGGCAGCAGGCCTGCGTCGCGGTTGGCGCGAAAGAGCGTCAGGCAGACTGCCGGATCCTCGGTGTCCAGCCGCCCGAGCTGCCAGACGAGATGCGCGCCGAAGGCCGCCACCCCTGCGAGCGCCAGCACCACGGGCAGCGGCCGGCCCGCGGGCCCCAGCGCCAGCAGCACCGCAAGCGCAAGCAGCAGCGCCGACAGCACAAGGACTCCACGCAGCACCGGCACCGTCCGCGCCCCGAACAGCCGCGCGGTGGAGCGCACGCCGATCAGCGCGTCGTCCTCCTTGTCCTGATGGGCATAGATCGTGTCGTAGAACAGCGTCCAGGCGATTCCGCCCAGCCACAGCGCCAGCGCCGGCGCGGCCAGGCCCCCCGTTACCGCCGCCCAGGCCAGCAGCGCGCCCCAGTTGAAGGCCAGCCCCAGGAACACCTGCGGCCACCAGGTGAAGCGCTTGGCGAAGGGATAGACCGCGACGAGCGCGAGCGAGGCGATGCCGAGCGCCACCGCCGCGGGGTGGAAGGTGAGCAGGATCGCGAAGGCCGCCAGCGCCTGCGCGACGATCCAGGCCAGCGCGCCCCTCACCGTGACCTGCCCCGAGGGCAGCGGGCGCGAGCGGGTGCGCGCCACGCGCCCGTCGAAGTCGCGGTCGGCGATGTCGTTCCAGGTGCAGCCCGCCCCGCGCATCAGGATCGCGCCCAGCCCGCAGCCCAGCCCCACCCATAGCGCCGTCGCCGCGTCGCCGCCCGCCGCGACGGCAAGGGCCGCGGCCCACCAGCAGGGCAGCAGCAGCAGCCAGGTGCCGATCGGCCGGTCGGCCCGCGACAGCCGCAGGAAGGGGCGCCAGGCGGGGGGCGCGAAGCGGTCCACCCAGTTGCCGCGCGGCGCGTCGGCCACGCGCCCGGCAGCGTCTGCCCCGGCAGGGTCTGGCACATCACCCGTTGCGGGCATAGCTTCGCCCCCATGGCATCCACCGTCCGGCTGTTCATAGACCACCCCCTTGCCCGCGGGCAACCGCTTCCCCTGACCGAGGGGCAGGCGCAGTATCTCTTTGCCGTGATGCGGCTGGGCGCGGGCGCGCGGCTGGCGGTGTTCAACGGGCGCGACGGCGAGTGGACGGCCGAGATCGCCGAGGCCGGGCGGCGCGGCGGGCGGCTGGTGGCGCTGGAGCCGTCGGGGCCGCAGCGCGACCCGCCCGACCTGTGGCTGATGTTCGCGCCGCTGAAGAAGGCGCGCACCGATTTCCTCGTCGAGAAGGCGGTGGAGCTCGGCGCGGCGCGGCTGATCCCGGTGCAGACCGAGCGCACCGCGGCCGGGCGGATCGCCGAGGCGCGGCTGCAGGCCCATGCCGTCGAGGCGGCCGAGCAGTGCGGCGCCACCCATGTGCCCAGCGTGGCGCCGCTTGCGCCGCTGGCGCGCGTGCTGGCCGACTGGCCCGCGGGGCGCCGCCTGCTCTGGGCCGACGAGGCGCTGGCGGGCGACGGCGTGGCGCCCGGGTTCGCCGGGGCCGCGCCCCCGGCGGCGGTCCTGACCGGCCCCGAAGGCGGCTTCACCCCCGCCGAGCGCGCCCGCCTTGCCGCTCACCCCGCCGTGCGCCCCGTCGCGCTGGGTCCGCGCATCCTGCGGGCCGAGACCGCGGCGCTGGCCGCGCTGGCGCTGTGGCAGGCCGCCGCAGGGGACTGGCGGTGACCGCCGGGCTTGCCTGCCCGGCGGTCCGGGCCGCGGGACGCACCCCGTGAGCTTCATGCGGCCCGAGGCGGCGGCGCTGCTGCGCCGCTGGCGCGAGGTCGCCGCGGCGGCGGCGCTGGCGCTGGCGGGCCTCTGGCTGTCCGCCCGCGGCGGGCCGTTCTGGGGGGCCCTCGGCGCAACCCTCGCCGCGGCCGGTGCCGGCCTTGTCTGGATCGGACTGCGCCGCCTGCGCTTCCGTCCGTCCGGCGACGCGCCGGGCGTGGTCGAGATCGTCGAGGGGCAGATCGGCTACTTCGGGCCGGGCTACGGCGGCTACGCCGCGCTGTCCGACGTCACCGAGCTGCGGCTGGTCGAGGCGCAGGGCCGCCGCGCCTGGGCCATCGCGCAGGAGGGCGGCTTTGCCCTGTTCATCCCGGTCGAGGCCGAGGGGGCGCTTGCGCTGTTCGACGCCTTCGCCAGCCTGCCCGGCCTTGACCCCGCCACGCTGATCGCCGCGCTCGACCGCCCGGGCCCCCCCGACCGGCTGCTGTGGCGCCGCGACGGCCGCCTGCGCCTGCCCGAAGCCTAGGCCCCCCGCCGGCCACGCCCCCCGCCCGCCACGCCCCCCGGGGCGCGTCGCCCACCCGCCCGCCCCGACGCGCCCCGGGGGGCGTGG
>CALJZN010000055.1 GCA_937983405.1 uncultured Paracoccaceae bacterium
CGCCGCCGGGACGGCCGCGGACGCCGCCGCCGCCGGGACGGCCGCGGACGCCGCCGCGGCCGGGACCGCCGCCGCCGCCGCCGCAGCCGCACCTCCGGTCGCCGCTCCGCCGCGCCCGGCCTTCGCGCCGGTGACGAACCCCAACCTCGCGCTCGGGCTGTCGGGGATCCACGACTGGTCGGTGCAGCAGCCGTTCCTCGACATCGTCAAGACGGCGCGGCCCTGGACGGGGCATCTGCCGGGGCAGTGGGGCGGCTGGGACCACGACCGCCTGGCCGCCGGCGGCTGGCTCGACGCCGAGGGCTGGCCGCGGGCGATTCCGCCCGAGCTCGAGGCGCTCGCGCTGCTGATCCTGACCGACCTGCCCGTGGGCGCGGTCTCGACGGCGGGGCGCTACCGGCTGACCTACGAGGGGCGCGGGCAGCTTGAGGTAGGCGGCCGGGCGCAGGTGGTGGCGGCGGTGCCGGGCGAGATCCGGTTCGACTTCACCCCCGGCCCCGGCACGGTGCTGCTGACCCTGCGCGAAACCGACCCCGCCGACCCGCTGCGCCGCATCCGCGTGGTGCGCGAGGATCGCGCGGCGCTGCTCGACGCGGGGGCGATCTTCAACCCCGACTGGCTGGAGCGCATCCGCGGCGTCCGCGTCATCCGGCTGATGGACTGGATGGCGGCGAACGATTCGACCCTGGGCGAGGTTGCCGACCGGCCCCTGCCCTCGGACTACACCTGGGCGCGCATCGGGGTGCCGGCCGAGGTGATGGTGGCGCTGGCCAACGAGCTTGGCGCCGAGCCCTGGTTCACCCTGCCGCATCTGGCCACCGACGCCTTCATGCGGACCTATGCCGAGATCGTCCGCGACGGGCTGGCGCCCGGTCTGCGCGCCCATGTCGAGTTTTCCAACGAGGTTTGGAACTGGCAGTTCGCCCAGGCCCGCTGGGCCGCGGCGCAGGCGCAGGCGCGCTGGGGCGCGCGCGACACATGGGTGCAGTACTACGGCCTGCGCGCCGCGCAGATGGCGGCGATCTGGGACGAGGTCTTCGGGGCCGAGGCGCCGGCGCGGCTGTTCAAGGTGATCGCGACGCAGACCGGCTGGCTCGGGCTTGAGGACGACATCCTTCTGGCGCCGCTCTGGCTGGCCGAGGATCCCGCCCGCAACCGCCCGCCGGTTGAGCGGTTCGACGGCTACGCCATCACCGCCTATGCCGGCGGCGGCCTCGGCACCGACGCGAAGGCGCCCCTGGTCAGGCAATGGCTGATCGACAGCCGCGGCGCGGCGCTGGCCGGGGCGATGGCGCGCGGTCTGACCGGAGATGCGGCCATCACCCATGCCCACGCCCACCGCTACGATGTCGCCACCGGCCGGGCGCTGGCCGAGCTGCGCGAAGGCGCGATGACCGGCCGGACCGAGGACACGCTGGCGGACCTGATCGCGCGCCAGTTTCCCCATCACGCCGCGGTCGCACGGCGCCACGGGCTGAAGCTGATGATGTACGAGGGCGGCAGCCATGTCGCGGGCACCGGCCCCTGGATCGGGGACGAGGAGCTGACGGAGTTCTTCATCCACCTCAGCTACAGCGAGGGGATGGGCGCGTTCTACACCGATCTCATGCGCGCCTGGGCCGCGGTCAGCGACGCGCCGTTCAACGCCTTCGTCGATGTCCTTGCCCCCAACCGCTGGGGAAGCTGGGGGGCGCTGCGGCACCTTGACGACGACAATCCGCGCTGGCGCGCGATCGCGGGCTTCGGCCCCTGAATGCTCGGCATCGTCATCCCGGCCAGCAACGAGGGGCGCTGGATCGGCCCCTGCCTAGATGCCCTCCTCGCCTCGGACCCGCCCGGCCTGCCGGTGGGGATCGTGGTGTCGGCCAACGCCTGCCGCGACGACACGGTGGCGCAGGCTGCGGCGCGGACGGGGCAGGCAGCGGCGCGGGGCTGGGGGCTGCGGGTGCTGGAGCGCGCCGAGCCCGGCAAGCCCGGGGCGCTGAACGCGGGCGATGCGGCGGCCGAGGGGGCGATGCGGCTTTACCTCGATGCCGATGTGACCGTCTCGCCCCCCCTGCTGGCGGCGCTGGTGCGCGCGCTGGACCGCCCCGAAGCGGTCTATGCCAGCGGCCGGCCCATCGTCGCCCCGGCCGCCAGCGCCGTAACACAAGCCTACGCCCGCTTCTGGCAGGCGCTGCCCTTCGCCCGCTCGGTCGCGCCGGGGTTCGGCCTGTTCGCGGTGAATGCCGCCGGCCGGGCGCGCTGGGGGGCCTTTCCGCCGATCATCTCGGACGACACCTATGTCCGCCTGCTGTTCCGCCCCGACGAGCGGGTGGAGGTGGCGCCCACCTACCTGTGGCCGATGCCCGAGGGGTTCGCGGCGCTGGTGCGGGTGCGGCGGCGGCAGGATGCGGGCGTGGCCGAGATCGCGCGGCTCTATCCCGGGCTGATGGCGCGCGCGGGCAAGCCGCGCCTGTCGCCCGCGGCGCTGGCCCGGCTGGCGCTGGCCGACCCCGCGGGGTTTGCCGTCTATGCGGCGGTCTCGGCCGCGGTGCGGCTGCGCCGCGGCGGCGCGGGCTGGGCGCGGGGCCGCTAGGCATCGGCAGCGGGGCCGAGATCGGCCCAGCCGCAGCGCGCGGCCCGGATCGCCGGGTCGGTCGCGGTGGGGGCGGCCATGGCCCGGCGGAGGCCGCGGTGGCGCGCCGCGCGCCAGTTCGCCCGCGCCAGGTGCAGCCCGTGCCAGGCGATGGTGATCACCGGCGTGCGGATGGGCAGGACGGCGCGCCACTTGCGCCGCAGCCGGTGGAAGGGGGCGGCAAAGTCGGCTCCGAGCCGGTCCTTGAAGCCGTCGTTGTGCACCAGCGGCAAGGGCAGCGCCCAGGCGCCCAGGCGCTGCGCGCGGGCCGACTGGACGATGTCGGTGCCGTAAAGGTGAAAGCCCGGCAGCCCCTCGTCAAAGCGCAGCCCCGCGGCGCGGCGCAGCACGATCAGGCATTCGTCGAGGCTTTGCACCGGCACCGGGCCCGGCGCCACGCGGCCCACGATCTGCGACAGCGAGGTGGACCAGACCGGCCCGTAGCCCGCCCCGTCCGGCCCGATGCCGTAGGCGCCCGCCACCGCCCAGCCCGGATCGACCGCGGACAGTTCGGCCAGCCGCGCGGCCAGAAGCCGCTCCCACCCCCGGGGCAGATAGACGTCGTGATGGGCGAAAACGACGATCCCGGCCGCGGTGGCATCGAGCGCGCGGTTGTAGGCGACCGCGGCAGAAGGGGCCCCGCGCTCGACATGCAGCGCCAGCCGGCCTTCGGCGATGGCGGGCGAGCGGGCGAGATTGGCCGAGAGAATCGCCGCATCGTGGCTGGCTGCGGCGACGACGAAGGTCTCCATTTCCGGCATCATCGCGCTCCGTCCGTTCGCCGCAGGGTTGAAGGGCCGTCCGGCGTTCCGCGACCCGGGGCCTCGGACAGCCCGAACACCCGCCGCGGCCGTTGCCCCGCGGCCCGATCCTGCTACCCTTCCGCCAGAGATACAGCGGCCGCGCCGCCCCCGCCACCCGGAGACGACCGATGCGCCTGCAGTTCGAGTTCGCCGACAGCGTCCGGCTGCCCAGCGGGCGGCGCTTCAACCCCCGGCGGCCGCGGTCGGCCGGGCCGCTCGACGCCGAGGAGCTGGCCTGGTGCCGCGCCCATGGCGTGCCGCTGGCGGCCGATCCGGTCCAGTCGGGGATGGTGGTGCTCGACTGCCCCGACGATCTCGAGGATGCGGCGGTCGCCCTGCCGCGCGGCGCGGCGGCGGCGGGGCCGGCCGTTGCCTTTCGGCGCTGGGCGGCACAGGACCTGCCCGCCTTCCGTGCGCTGCTCGACGATCCGCGTGTCTGGCGCCACCTGCCCGAGCCCTATCCCGACCCGCTGACCGAGGCGGCCGCCGCTGCCCTGATCGCGCTGGCCAACGACGCGCCGCACCACGAGGTGCGCGCGGTCATCCGCGACGGCGTGCCGGTGGGGCAGGTGCGCATCGCCTTCCCGCCGGGCAGCGCCGACCGGCAGGAGGCGGAACTGAGCTACTGGCTCGGCGCCGCGCACTGGGGGCGCGGGATCGGCACCGCGGCGGTGTCGGCCTTCGTGGCGCAGTGCTTCCGCCGGCACCCGGGGCTGGCGGCTCTGGTGGCGCGGGTGCACCGCGACAATGCGGCCTCGGCCCGGGTGCTGGCGAGGGCGGGCTTCCGCCGCGCAGGCCCGGGTGCGGACGCGCCCGAGATCGTTCTCTTCCGCCTCAACCGCCAGGGCTGACCGCACCGGCGAACAGCGCCGCCAGCCGTTCGGCGGCGGCATCGATGTCGTGGCGGGCCAGCGCCCGGGCCCGGGCGGCGGCGCCCATCGCGGCCAGCCGGGCGGGCGGGGCGGCGGCCAGCTCGAGCATCGCCGCGGCCAGCGCCGCGGCATCGCCCGCGGGCACGAGCCAGCCGTCGCTGCCCGGGCGCACCAGTTCGGGGATGCCCGCGACCCAGGTCGCGATCACCGGGCGCGCGGCGGCCATCGCCTCCATCAGCACCACGGGCAGCCCCTCGGCGAAGGAGGGCAGCACAAGCGCGTGATGCGCGGCGAGTTCGGCGCGCACCCGCGCCTCGTCCACCCAGCCGGTGATGGCGACGGCCGCGCCGAGGCCCCGCGCCGCGATGGCGGCCTCGAGCGCGCCGCGCATCGGCCCGTCGCCGGCGAGCGTCAGCGTCAGCTCGGGGCGCGCGGCCCGGGCGCGGGCCAGCGCCTCGATCAGCACAAGCTGGCCCTTCTGCTCGGCCAGCCGGCCGATGCACAGAAGGCGCACGGGGCCCGGCGGCGGCGGGGCCGGGGTTGCGAAGGCGGACGGCTCGATCCCGCAGGGGACGATCTGCACCTTGCCCCAGTCCCCCGGGGCCGCCCAGCGCCAGAGCTGCGCGCGCCCGAAGCTCGACACCGCCGCAACGAAGGCCGCGCGGGCGATCTTTTCGCGCAGGGCCAGGGCGACGGGGCGGTCGAACTCCTCGGGCCCGTGGACGGTGACGCTGTAGGGCGGCCCGCCGAGGACGCGGGCAAGCATCGCCACCGTCGCGGCGTTGGTGCCGAAATGGGCGTGCAGATGGGTCAGGCCCAGCGCCTGTGCGCGGCGGGCGACATGGGCGGCCTCGATCAGGTAGACAAGGTGCAGCAGCGCCCCCGCCTCGGAGCGCCGGGCGCAGGCCAGCGCCAGCCGCAGCGCTTCGACTGCCCGCCGGGGGCGCCGGGCCAGACGGGCCAGCGCCGACAGGACCAGCCGCGCCCGCGACCCGCCCAGCACGAACTCGGTCCGCGCCCGTTCGGCCGCGTCCTCGGCGTCCACCAGACCCTGCCGGTCGGGGCGCACCGCCAGCCGCACGACCGACAGCCCGCGCCGCTCCAGCGCCCGGATCTCGCGCCGGATGAAGGTGGTCGAGGTCATGGGATAGGTGTTGAGCAGATAGCCGAGCCGCATCAGAGGCCCCCCTCGGCGCGTGCGGCCGCGATCAGCCGCAGGGTCTCGCGCGTCAGCGCATGGGGCACCACGGGGCTTTCGGCCGCCCCCGCCCGGACCATGGCGGCGAAGGCCGCAAGCGCGGGCAGATAGGGGTCGGGGCCGAAGGGGTGGGCGGTGCGCCGCGGTGCCCCGCGCAGCCGGTTCAGCCGCCGCAGCAGGGCGCTCGACTTCAGCATTGCCTTCAGCCGGCCGCCCCCGTCCGGCGCCCCGGCCTCGGCCAGCGGCAGGGCCTCGAGCGCCTCGGCCAGGATCGCCGGGGCCGGCAGGCGCAGCAGGCCGCGGGTCAGGCCAAGCGCGAGCGCGTTGTCGAGCCCCGCGTCGAGCGCGACCGCGATCTGGCTGGTCGCGCCGTTCGCATGGTCGAGCTGGAGCGCCGCGGCCAGGTCGAGGCTGCCCTCGACCCGCAGCGCGGCCGAGAGCCCGGCCACCGGGCCCAGCAGCCACAGCGCCGCGGCGATGCCGTAGCCCGCCCGGTCGCGCAGCGCGCCGCCGTCGGCAGGGTCGAAGAGCCCCGGGGCCGACGGGCGCGCGACCGGCGATCCGAAGGCGAAAGACAGGTGCAGCGGCCGGCCCAGCCTGCCGCCCTCGGCGGCGGATTTCAGCGCCCCCCAGGCCGGAAGGGCCAGCGGCCAGAGGTTCTCCATCGCGCCGGGGCCGATGGCGAACAGGGCGCCGGCCTCGGCCGCGGTCAGGGCGAAGGGCTTTTCCACCAGCACCGGCTTGCCCGCCTCCAGGGCGGCGCGGGCGTCCGCGGCGTGGCGGGCGGGGCGGCTGGCGACATAGACCGCGTCGATGTCGCCCCGGGCGGCCAGCGCCGCGGGGCTGTCGGCGGCGGCAAGCCCGCGGGCGGCGGCAAAGGCGTGGGCGCGGGCGGGGTCGCCCGAGGCCACCGCCACTGCCCGCAGGCCCGGGGCCCGGGCAAGCGCCGCCGCCATGGTCGCGGCCATGCGGCCGGTGCCGACGATTCCCACGCGCAGGGGCGCGGCCACGGGCCTATGCCCCCGCAAGCCGCTGCGCCCAGGGCATGGGCGCGGGGGGGGCGCAGCGGCTGCGGATGGCGGTGGGCCCGCCGTGCGCGCCCGCCTGCTGGATCGCCAGCGTCACCTCGGCGACATGCAGCGCAAGGTCGGCGCCGACGCGCGAGGGGCGGCCCTCGGCCAGGGCATCGGCCATCTCCTTCGGGCCGAGGGCAAAGTTCATCGCCGCCGCCCCCCGGCGGGAAACCTTGGGGTGGGTGGGCCCCGCCAGGCGCAGCCGGCGCGCCAGCGGCGCGGCGACAAGGCGGCGGCGCAGGGCGAAGCGGCGGCGCAGCCGCACGGGGGCGGCATTGTCCCAGGTCTCGGCCACCTCGATGTCGCCGCGATCCCCGATCAGCCGCAGGGCGTGGTTGTGCGGCGCCAACACCGAGCAGGTCAGCCGCGCCACCGGCCCGTGCTCGAAGAACAGCATCGCCACCGAGACGTCCGGGGCGGGGGCGGCCACCGGCATCAGATCGCCCGCGACCGAGGCCGAGGCCGCGACCACGCTGCGCACCGGTCCGAACGCCGCGATCAGCCAGGTCAGGCAATAGCCGGCGTGTTCAAGCGTGCAGCCGGTCTCGAACTCGTCCGCGCCGGGCCAGGGGGCCCCGGTCTCGCTTGTCCAGCGCCGCCACGGGGCGAGCGGGATGAAACCGTCGTCGAGCTCGGCATAGACCAGCCGGATGCGCCCCGCCACGCCCGCGCGCACGGCGGCGGCGACGGTCTGGGCGGCCTCGGACAGATGGCTGCACGGGGCCGAGCCCAGCGCCAGGCCGCGGGCGGCGGCAAGCGCCACCAGCGCCTCGGCCGCGGCCAGATCGGTCGCCAGCGGCTTTTCCGAGTAGACATGGCAGCCCGCCTCGAGGCAGGCGCGGGTGACCTCGGCATGGCTGCGCGGGTTGGTAAGGTTCAGAACGATCCCCCCGGGGCCCACCGCGGCGCAGAGCGCGGCCAGGCTGTCCGCCGGGGCGACGCGCCAGTGGCCGCAGAAGCGGGCCTGGCGCGCCGCGTCGCGGTCATGCGCCGCCACCACCGCCAGGTCGGGAAAGGTGGCGAGCCCGCGCATGTAGAGGTCGGCGACGAAGCCCGTGCCCACGATCCCCAGTCTGGCCATGCCTTTGCCGTCCCCGCTGTCTTGCCGCGCGTGGTAGCACGCCGCCGCCGGGGGCGAAAGCCGCGCCCGGCGCGACCCCGGCCGTGCGGGGCCCCTGGCCGGGACCGTTGACGCCCCGTGCCGGCCTGCCTAGGGTCGCGGCGCCGGCGGCGGGGCCGCGGCGGAACGGGCGGGGCCGCAGGGTGAGGGGGATGCTGCAGCGGCTCGGGGGGCAGGGCATCTTTGCCCGGGCCGCCCGCGGCGCGGGCGTGACGGCGGCGGGCTTCGCGGCCGCGCAGGCGCTGCGGCTGGGCGCGAACCTCGTCCTCACGCGGCTTCTGTTTCCCGAGGCGTTCGGGCTGCTGGCGCTCGTGACCGTGGTCCTCGCGGGGCTGACGATGCTGTCGGACATCGGCCTTGGCCCCTCGATCGCCCAGAGCCCGCGTGGCGACGACCCCGATTTCCTCGACACCGCCTGGACGATCCAGGCGCTTAGGGGGGCGCTGCTGTGGCTGGCCGCCTGCGCGCTGGCGCTGCCCGCGGCGGCCTTCTACGGCGCGCCCGAGCTGGCGCTGCTGCTGCCCGCGGCGGGCTTGTCGCTGCTGATCGCGGGTTTCGCGCCCACCCGGATCGAGACGGCGGCACGGCATCTGCGGCTGGGGCGGGTCACTGCGCTCGAGCTTGCCGCGCAGGCGGTGGGCATCGGTGCGATGGTGGCGCTGGCGGCGGCGACGGGGTCGGTCTGGGCGCTGGTGGTGGGCGGGCTGGTGGGGGCGGTGGCGCGGCTCTGGCTCATGCACCGCGCCCTGCCGGGGGCGGCCAACCGCTTCCGCTGGGAGCGCGCGGCGGTGCGCGAGCTTGTGCGCTTCGGCAAGTGGATCTTCCTGTCCACCATGCTCGCCTTCCTGATCGCCCAGGGCGACAAGGCAATTCTCGGCCGGTTCCTGTCGCTCGCCGAGCTCGGGGTCTACAACATCGGCTGGTTCCTTGCCTCGGTGCCCGCCCTGCTGGGCGGCGCCGTGGTGGGGCGCGTGCTGATCCCGCTCTACCGCGAGACGCCCCCCGACGCCCCGTCGGCCGCGCAGCGACGGCTGCGGCTTTTGCGGGCGGGGCTGACGGGCGGGCTGATGGCGCTGGTGCTCCTGTTCGCCTTCGGCGGCGTGCCGCTGGTGGGGCTGCTCTACGATCCGCGCTATCAGGCGGCCGGTGGGGTGGTGGTGGCGATCGCGCTGGCGCAGATCGTGCAGGTGATCGGGCTCACCTATGACCAGGCGGCGCTGGCGGCCGGGGATTCGCGGCGCTTCTTCCTTCTGTTCGCGGCGCGGGCGGGGGTGCAGGTGGGGCTGTTCCTGGCCGGCCTCGTTCTGGGCGGCCTGCCCGGCGCGCTGGTCGCGCAGGGGTTGGCGATGCTGGTCGTCCATCCGCTGATCGTCTGGCTCGCCCGGGTGCATCGCGTCTGGGACCCGCTGCACGATGCGGTCTTCGGCGCCGTCGGCCTGTCCCTCGGGGGGCTGGCGCTGTGGCTCAACCTGCCGGCGCTGCGGGGGCTGGCGGCGTTCGGGGCGCCGTAGCGGCCAGCGCCCGCGCCTCGGCCAGGATCTCGGCGCCCGCCGCGCCCGGCAGGCGGGCGGCAAGGTCGAGCGTGACGGCGGCCCCCTCGGGGTCGAGCCGCAGGGGCGATTTCTTCAGGAAGGGGTGGCGGGCCCGGGCCAGCGCATAGCCCGGCAGGGCATAGGCCGGCCCGGTCAACGCCACGGCGGCCAGGATGAAGGCCAGCGCCTCGTCGCGCCAGCCCGCGCGGCCGTCGGCCCGGGCGAGCACCGCGCGCCGGATCGCCCGCAGCGCGCCATCCTCGGGAATGACGAGGCCTGCCAGCGTTTCGCGCAGCGCGTCGTCGGGCAGGGCGGCAAGATCGCGGTCAAGGTGCGCGACATCGAAGGTTGCGGCGTGCGAGGCGCCGCGGCGCAGCAGCCATTGCGTCAGCCCGACCTCGCCGCGGCGCACGGTGTCGAGCTTGGCGTCGCTGAGCGGCAGGCGCCGCCAGAACCGGGCGAAACCCGGATCGCCCAGCACCCGCGGCCCGAAGCTGAGGGCGAAGGAGCAGTAATGGAAGTCCGGCCGCGAGGGGTCGTGGCGCCAGCGCATCCCGCGCCAGCCGTCGGGCGCAGGCATCGCCACGCCGAGGTTCGACACGGCACCCACCAGATCGGCCCCCAGCGCCTCGGCCGCGGCCAGGAAATCGAGGCCCCCGGGCAGCGGATACCAGACCGAATCGTTGAGCAGCGCGAGCCGCGCCAGCCCCCCCAGCCGGCCGCCCAGCGCCAGCACCCCGGCGCGGTAGCCGCCGAAGTCGTAGCCGAAATTGGGCCGCTCGATCACCGCCCAGGCCAGCGCCGCGGCAGCCGTCCGGTCGGCATCCGACAGGCTCAGGTTGCTGACCACAAGCGGCGCATAGCCCGCGGCCGCGACGGCTGCGAGCGTGCGGCGGTGCGAGGGCAGAAGGCCCGTCTGCGGATGGATGAGGTAGATCGCCACCCGCGGCGCCGCGGGCAGCGCGCCGGGGGTGTGGCGCGGCCGCGCCGTCAGGTCGTGCCAGCGCGTCGCCGCGCGGTCGGCCACGGCACGCAACAGGCGCCCGCCGTGCCAGGCGGCGGCGCCCTTCAGGCGGCGCATGAGCGGCTTTCGCATGGCGGCGGCGCGTCCCTCTCGCGGGGTCTTGCCGGCCGTGCTAGCCCGGCTGCGCGCCAAGCGCCAGCGCCGGCAACGGGGCGGTTGACATGCCGCGCCGAAAAGCGTGTGATTGCCCGCATTATTCCACGCAATCGAGGCCGCCCGCATGACCACGCCCGCCCCTGCCAGCGCCGGCTGCCCGTTCCGTGCGCCGGGCCTGCTCGACCCCGACTATGTCGCCGATCCCTACCCGCTGCTCGCCCGTGCCCAGGCCGAGGCGCCGGTCTGGTATGCCGAGGACTTCGGCCTGTGGGTCGTCACCCGCCACGCCGATGTCGCCGGGGTGCTGCGCGATCCGGCGACCTTCTCGAGCGCCAATGTGCAGCAGCCGGTGCTGCCGATCTCGGCCGCCGCGCTGGACGTCTACCGCACCGAGGGCTTCCGGCCCGGGATCGCGCTGACCGCCACCGATCCGCCGCGCCACACCGCCGTGCGCCGCGACCTGATGAAGGCGCTGGCCTTCACCCCGGCCCGCCTTGCCGCGCTCGAGCCGCGGATCGCCGCGGCGACCGACGCGCTGATCGACCGCTTCGCCGCCGCGGGCCGCGCCGATCTTGCCGCCGACCTGGCCAACCGCCTGCCCGCGCTGGTGATCTTCGACCTCATCGGGTTCCCCGAGGGCGACCGCGCCCAGCTTCAGCGCTGGTGCCTCGACCGGCTGCGGATGTCCTGGGGCCGGACGACCGAGGCCGAGCAGGTCGAGAGTGCGAAGAACGTCGCCGCCTACTGGCGCCACTGCGTCGCCCATGTCGCGGCCAGCGGCGGGGCGGGCCGCGGCGATCCGCCCGACACGATCACCGGCGCGCTGATCCGGGCCCACCGCGACCACCCCGAGGCGCTGCCGCTGAGCGACGTCGCGGGGCTGATCTTCGGCCTCGTCTTTGCCGGGCAGGAGACGACGGCGACGCTGATCGCCGGCACGTTGCTTTTGTTGCTCGAGGACCGCGCGCGGTGGCAGGCGGCATCGGCCGACCGATCGACCCTGCCCGCCATCGTCGAGGAGGGGCTGCGGCTGACCGCGCCGATCATGGCCTGGCGGCGGGTGCTGACGCGCCCGGCCTGCGTCGGCGGGGTGGACCTGCCGGCGGGGGCCGAACTTCTGCTGCATCTCGGCGCCGCCAACCGCGACCCCGGGCTGTTCGCCGATCCGCAGGCCTTCGACCCCGCCCGGCCCAACGCCGGCCAGCACCTCGCCTTCGGCCTCGGCATCCATTTTTGCCTCGGTGCCGCGTTGGCGCGGCTCGAGGCGTGCATCGTGCTCGACCGGGTGCTGACCCGGCTGCCCGACCTGCGCCTGCCCCCGGGCTTCGCGCCGCGATACCTGCCCAACATCGCCTTCCGCACGCTGGCCGCGCTGCCGGCCGAGTGGACGCCCGCGGGGGCGGCATGAGCGCCGATTTCGCCCGCCTGTCCCCGCCGCCGGGTGCGCGCATCGCGCTCGTGGGCGGCGCCGGCGGCATCGGGCTGCGGCTGGCCGAGGTGGCGGCGGGACTCGGTCTTCGCGTCGCCGCCCTCGACCTGCCGGCGGCGCTGGCTGCGGCCCGGCTGCCCGACGGCGTGCCGGGGTTCGCGGTGGACGTGACGGCGCCCGAGACGCTTGCCGAGGCCTTCGCGGCGCTGGGCGAGCTGTGGGGTGCGCTGGATGGGCTGGTCTATCTCACCGGCTATGCGCTGGTGCCGTCGCGCCCGTTGCAGGCGGTGGGCGATGCCGACTGGTCGGCCCTGATCGAGACCAACCTCACCGGCGCCTTCCGCAGCTTCCTCGCCGCGCGGCCGCTCCTGGAGCGCGGACAGGCGGCGGCGGTCGTCACCGTCTCGTCCACGTTGGGGACGTTCGTCATGCCGGGGTTCGGCGCCTATGCCGCCTCGAAGGCGGGGCTCGAGGCGCTGACCAGGGCTATCGCGGTGGAGGGGGCGCCGATGCTTCGGGCGAACGCGGTGGCGCCCTCGGCGATGGATACGGCCTTCGTGCGCGGCGGCACCGGGCGCAGGCCCGAGCCCGGGGCGGAGACCTGGTTCGACCCCGTCCGCTATGCCGCCCCCATCCCCATGGGCCGGCTGGCCGAGGTGGACGATGTGATCGGGCCCATCCTGTTCCTGCTGGGCCCCGGCGCGCGCTTTGTCACCGGGCAGGTGCTGACGGTCAGCGGCGGGCGGCACCTGCGATGACGGGCGATGCCTTCGACCCGGCCGAGGCGGTGGACATCGACCGCTATCTCTTCTTCTGGCTCGGCCATGCCGATGCGCTGTGGCGGGCGCGGCTGCGCCGGACGCTGAAGCCCACGGGGCTGACGCATCCCGAATGGCGCGTGCTGACCGTCCTGTCGGCAAAGGGGCCCCAGACCGCGACCGACCTTGCCGCGATCACGGTGATCGAGCGCACGGCGCTGTCGCGCGCGGTCGAGGCGCTGGCAGCGCGCGGGATGGTCGCGCGCAGCGCCGACCCCGCGGACGCCCGCCGCCAGCTGATCGCGCCCACCCCCGCCGGCGTCGCCGCCCATGCGCGGGCCCGGGCGGCGGTGGCCCCGCACTACCGAGCCGCGCTGGCGGGCGTGTCGCCGGCCGAGGTCGAGGCCGCCATCGCGCTGCTCCGCCGGGTCGCCCTGGCCCTCGGCGGGGTGCCGCCCGCGCGCGGCTGACGCCTCAGCCGAAGCGGGCCGGCGACATCGCCGCCACCGCCCCGGGCGCGATGGCGGGCGCGCGCCCGGCGATCAGGTCGGCGGCAAGCCGGCTTGCCGCGGGCGAGGTCTGCATGCCGTAGCCGCCCTGGCCCGCGAGCCAGAAGAAGGCAGGCTCGCGCGGGTCGAAGCCGATCACCAGGCAGCGGTCGGGGGCGAAGGTGCGCAGGCCCGCCCAGGACGCCAAGAGCCGCGTCACCGGCGCGGTCACCATCGCCTCGTAGCGCGCCAGCCCCTCGGCCAGCACCATGTCGTCGGGAAAGGCGTCGTGCGGCTCGGCCGGGTCTTCCTCGGCCGGCGAGACGATCAGCGCGCCGGCGTCGGGCTTGGCATACCAGGCCTCCGCGGCGCCGCAGATCATCGGCCAGGCGCGCGCATCATGCCCGGCGGGGACGGGGATGCGCGCCATCGACCGGCGCAGCGGGGTGAAGCCGAGCGGCCGGACCCCGGCCATCGCCGCCACCCGGTCCACCCATGCCCCCGCGGCGTTGACAAGGATGCGCCCCTCGAAGGCGCCCGCCGCCGTCTCGGCCACCCAGCCTGCGGCGCTGCGCGCGATCGCCGTCACCCGCGCGCCGGTCACGATGCGCCCGCCGTTGGCGCGCGCCGCGCGGGCGAAGGTCTGGATCAGCCGGTCGGTGTCGATGTCCCAGGCGTCCGGGTGGTGCGCGGCGAAGGCCACCGCGGCGGGGTTCAGGACGGGCACCATCGCGCAGGCCTCGGCGGGCGAAACCGGGGCGAGCCCCATCTGCGCCCGGTCGGCCTCGAACGCCGCGCGGTCCTGCGCGCCTGCCACGAGCAGAAGGCCGCGGGGCGACAGCACGTCCATCGCCCGGTGCTCCTCGAGGCTCGCGCGATTGAGCGCGACGGTCGCGGGCAGGCCGTAGCTGGCCTCGAACATCGCCGCCGAGCGGCCCGAGGCGTGAAAGGCCAGCGCGGTCTCGGCCTCGAGCAGCAGCACGCGGCCCAGGGCCGACAGCCGCGCCGCTGCCGAAACCCCGGCGATGCCGCCGCCGACGATAAGGAACTCCGCGCTCATGCCGCCGGTCCAAGCACGGATTCGGGCGAAAGGGAAGGGCGGTCGCCCCGGCCGGTTGCAAGGCCGACGAGGGCCGAGTCGCCGGCGGGCCTCGGGGCATGTCCCGTCGGACCGCACGCGGCGGCGCCGTCTCAAGGCGGCCGCGGGCGGTGAGGGTCGCTGCGCGGGCGGGGCTGCGGGCGTCGGCGCGGGGTGGCGGTGCCTGTCTCGACGCCCTCGCACGGGCAGGCCGAGCCCAACGAGCGGGCGTTCCGCGACCTCGCGGGACGATCGCGCGCCAAGCGGCGGCGGCGGCCTGCGCGGGCAACCGGCCCGACGCGAGGTCGGCGAGCCCCGGCCGCAGCATCTGGCCTGGGACGGGCTCGCGCTGCCGCCCGATCATCCGTTCTGGGCCACCCACAGCCCGCCGAACGGCTGGGGCTGCTCGTGCTACGTCGTCGGTGCCAACACGCCTGCCGGCGTCCGCCGGGTGGGCGGCGACCCGGACAAGCGCCTGCCCGAGGGCTGGACCCGGCCCGATCCGCGCACCGGCACGCCCGCGGGCATCGACCGGGGCTGGGCCTACGCCCCGGGCGCGAGCGCGACGGCGGCGATCCGGGCGCTGGCCCCGAAGCTCGACCTGCTGCCGGCGCAGCCCTCGATCGCGCTCATCGAGGAATGGCTGCGGCTGCCCGCCTTCGCGGCCTGGATGGCCGCGCCGACGGGCGCCTGGCCGCTCGCGCGCGTCCCCGACGCCGATGCCGCGGCACTCGGGGCCGAGACGCGGATCGCACGCCTGTCGGCCGAGACGATGCGCAAGCAGATGCGCGCACACGCCGAGCTTCGGCCCGACGACTACGCGCTGGCGCAGCGCGCGATCCTGTCGCCGACGCACAGGGTGCAGGACGGACCGCGGTCGATCGTCTACATCCTCGTCGAGCCGTCGGAGGATCGGGGCGGGATCGTGACCGTGGTCAAGGCCACGCAGACGGGTTCCGGGCTGTTCGTTGTCAGCCTGCGCAGGTTGAGCCGCGACGAGGCGGATCGCGATGCCGCGATCGCAGCAATCCTGAGGAAGGGTGAATGGGGCCGCGCCTGATCGGCCCCGTGGGTCGCGCCCGGTGGCTCCCCTCCCCACCGCGAGGGCGCATCGCGCCCCGGCCAGTCAAGGTCCTGGCCAACCTTCGGGGTCAGGCGCCCCTTCAGCCTCTGCCGGGAGATTTTGCTGCGCGGCCTTGCTCGAACGATAGTGCCGCGCACGCGGCGACGCAAGCAGCACAAGGACGGGGACGCCCATGATCACGATCGCGCTCGAGGATGCGGCGGTGCGGGCGGCGCTGGCGCGGCTGACGGGGCGGCTGACGGGGCGGCTGACGGGGCGGCTCGACGACGCAGCACCCGCGATGGCCGAGATCGCCGAGGGTCTGCTCGAGGCTACGCGCGCGCGGTTCCGCACCGGCACCGACCCCGAGGGCAACCCCTGGGCGCCGCGGTCGCCGGCGACGCTTGCGGCCTATGCCCGCGCGCGGCCGCCGAAGCGGCCGGGCGAGACGCCGCTCACGCTCGAGGGGCTCCTGCGCGGGCCGAGCCTCGCGCCCTTCTCGGGCCCGAGCGAGGCCGGCGTCGGCTCTTCGGCGATCCATGCCGCGGTGCACCAGTTCGGCGCGGCGCGCGGGGCCTTCGGGACGACCGCGCGCGGCGCGCCGATCCCCTGGGGCGACATCCCGGCGCGGCCCTTCCTCGGCCTGTCCCCGGCCGACCGGGCGGCGGTGCTCGACGTCGTCGCCGCATGGCTCGACGGGGCGGTTCCGGGGGGCGGCCCGCCGGGCCCCCGAGCGGGCCGCCGGGCCGCCCCGCGCGGGCGTCCTGCCGGCCGGGGGATCGAAGGATCGCACCGCCCGCCTCGCCCGTCATCTGCCCCCCGCCGGCGCCGTTCCGCCCACGACCACCATGGATGACCTCGGGTTCCCAGCCGCTTCCTGCGATGGACGGGGCCGCGCGGATGCACAGGGGGCTGATCCCTCCCGCAAGGCCGGCGAGGGTCGAGGTAAGCAGAAGAGGAAAAGCCCGACCCGTCCCACCGGCACGCCGCGGCGGCCGTTCGGTTCGATCCGACGGCCCTGATCCGGCTGCCGATCCGGGCATCACCGCGAAGATTGCCCGCAAGCGGCGCCAGCCCCCCAAGCCACCGCAGCCAGACATCGACGGTGACGCCGCCCACCGTGCAGGGGCCCGCCGGCAACCACCGAGGCCGGATGCGTCGCAGCCCCCCGAAGGCGGAAAGCCTTGCGTGATGGAGAAGCCGAGGCCCCTGACCATCATCAGGCCGGCCAGGGCCGCGCGACAGGACGAGTTCCCGAAGCCGGTCACGGACAAGGCGTGTCAAGGGACCGCCGGGGGCGCGGCGAGAATGCCGCCCGCCATGGCCACCGCAAGGTCAAGGCCCGCGCGCGGACGAAGATCGCCGCCGGCACGGAGCCGAGCGCGACCACGCACCCCGCCAAAAGGTCGGAAGGCGCGGGAGATGGCCAGAGGCGTCTTGCCGAGCGCGATGATGCCGAGGTCGGGGCGGACGGCCAGGAAGCTGGAGATGTCGAGCGGCGGCAGGAACCGCGGCGCCACGATCCGGACTGCCACCGGCAGGGCGATGAAGATCACGGACGCGGCGACAAGCGGCGGGTCGATCCGGGACAGCGCTCGGGGCAAGGGCCTGTCCCATGGTCGGAGGCGGGTCGAGGGCCGCGGTTGCCCCGGCCACTTGGCTTCGGGCGCAGGGTGGTCCGCCGTGGCGTGCGCCGCGCGACGTCCGTCAAGGACGCGCGCGCGGCGCGGCGCCGTGGCCGCGTCGGCACGGGTCTCCTCGCCCGGGCCGGGCCGACAATGTCGCGCCCGTCCTCGGTGGCGCGGGCGCAGCCGCAGCGCGTCCGGACCTCGTCGCGCTCGCGGTGCCCCTGCCGCGCGCCCCCCGTCGCGCGCGACAGCGCCGTCGGCCCGGGGAAGCGGGATGTGGTCGGCAACCGCCCATCGGCCGGCGCCGACGACCGACACGCGAAGGTGCCGTGTCATGCGGGTTTCCCAAGCGCCGGGCGGTGCGGGCGCGTCCCGCGGATGCCGGCCGGCAGGCCGGTCAGGCGCCTTCGCCCGGGGTCGGCGCACGGGGTCGCGTCGAGCGCCGCACCACGGACGGCGACAGTGGCCGGAGCGGCGCGGATGACGCCGCGCGGGTCCTCGGCCCGCACCGAAAACCCGCCCTCGGGCGGCGAGGGACAGATCCGGTCGGGGAGCCCGCCGGACAGGAGCCATGCGCCGCCCGCGGCGCTGGCAACCCTGTCCGGCCATTCGGTCCCGCGGAAGGTGGCGAGCGGTTCGGGCGCGCCGGCCGAACCGTCGGCGCGGATCGGCACGCGCACCGGGCGCGGGGCGGGGGTGCCTTGCACCGTCACCAGCGCCTCGCCCTCGGGCCCGACGGCAGGCTCGTCGGGAAAACGCGGTGCGGCTTTGGTTCACGGCGCGCCGGCGGCGCGCGGGCGGACGACGCCGATGCAGCCGTCGGCCGTGCCGAAGCGCCCCCGGGGCGCCGACAGCTGCTTGCGTCGGGCGCGAAGGCGCCCCGGTTCGGCGCCCGCAGGGGCCGGTCGCCAGGGCGGCCGCAGAGGACCGGCCGCGTTTCCGTCGCGGTGGCGCTGCGCAGGACGCAGGCCCCGACGAGGCGGCAGGCCCGGATCTGCCCCGCGCCGTCGGCGGCGAGGCCCGGCGTGAAGCCGCCGGTCCCGGCCAAGCCGCGCGACCCGCGGCCTCGATCCGGCGGATCTGCCCGGCCGCGCGACGTCTGCGGCGACGCGCAGATCGCAGGGCAGAGGTGGCGCGGCGCGCGGCAGTGGTGGCGATCAGGAAGGCCGGCGAGGGGTTGGGTCGGTTGCCGTCGCCCGGTTCGCGGTCCGCGTCGCCGGGCCGAACCGACGTCACCGCCCGCCGGCACAGCCGTTACCAAGGGCGCGCAACGGGCCCGTCCGGCGACCGGCCAGCCCTGTCCGCCGCCCGATTGTGCGGCAGGACCTTCTTCGCCGGCCAGCGGATGCATAGGGTGAGCAGGTCGGCTGATCGGGCCGCGGCCTTGGCCCGGGCAGGGGGCTTCACCGCTTGCGAGCATCTTCGCAGCGTTGGCTGCGCGTCGCCCTTTCCTGCCTTCTGCCGTGCCTGCGGCGACCGACCCGGGCCGGGCGCCGGTGGGCAGCGCATCGGCCGGTTCACCAGCGATGCGCTCGGGCCCGAGGCCGTGCCCACGGGCGGCGGACCGATCCTGCGCGTCGCCGCGCCCCTTGACCGCGGGGGGGCGCGAGGGGGTCGCGAGGGGGGGCCGTTCGTGACCGAGGTCGATGTGGCCGACCTTCCGGTCGAAGGGTCGCGGGTCGGGCTGCGGCTGCCGGTGGGCGGCACGCGGCAACGGCGCGGCTCGGGCCGGCCCGGTGGCTTGTGGAGGCGCGGCGGCGGGCGTCGGGCCCGGCGCCGCAAGGCGGGGGGCGGCCGTGGCAGGTGCATGATCCGGTCACCGCTGCTCGCGGGTCCGCCCGCGGTGTGCGGACGGCAGACAAACGGGTGTCAAGCCGAGCCGTCCGGTCGGGAGACGCATGCATGCTTGAAGGGCGGCTGATCGTCCCGGTCGAGGACCCTGATCGTCCCGGTCGAGGACGATGAGATAACGGGGGGCGTCGCTGGCGCAGCGCAAGACGCTGGAACACGCCGAGGTGCAACGGCATCGTCGCCTCGGCCGCGCCGAGCCGGCAATCCGCACGCCGCGGCGACCGGTCGATGCGGTCGTCTGCGACATAGGGCTGCCCGACGGCAGCGGCGAGGACCTGTTCCAGACCCTGTTGCCGACGACGACACCGCCGCCGTTCCTGTTCGTCACCGTCCGGGGCACTGTCGCCCAGGCGGTCCGCCCGATCCGGTCAGGAACCGCTGACGAGATCACCAAACCTTTTGCTATGAAAGGGGTCCTCGAAAAGCTTTTGACCGTGGTGCGCCGCTTCGAGAACCGCGGTCTGTTCGAGCAGACCGGCGTGTCGCTGCAGGCGCGGGCCGTGGACCGGCAGCCCGCCGAGGCCGCGCAGTCGGATGCGCCGCTGCGGATCGGGGGATTGCCGGGCCTTGGAAAGGCGCGCCTCGGACGGCTGATCCATGCGGCCTCGGACCGGCGCGCGGCCCCGATCCTTGCGCTCTTGCGCTGCGCGACCCGGTGGATGGCGTGCGTCTGATGCGCAGCCTCGACGAGGCCGGCGAGGGGACGCTTCTGACCGTCGGCCTCGGCCGATTGTCGGGCGACGCGCAGGACCTGCTTGCGGGGCGGTGGCGCGGCGGGGCGTTTCGCCTGATTGCAACGGCCGGCATGCGGCTGCGGGAACGGGTGCTGGCCGGCGGCTTCCGGGCTGACCTGTTCGACCAGTTGTCGGCGCATTCCATTGCCGTTCCGCCCATGGCCGGGCGGCCCGAGGACGCGCTCTCGCTGGCGCGGCGGATGTTCGACCAGCTGAACGCGGGGCGCAGGTCGGGCCTTGCCGCCGCGACCGAGGCGGCGATCCGCGCCCATGACTGGCCGGGCAACGGACGCGAGATGCACGCCCGCGTCGCCCGCGCGATCGAGGCGGCGGAGGGCCCGCTGATCCTGTCCGCCGACATGATCCCCGCGAACGCGGGGCTACCCGGGCTGCGGCCCTTGTCCGAGGTGCGCGAGGACGCCGAGCGGGGGCTTATCCCTGCCGCTCTGGACCGGACCGGGGGCAGGTGGCCGAGGCTGCGCGGCTACAGAAGAATTTGCGCACGACGCTGTGGGAAAAGATGCACAAGCTGGGCCTTTGAGCATCATGACCGCGTTCGGTTTTCCTAACGGTAAAAAAAGGTGGCTCAAATTGAATGGCTTGCTGCTTTGCAGGATGCCGTAGCATGCCATCGCGGGCGTGCTTGGCCCGCACCAGACTGAGCCGACCGTTCATCGAGGGAGGCAACCCAGCCACCGAATGCAACAGGTTGGTCGACGCCGGCCGCCGCCAGTTCCTGCGCGGGGGCATCGTTGCCACCGCGGGCGCCGCGGCGGCGACCGTTGTGGGAAGCGGGCAGGCGCAGGCGCAGCGGGCGATGGCGCTGGTGGAGTATCCGGCGAACCGCCTTGCGAACATCGCCGATCTTGCCGTCAACGGGCCGATGGAGATCGCCTATCCCGACGCGGACAGCCCCGGGATCCTGCTCAAGCTCGGCCAGGCGGTCGAGGGCGGCGTGGGGCCCGATGGCGACATCGTCGTGTTCTCGGTCCTGTGCCCGCACAGGGGCTGGATGATGAGCTACAATGCCGGCGACAAGACGCTGAACTGCCCGGGCCATCATTCGCGTTTCGACTGCGAGGCGGGCGGCCGGCAGATCCGGGGCCATGCCACGCAGAACCTGCCGCAGTGCAAGCTGCGGGTGGACGACAAGGGCGACATCTACGCCCAAGGCGTGGACGGGCTGCTCTACGGCCGCCTGTCGACCGTGCTGGCATAAGGGGGGAAGAGAGGTGGCTTACAAGCGTCAGATCGGCCGTCTGCCGATCATTCCCGCCGACGCGAAGGAACTCAACGTCACCTGCCACTACTGCATCGTCGGCTGCGGCTACAAGGCCTACACCTGGCCGGTGAACCGCCAGGGCGGGACCGATCCGTCGCGGAACAAGTTCGGCGTCGATCTGTCCCAGCAGCAGCTGATGGAGACCGAGGCCTGGAATGCGCCCTCGATGTACAACGTGGTCAAGCAGAACGGCCGCGACGTGCATCTGGTGGTCAAGCCCGATGTGAACTGCGTGGTGAACGGCGGCCTCGGGTCGATCCGCGGCGCGCGCATGGCCGAGAACCG
>CALJZN010000056.1 GCA_937983405.1 uncultured Paracoccaceae bacterium
TGCGCGGCAGGGCGGCCAGCGCCAGCGTCAGGGCAGTGAGGCCGGTCGCCCCGACGAAGGCCGCCGCCTGCAGCACGGGCGTCTCGACCCAGACATGCCCCGGCGCCGCCCAGGGGAAGCCCGTGAACAGATAGCCCCGCGCCAGCTCTGCCCCCGCCAGGGCAAGCGCAAGCGCCGCTGCGCGCAACCCGCCCCGCGCCCCGCCGGCCCGGGCGGCCAGCGCCGCCGCGCCGCCCCACAGCAGGCCAAGGCCCCCCGCCATCAGCACCAGCGCGAAGGGGGCCATCCAGCCGTGCCGCTCGGGCTCGACGAGAAAGGGCTCGACGATCCAGTGCAGCGCCAGCAGGAAATGCCCGGCGCCGAAGGCCCAGCCGAGCAGCGCGGCCCGCCCCGGGACCGCTGCCTCCGCGATCAGCCAGATCGCCCCGGCGTAGGCCGCCAGCGCCAGCGGCCAAAGCCCCCAGGGCGCCTGCCCCGCCGCGGCGGCCACGCCCAGCAGGCCGGCCAGCGCCAGCCTTGCCCCGGTGCGCTCCCCCGGCCGCCTCATCCTTGGCCCGCGCCCTGCCCGCGCGGCGCCGGCCGCCGGCTGTCCGCCCGGGGCCGCCCATCCGCCCGGGGCCGCCCGTCCGCCCGGGGCCGCCCGTCCGGCCGGGGCCGCCCGCGCAGGCCGGCGCCGCCCGTCACGCCGCCGCGTCCGGCAGGCGCACCCGCAGCCGCTTGATGCGGCGCGGGTCGGCGTCGACCACCTCGAACTCGGCGCCGCTGGCATGGGCGATCACCTCGCCGCGCGCCGGCACCCGCCCGGACAGCACGAAGACAAGGCCGCCGAGCGTATCGACCTCTTCCTCGTCCTCGTCCTCGGCCAGCGTCAGCCCCGTCTCGGCCTCGAAGGCATCGAGCGGCGTGCGTGCCTGCGCCAGCCAGACGCCCGGCTTTTCCTTCACCCACCAGCCGGCCTCGCCGGTGTCGTGCTCGTCCTCGATCTCGCCCACCACCTGTTCGAGCAGGTCCTCGATCGTGACCAGGCCATCGACCCCGCCGTATTCGTCGATCACCAGCGCCATATGGGCGCGGTCGGCCTGCATCTTCTGCAACAGCACCGACAGCGGCATCGACGGCGGAACATACAGCACGGGCCGCAGCAGGGATTTCAGCGCAAAGGGCCCGCCCGCGTCGCCGAAGCCGTATTTCAGCGCCAGATCCTTGAGCAGCACGAGCCCCAGCGGATGGTCGAGCGAGCCGCGATAGACCGGCAGGCGCGAGAAGCCGCTTTCGCGGAACACCTGCACCAGCGCGTCGCGGCCGATGTCCTCGGGCACCGCCACGATCTCGGCCTTGGGGACCGAGACGTCCTCGACCCGCATCTTGCGAAGGTTCGCCAGGCCCGCCCCCGTCGCGGCGGGCCTGCCTCGCTCGGGGTCCTCGGCGTCGCCGTCCTGCCCGGGATCCCCGACGCTGAGGACATCGAGGAGGCGGCCGAAGAAGCCGCGTTGCCCGCCGTCCTCCAGGTCCTGCGCGCGCTGCGCCGCCCGGGACCCGTCCGATGATTCGCCCATCTTTCCTTTCCGACCGACGCGGGCCTCAGCCGCCC
This sequence comes from uncultured Paracoccaceae bacterium, assembly GCA_937983405.1. Classification (GTDB taxonomy): domain Bacteria; phylum Pseudomonadota; class Alphaproteobacteria; order Rhodobacterales; family Rhodobacteraceae; genus JAHDXW01. The sequence goes on from CALJZN010000056.1 coordinate 1,592, forward strand.
GCCGCACCGCCATATGGGTCGGCAACCCCCAGTCTTGCAAGTATCTCGACCTCAAGGCGCTCCATCAGCGCCGCATCCTTGGGCCGCATGTGGTCGTGGCCCAACAGATGCAGCACCCCGTGGACGACCAGATGCGCCGCATGGTCCTCAAGGCTGCGCCCCGCTTCGGCGGCCTCGCGCGCGCAGGTCTCGAACGCCAGCGCCAGATCGCCCAGGCCGAAGGGGTCCGCGGCATCGCCCGGCGCGGGCAGGTCGGGGCGCGCCCCGTCCCGGGCGGCGCCGCGCGCCTGCGACGGCCAGGACAGCACGTTGGTCGGCCCGGCCTTGTTGCGGAACTCCGCGTTCAGCGCCGCCATCCGGGCATCGTCGCAGGCCAGCAGGCTGATCTCGAACCCCTCCGCGGCAAGCCCCAGATGCGCCAGCGTCGCCCGCGCCGCCCGCTCGGCCAGCGCGGGCAGGTCCGCCGCCGCCCAGCGGGGCTCCTCGAGAAGGGTCTCAACCAAGTCCGGCATCGTCGCGTTCATAGGCGGCGATGATGCGGGCGACGAGGGGATGGCGCACCACATCGCGCGCGGTGAAATAGCTGAACGAGACCCCCGCGACGCCCTGCAGGATGCGCTCGGCGTCGGCAAGTCCGCTGACCACCCCGCGCGGCAGATCGACCTGCGTGCGGTCGCCGGTGACGACCATGCGGCTGCCCTCGCCCAGGCGGGTGAGGAACATCTTCATCTGCATCGAGGTGGCGTTCTGCGCCTCGTCGAGCACCACGAAGGCGTTCGACAGCGTCCGGCCGCGCATGAAGGCCAGCGGCGCGATCTCGATGCGCTTCTCCTCGATCAGCTTGGGCAGCATCTTGCCGGGCAGGAAGTCGTTGAGCGCGTCGTAGAGCGGCTGCATGTAGGGATCGACCTTTTCCTTCATGTCGCCGGGCAGGAAGCCCAGCCGCTCGCCCGCCTCGACCGCGGGGCGCGACAGCACGATGCGGTCCACCTGCCCCGAGGCGAACAGGCTGACCCCCACCGCGACGGCAAGATAGGTCTTGCCGGTGCCGGCGGGGCCGATGCCGAAGGCCAGCTCATGCGCCAGCAGCGCCTCGACATAGGCGCGCTGCGCCGCGGTGCGCGGCTCGACCGTCTTGCGGCGGGTGCGGATCTCGAGCCGGCCGGCCCCGAACATGTCGAGCTGCGCGCCCCCGTCCACCCCCGCCGCGGCCACCGACAGCCGCAGCGCCCCGTCGATGTCGCCCGCGTCGATCCCGCGGCCCTTCTCGAGCCGGGCATACAGCCCGCGCAGCACGGCGGCCGCCTGGGCCATGGCGGGCCCCTCGCCCATCACCGACAGCTGGTTGCCCCGGCGCAGGATGTGCACGCCGGTCGCATGCTCGACCTGGGCGAGGTTGCGGTCGAACTCGCCGCACAGGTCGATCAGAAGGCGGTTGTCGGCGAATTCCAGCAGGGTCTCGTTGCCATGGTCTTGGCCGCGGTCGGGGCGGGGCGGGTCGGACAGGGCGCTGACGGGCAAGCAGGGCTCCTTCGGACAGGGGGGCGGACGGCCGCACCCTCAAGGTGGCGCCGCGCGGCAGGGCTTGCAAGCCTCATGCGGCCGATGCGGCGGCCGGCGCGACGAATTGGCCGCCGCCCGGCGGCAACGAAAAGGGCCGCGAGGTTTCCCTCGCGGCCAGGTCGGTCGGCGGCAGTGTCACCGATCAGAGGATGTCGGGGATGGGCGAGCCGGCCTTGAACGGCCCCACGGCGGTGCCCGGAGGGGCGATGCCCGAGCAGACCGGCTTGCCGTAGTCGTCGAGACGGGCGGAGAGATAGCCCTCGACCCCGTCGTCGATGATCCAGTGGTCGCAGCCGTGCGGGTCCACCCAGATGCCGGCGCGAAGCTGGCTCAGATGCTTGGCGTCGATGCCGCGGTCATAGCCCTTGTCCTCGGGCACCTGGCAGGCGGCCAGACCGCAGGCGGCGGCGGTGATCAGAAGGATGCGCGAGATTTTCATCGGTCGCCCCCCGGGCTCTAACGGATGCAGAAGATTTCGACGCGGCGGTTCTGCGCCATCCCCGCCGCGGTGGTGTTGGGCGCCCGCGGATAGAGAAAGGCGAAGCCGCGCACGTTCGACACCGTCACGCCCACCTCCCGGGCCACGGCCGCCACGGCATGGGCACGGTTCAGCGACAGGCGCAGGTTGTATTCGTAGCCGCCGCGCGGGTCGGTGTGCCCGTCGATAACGAAGGCGGTGACCGGCGCGTTGCGGAAGAATTCGATCAGCCGGGCGCGCCCGTGGGGCGAGATGTGGTGGCTTCCGGTGGCGAACAGCGTATCCGAGTTCTCGATATAGCAGGGGTTGCCGCGCACGCAGACCGGCTTGCCGTCGCGGGTGCGGTTGGGCGTCATGTAGCCCTCGGCGCCATCGTCCATCACCCAGTGCTGGCAGCCGTCGGGATCGACCCAGATCGTGGGCAGATAGCGCTCGCCCGTGCTGCCCCACTGCTGGCGCAGGGACTGCTGCGCCTCGGCAGGGCGGCTTGCCGCCAGCTGCAGCCCGAGCACCACCGCCAGGCTGCCCAGGGCCACCCCGAGTTTGGTTGATCTATACCTCTTCACCGCCATGTCCCCCGTTCATCTCCCAAGGACACACAAGGAAATGTTGCGCCCCGCACGCCATCTACATCATGCTGGGGCAGTTTAGCAGACTGCGGGGATTTGTGAAGAGCGTCGACGAGGCGTTGTGTCCGAATCAGACACAGCTCCGCACTTTTCGCGGCAGTGTCGCAGGCCGGTGCATGCCGGCGCGATGCCGGCGGACCGCTTCAGACCGTCTCGCCCCAGAGCGAGTTGGTCAGGGCGCGGGTGATTCTGACGCGCCGCAACGCGCCGGGCCTGAGCGCGGGGTCGGCCGCGGCGACGGCCATCAGATGCTCGGACTTGCCCGCCATCTGCCCCGGCATCCGCCCCGGCCGGTCGAACAGCACGCTGACCTCGCGGCCCACCGCGGCCGCCTGCGCCGCGGCCTGCTGGCGGGCGATCAGCGCCTGCAGCCGCGCCAGCCGATCCGCGGCGACGGCCGGGTCCACCCCGGGGCGGTCGGCCGCGGGGGTGCCGGGGCGGGGCGAGTAGCAAAAGCTGAAGGCCGAGGCATAGCCCACCTCGGCGACCAGATCGAGCGTGGCCTGGAAATCCGCCTCGGTCTCGCCCGGGAAGCCCACGATGAAGTCGCTCGAGAGCGCGATGTCGGGGCGCGCGGCGCGCAGCCGCTCGACCAGCCGCAGATAGGCCGCGGCGGTGTGGCGGCGGTTCATCGCCTTCAGGATGCGGTCGCTGCCCGACTGCACCGGCAGGTGCAGGTAGGGCATCAGCTTGGGCTCGGCCCCGTGCGCCGCGATCAGGTCGTCGGCCATGTCGTTCGGGTGCGAGGTGGTGTAGCGGATGCGGGCCAGCCCCTCGATCTGCGCCAGCGCCCCGATCAGCCGGGCAAGCGACCAGGCCGCGCCCCCCTCGCCCGCGCCATGGTAGGCGTTCACGTTCTGGCCCAGCAGCGTGATCTCGCGCACGCCCCGCGCCACCAGCGCGCGCGCCTCCTGAAGGATGCGCGCGGCCGGGCGGCTGGCCTCGGCGCCGCGGGTGTAGGGCACGACGCAGAAGGAGCAGAACTTGTCGCACCCCTCCTGCACCGTCAGAAAGGCGGTCGGCCCGCGCGGGGCCTGCCCGCGGGCGGGCAGCCGGTCGAACTTGTCCTCGGGGGGAAACTCGGTCTCGACGGCGCGGACGCCCGCGGCCACCAGGGCGGGCAGCCGGTGATAGGCCTGCGGCCCCACCACCCAATCGACCAGCGGCGCGCGGCGCAGGATCTCGGCGCCCTCGGCCTGGGCCACGCAGCCGGTCACGGCAATCCTCATGCCCGGACGCGCGGCCTTGAGCGGCCGCAGCCGACCGAGATCGCTGTAGACCTTCTCGGCCGCCTTCTCGCGGATGTGACAGGTGTTGAGCAGCACAAGATCGGCCTCCTCGGCCGCCTCCGTCGCCACATAGCCCTCGGCGGCCAGCGCCTCGGCCATCCGCTCGCTGTCGTAGACGTTCATCTGGCAGCCCCAGGTGCGGACGTGCAGCTTCCTGGGCGGCGTGTCGGGCGCGGACATCCGGGCGTCCCCCTGTGGCATCGGCCCCCGCGTCTCTACAGCACGCCGGGCGGGCCGTGCAACGCTTGCAAAGCCGGCCGCCTTGCCCGAGGGTCGCGCCACGGCAGGAAACGGGTCGACCGATGCAGGCGCAAAGCCTCGACAGCGTGCTCTCGGACCACGGCGCGGTGCTGCGGCGCGGGCCGGTGGCGATGATCTTCGCCGAGGACGCGGTCGAAGTCGGCTCGACGCTGGCCCATTGGCGGCGCCTGGGGTTCGCCGCGGTGCTGCTGTTCGCCCCGCCCGCGCTGCGCCTGCCCCCCGGTGCGGGCGAGGCAGCGCCGCGCCCGGGCCGACGGCTGGGACAGGCCTTCCGCATCGACCTCGACACCTCGGACCCGGGCCTGCCCTTTGCCGTCGTCAACCGCCTGATCGCGGCGCTGCCCGGCGTCTGGCTGTCCTATGCCTACAACGCCGAATACCTCTTCTATCCGTTCTGCGAGACGCGCAGCGTCGGCGAGATGCTCGCCTTCCATGCCGAGGAACGGCGCGAGGCGATGCTGACCTACACCGTCGACCTCTATGCCGCCGACCTGACGCGGGCGCCGAACGCCGTCAGCCTCGAGGATGCCCATCTCGACCGGTCGGGTTATTATGCGCTTGCCCGCACGGATGCCGCCGGCCACCCGCGCGAGCGGCAGCTCGATTTCTTCGGCGGGTTGCGCTGGCGCTTCGAGGAACATGTCCCCGCCCACCGCCGGCGGATCGACCGCATCGCGCTGTTCCGCGCCAAGCCGGGGCTGACGCTGCGGCCCGACCACACGCTGTCGGACGAAGAGATGAACACCTTCTCCTGCCCCTGGCACCACAACCTGACCGCGGCGATCTGCTCGTTCCGGGTCGCCAAGGCGCTGCGGCTCAACCCCGGATCGCGCGACGCCATCCGCAGCTTCCGCTGGCACGGTTCGGAGCGGTTCCGCTGGCATTCGCAGCAGCTGATGGATCTGGGCCTGATGGAACCCGGCCAGTGGTTTTGAGGCCCGCGCCGCGCTCAGACCCGGCGCAGGCGGATCACCACATCGACCCGCACGACCTCGGTCCCCTCGGGCGTGCGCGGCAGTCGCGCGATCAAGAGTTCCTCGGCCGGCGCGTCGGTCAGCTCGGCGCTGTCTTCCCAGAAGTAATGCGGATGATCGTCGAGCCGGGTGTCGAAATAGCTGCGCGAGCCGTCGACCGTCACCTCCTGCACCAGCCCCGCGTCGCAGAACGCCCGCAACGTGTTGTAGACGGTGGCGAGCGCCACCGGCTCGCCCGCGGCCTGGGCTGCGGCGAAAAGACCCTCTGCGGTGACGTGGCGGTTCTGCCCGTCGCCCACCAGCAGCGCCGCCAGGATCAGCCGCTGGCGCGTCGGCCGCAGCCCGGCCTGGGACAGCCAGCGTGTGCCGCGCGCGGCGGAGTCAGGCGTCAACGGGCTGAGGGCGGGCACTTCGGCGGCCATGGGGTACATATAAAGCGCGGCGCCGGCCGGTTTCAAACGGAAATGTGCCGCGCCGTCCGGGCCCGCGGCGCCGCGCCGGCGGGGTGCGGGGGGGGCCGGCGCCGCGCCCGCCCCGCGGCCGCCTGCGTCCCGTGCCGCAGGCTTGCGGACGCGCGCGGCGCGATGATAGAGGGGGCGGAACCGGCGGGGCGCGGGCCCTGCGGGTCAGGTCGGGGCATGACCCCGCCGGGGTCCCGCCCCGCGGTGGCGCCCCCGGGGACAGAGGTGATGCGCGGGATGCCGGACTATCCCAGACGGTTCGACAAGCAGGCGCTGCTCGCCTGTGCCCGCGGCGAGCTGTTCGGTCCGGGCAACGCCCAGCTTCCCGAACCGCCCATGCTGATGGTCGACCGCATCACCGATATCTCGGCCGACCGCGACCTCGAGGGCAAGCCGGGCGCGGGATATGTCGTGGCCGAGTTCGACATCGCCCCAGATCTGTGGTTCTTCGCCTGCCACTTTCCGGGAAATCCGATCATGCCGGGCTGCCTCGGACTGGACGCGCTGTGGCAGCTCACGGGGTTCAACCTGGCCTGGCGCGGCTGGCAGGGCCGCGGCTACGCGCTGGGCGTGGGCGAGGTCAAGCTGACGGGGATGGTCCGCCCCGACCGCAAGCTGCTGCGCTATTTCGTCAACTTCACCCGGGCCACGCAGACGCGCCGGCTGACGATGGGGGTGGCCGACGGCCGGGTGGAGGCCGATGGCGACGTCATCTATCTGGTCCGCGACATGAAGGTGGCGCTCAGCGGGGCCTGAGCCGGCGCCGCCGGCCGGTCAGCAGCTTGCGCAGCCGCCCGCCTGCACCGGCGGGCAGGGCACGCTGCCGAACGAGCAGAACACGCAGCAGTCGCCCACCCTCGGCCGCAGCGTGATGCCGCAGGACCGGCAGCGATAGAACCACAGGCAGGCATCGGCGGGCATCGTCTCGGCCGCGGCGTGGCCGCAGGCGGGGCAGGTCAGCACGCTTTCGGAAAGAACCGTCGGGGCGGCCATGGCACTGTCTCCATCCCATCGGGGCATCGTCGATCCGCCGCTACCACAGCCGCGGCACCGGGGCCAACGCGATCGTGGCGGTGCCGGCGGCACGCCACGGCCCGAAGCGGCGGCGCCGCGGGGGCGTCCGGCCCCCCGCGACGCGGGGCGCAGCGACGCCCCGGGGCCCGCGCGGCTGTGCGCCGCCCCTCGCGGCTTGTCCGCCGGCGCCCGCTGGCTTACACACGGTCCACCGCAAGAGCGAGGGAGCCGCCATGCGCCGCGTCGTCATCACCGGAATGGGGATCGTCTCGCCCATCGGCAACACGCTGGCCGAGGTCGAGGCCTCTCTGCGCGCGGGCCGCTCGGGTATCGTCCGGGCCGAGGACTATGCCGAGCGCGGCTTTCGCAGCCAGGTCCACGGGGCGCCGAAGATCGACCTCGCCGCCCATATCGACAAGCGCGACCTGCGCTTCATGGGCGACGGCGCGGCCTACAACTTCATCGCCATGAAGCAGGCGGTCGCGGACAGCGGGCTGACCCCGGCCGAGGTCAGCCACCCGCGCAGCGGGCTCGTCATGGGCTCGGGCGGCCCCTCGACCAAGGCCTTCTACCGCGCGCACGAGATCGTGCGCGAGCACGGCAGCCCCAAGCGCATCGGCCCCTTCAGCGTGACCAAGGGGATGTCGTCCACCAATTCGGCCTGCCTCGCCACGCCCTTCCGCATCAGGGGCGTGAACTATTCCATCACCTCGGCCTGCTCGACCTCGGCCCACTGCATCGGCCACGGGGCGGAGCTGATCCAGATGGGCAAGCAGGACATCGTGTTTGCCGGCGGCGGCGAGGAGCTGGACTGGACGCTGTCCTGCCTGTTCGACGCCATGGGGGCGATGAGCTCGAAGCACAACGCCACCCCCGAGACCGCCAGCCGCCCCTACGACGCCACGCGCGACGGCTTCGTGATCGCCGGCGGCGGCGGGGTGGTGGTGCTGGAGGAGCTGGAGCACGCGAAAGCGCGCGGCGCGCGGATCTACGCCGAGGTGACGGGCTACGGCGCCACCTCGGACGGCCACGACATGGTGGCGCCCTCGGGCGAGGGGGGCGAGCGGTCGATGCGGCTGGCGCTGGCCAGCCTGCCGCCGGGGCGGCGGATCGACTACATCAATGCCCACGGCACCTCGACGCCCGCCGGCGACGTCGTCGAGGTCGAGGCGATCCGCCGCGTCTTCGGCGAGGATCATCCGCCGATCTCGTCCACCAAGTCGCTCACCGGCCACACGCTGGGTGCGACGGGCGTGCACGAGGCGATCTATTCGATCCTGATGATGCGCGGCGGCTTCATCGCCGCCTCGGCCAACGTCACCCAGCTCGACCCCGCCCTCCGCCCGGGCGAGATCGCGACCGAGCTGCGCGAAGGGGTGACGCTCGACAGCGTGCTGTCGAACAGCTTCGGCTTCGGCGGCACCAACGCGACCCTCGTCTTTTCCGCATTCCACGGGTGATCTGACATGGCCGGACTGATGCAGGGCAAGCGCGGCCTGATCATGGGCGTCGCCAACGACCGCTCGATCGCCTGGGGCATCGCCAAGGCGATGGCGGCCGAGGGCGCGACGCTCGCCTTCTCCTACCAGGGCGAGGCCTTCGGCAAGCGGGTCGAGCCGCTGGCCGCCTCGCTCGGCGCGACCCTGCTGCTCGATGTCGATGTGGTCGACACCCCCTCGCTCGATGCGGCCTTCGCCCGGCTGGCCGAGGACTGGGGCAGCCTCGACTTCGTGGTGCACGCCATCGCCTATTCCGACAAGGCCGAGCTGTCGGGCCGCTTCATCGACACCAGCCGCGAGAACTTCCGCAACTCGCTGACGATCTCGTGCTATTCCTTCATCGACATCGCCCGCCGCGCCGCGCCGCTGATGCCGCAGGGCGGCACGCTGATCACGCTGACCTACCAGGGCTCGAACCGGGTGACGCCCTACTACAACGTGATGGGCGTGGCCAAGGCCGCGCTCGAATCCGCGGTGCGCTACCTCGCCAACGATCTCGGGCCGCAGAAGATCCGCGTCAACGCGATCAGCCCGGGCCCGATGAAGACGCTCGCGGGGGCGGCCATCGGCGGCGCGCGCAAGACCTTCCGTCTGACCGAGATGAACGCCCCCCTGCGCCAGAACGCCACGCTCGAGGCCGTGGGCGGCACCGCCGTCTACCTCGCCTCGGACTACGGCGCCTGCACCACGGGCGAGATCATCCGCGTGGACGGCGGCTTTCACGTTCTGGGCATGCCGCAGGTCGAGAACCTCTAGCCCCCGCCCCGGCGCGGCACCGCCGGCCCCTACCCCAGCGCGGCGAGGAAGGCATCGGCGCCCCCCGGCAGCCGGCCGGCCCCGGTCTCGGCCTCGGTGGCGGCAAGCCCCGGCGCCCCCGGCCGCCCGGCCAGCCGCCGCAGCTCCTCGAGCGCGCGCCCCGTGCCCTCGCCCGAGGCGGTGACGAACAGCCCCACCCGCGCAGGCAGGGGCGGACGCGCCCGCAGCCAGGCGCGCACCGGCGTCGCCGGCCGGCCGACCCAGACCGGCGCCCCGATCAGCAGCCGCTCCACGCCCGCAAGCTGCGGCAGCGGCGCGACCTCGGGCAAGAGGCCCAGAACGCTGTCCACGGCCGCGCGGAAGAAGCTGAGCCCGCCCGCGCCGTAGCGGCCGCAGCCGATCTCGGCCAGCTCGGCCCCGAGCGGCGCGGCCAGCATCCCGGCCAGCGCCCGGGTGGTGCCGGTGAAGGAATAGTAGACGATCGCCGTGCGCATCATGGCCCTCCTCGCCCAGACCGGCGATCTGCCTGCCACGGGGCGCCGCCGCGCACCTTGATGGCGGTCAAGTCGCGCCGCCGCTTCCCTCGCGCCGCCATCTCGCCTAGCCTTGCGGCGGCGGCGGCAGGGGCGGGACGGAGCGGGAAGATGACGCAGACGATGATCGGGGTGATCGGGGGCTCGGGCGTCTATGCCATGGACGGGCTCGAGGGGGCCGAATGGCGGGCGGTCGCCAGCCCCTGGGGCGCGCCGTCGGATGCCGTCCTCACCGGCCGGCTCGGGGGCATGGCGATGGCCTTCCTGCCGCGGCACGGGCGCGGCCACGTCCATTCGCCGACCACCGTCCCCTACCGCGCCAACATCGACGCGCTGAAACGCCTGGGCGTGACCGACGTGATCGCGGTCTCGGCCTGTGGGTCGTTCCGCGAGCATCTCGCTCCGGGCGACTTCGTGCTCGTCGACCAGTTCATCGACCGCACCTTCGCGCGCGAGACGTCGTTCTTCGGCAGCGGCTGCGTCGCCCATGTCTCGATGGCGCAGCCCACCTGCCCGCGCCTGTCGGCGGCCTGCGCGGCGGCGGCGCGTGCGGCGGGGATCACCGTGCACGAGGGCGGCACCTACCTGGCGATGGAGGGTCCGCAGTTCTCGACCGTGGCCGAATCGCGGCTCTACCGCGACGTCTGGGGCTGCGACGTCATCGGCATGACCAACATGCCCGAGGCCAAGCTCGCCCGCGAGGCCGAGCTCTGCTATGCGAGCGTGGCGATGGTGACCGACTACGACAGCTGGCACGAGGGCCACGGGACGGTGGACATCGCCGCCATCCTCGCCATCCTGAACGGCAACGCCGACAAGGCCCGCGCCCTGATCCGCGGCCTGCCCGAACGGCTGGGCGCCGCCCGCCTGCCCTGCCCCCACGGCTGCGACCGCGCGCTGGACCATGCCCTTCTGACCGCCCCCGACCGGCGCGACCCGGCGCTGCTGGCCCGGCTGGGCGCGGTCGCCGGCCGGGTGCTGCACCGCCGCTGACCCTCGCCGCCGCACCGGCGCCGGCCCGGGCGGCCGGCGTCCGCGGGCAGTCGCGGGGCGGACCTCGCCGGGCAAGGCCGCCCGTGGACGGCCGGCCGCGGCCCCGCCGCGCCCCTGCCGCGGCAGCCCCGGCACCCGCGGCGGCCACGGCCTGCCCCCGGCGTTCCCCTTGCAGCCGCCGGGCGCATCGCTAGGCTTGCCACGCAGCCCCCCGCAGCGCCCGGATCCCGCCATGGCCAAGACCGTCCGCGACTACATCCGCACCATCGTGGATTTCCCGAAGGAAGGGATCCTCTTCCGCGACGTCACCACGCTCTTCGCCGATGCCCGCGGCTTCCGCATGGCGATCGACCAGCTGCTGCACCCCTGGGCCGGAACCCGCATCGACAAGGTCGCGGGGCTCGAGGCGCGGGGCTTCATCCTGGGCGGCGCGGTCGCGCACCAGCTTTCGACCGGCTTCGTGCCGATCCGCAAGAAGGGCAAGCTGCCGGGGCGCACGCTCGCCCAGGGCTACACGCTGGAATACGGCGAGGCGGTGATGGAGATCCACGACGACGCGCTCGACCCCGGGCAGAAGGTGCTTCTGGTGGACGACCTGCTCGCCACCGGCGGCACCGCCGAGGCCGGCATCCGGCTGATCGAGCGGCTGGGCGCCGAGGTCGCGGGCTGCGCCTTCGTCGTCGATCTGCCCGACCTCGGCGGCCGCCGCCGGCTCGAGGCGCTGGGGATGCAGGTGCACGCGCTCTGCGCCTTCGAGGGGCATTGAGCAGGGGGGGCGCCGCGGCCGCAGTCCCGTCGCCCGGCCTTCATCGTTCCGTCGCACGCCGCCGAAAAGGGCGCGGGGCACGGAACGCCGGGCTGTCCTGCGGGTCGTCCCCGGTCGGACCACCGCCCTGCCGGCCCCGCCAGAGGGGCACCCGCCCCGGTCCGGGCACGCTGCCCCCGCGCATCCGCCCCCGTCATCCGCCCCCGTCATCCGCCCCCGCGCATCCGCCCCCGCGCATCCGCCCACGTCATCCGCCCCCGCGCATCCACTGTCGTCATCCGCTCGCGTCATCCGGC
>CALJZN010000057.1 GCA_937983405.1 uncultured Paracoccaceae bacterium
CCGCGGAAGCATGGCGCGCAGGTCGTGCGGCTGGTAGCGCTGCAGCGCATCTTTCGGGTTGACAGCAAACTCCTGCCTGATCTGCCAATACAGCAGATCGTTTTCCTCATTGTCCTCGTTCCGCAGCGCGCGCTCAATCCCCGCACGCACCGAACGCGGCAACTGCGCCATGACACTGGCACTCGGACGCTGGCCAGCATCCACCATTTCCCACGCCCGTTCTGCGAGCTCCGCCTGCCGCTCGCGCAGCAGCGCCTCGTCCACCTGTGCACGGCGCGTCACCTCGGACATCACCGCACGGCGCTGCTCTGCCGTGTAGTTGCCGCGGTCCACAAGCGCCAGCAACTGCTCCATGTCATGCTTGCGCGGCACATGGCGCGGCCCAATCATGCCAGCCTTGCGCATCACCCCGCGCACATAATCGCGGGTCTCCTTGAACGGAATCGCCGCCACCCAGGCACCGACACCCATGTTCCGGGGATCGCCAATGCTCTTGAGCCATTGGTCCACACGTCCCGGCCCTGCGTTGTAAGCCGCAATGGCCAGAACATCATGGCCGTATTTCCTGCGCAGCGCCAGAAGATAGTCGCGCCCGACACGGGCCTTTTCCTCCGGGCTGTCATCGGCCGCAGGACGCACACCAAACCCCGGATCCCTCTGCGTTCCGGGCATGACCTGCATGCGGCCTTCCGCCCCTGCCCGGCTCGTGAGAAGCTTGCCGTCGGAGCCAAAATCACGCCCGCGGCTCTCCATCCATTCCACCGCAGACAGAAGCACGCTCTCCGGCACCGCCCGCTGAACAGCCCCAAGCCCGGAGCCCAGAATCGCATCCGCCTCGTCTTCCGCAAACTGCCGCATCAGTTCCGGCTGCAGCGCCTTGCGCAGCCTCGTAAACGATGCGGGGTCCATATTGGCCTCGTTCCGCAGAAGGTATTCATGGGCCACGGAGACATCATCAACCGCCAGCGCCTCAACAACGCCAACGTGCACCGCAGAACGCGCTTCCAGCAACTTCTGGCGCACCACGTCCATGCCGTAGGATTCCCACTGACGGATGACCTCCCCCTCCATGGTCGCCATGAACCCGGCCATCCGCTGCGGATCGTCGCTGTTCCGGATGGCCATCAGCTGGGAATCCATGATCCGAGCGTCGCGCGTCGTCTTGTCGTAAACCTCGACCTGGCGCGCATAGTGCTGCTGAACACGGCGAATGCTGTCTTCCAGACGGCGGGAAAGAACCTGCTCCAGCATCCACCGCTGCCGGTCCGACTGCGCCGCGCCAACAAGCTCGCGCACCTTGTCGCGAAGCGACGTCTCCACCGCCTCGCGGCTGTTCAGCGCGTCCAGCGAATCAAGGTTGAGATAGCCCTTGTTCTCACCCCCATCACCGTAAAGCGCCACGCGCTCAAACTCGGTAAACTGCATGTCCAGCTGACGGGCCGCCGCCTCGTCAACCTTGGCCGCAATCTCATCCGTGAACACCGCATGGCCAGAAAGCGCCTGACCAGCCTGCTGAAGCCCGGCACCAACAAGCGCAAGACCCACTGGAGGCGAGCCAAACAGGCGCTCCTGCGGAATCCCACGCATCCGCTCCTGATTGGTATATGCCGGAACAACAGGCACGCTATTTCCTCAAGCCCACAGAAGCTTGTCCCAACTGAATCTTTTTGGCAATCTTCAATCTGGCCATCTGCTGCGCGCCGCCAAGGATCGAAGACCCCAGGCCCGAAACGCCACCCAAAATAATGCCCGCACGCGAAGAGCGCGCGGAAGCTGCCTGACCACGATACGACGCCGCAGATATGTCATACCCCATCGCCTCCCTGACGGCGTTCTGGCCAATGAAATAGCTGTCCTCTGCCCCCATCATGGCCGTGTCTGTCAAAGTCTGAAGCGCAGACCCAAAGCCTGGATCAACAGCATTCGCGGCCATTGTGGCCTGCTGCGTACCCTTCATCTGCGCCACACGGCGGCCATGCATCAGGTTTTCGATCTTGCCGCGCTCGATAGCATCGGCCGCAGCCGCATCCGACATACGGGCGTTGAAGTCGGCAATCGACTCCTGATAGCGCGCCTGCTGCAAGCCAGATGCAACCGACGCCAGGGAGCCAAGCGAAGAAATCGCCGTAGCCGCTATCGTCAGCGTCACCGGATCAAAACACATTCCTCGTCCTCCTGAACGGCAGAAACTGCATCCCTCCGATCTCCTGAGGCTCTCCCCCTACGTCGAAACCAAGTTTTTCCAACAGCCGAATTGCTCCACGGTTTCTTGCAGCGACATTGTTCTCTAGTCGGGCGAAGTTTTTGTGCATTTGTTCTACGAACCAGACCCCATCCTCCAACAGCCTGCGACGATGTCGAAAACCAGCCTGCGTGCCAAGCATCCACGGAGTCCCAACTCCCTCAAGCAAGGAATACGGATTGACGCCAAGCATGACCTCCGGCCTGCCGTCAACCTTCACCGTCCAAGCCTGCGTTGCTGATGCAACCAGCGTCCGCAGCGCAGTCTTGGGAGTGAACCCAAAAGCCCAGCATTCCATCAAATCGGGAAGACGCATCCGCGTTGCAATGGGACCAATGTGATGCAGCCGAGCTGGAACAATCTCGATCACCGATGTCATTGCGTCACCACCGGATCAAGGAATATGCCCGTAATCCGCATCGGAAGCGGCTGGTTCTGCTCGATCCTTACCGTCGCCCGCGACGACCAGGCCGGATCCGTTGGGATCTCCACATCGCCCGTCAAAAGCTCGGTTGGAGACCCATAGGGCTCCACATCCCTTTCCTTGACCGGAAACAGCGTCCTTGTCCCAATCTTCATGCCGCGCGTGTTTTTGATGCGCGCAACAACCTTGCCGACCATCTGGCGCTTCGTCTGGCTCGTGCCCTCCATCGCAAACGCAAGCGGCAAAGTCTCGACACGCGACACATAGGGCAGGCCAACAACCACATCACGGGCAGGCTGCGGAAGGTTCAGCGTGCCCGTGGCACTGACAGTCAGGCCGCTGACGGCATTGCCGTCAAACAGAACATCCACCTTGCGACCGGCAAGATGATACAGACCCTTGATAACAGACAGGGGATTGTCAGCCGCGCGAAGCCTGATGGCAGAATCCAGAAAACACGCCTGCCTGAAATCGCTCCACATTGTCGTGGCCATCCGCTCAATCAGGCGCTGGTTGTTTCTCTGCACAACAATGTAGACGCGATCCTCACTCCCCTCGGTAATGCAGGCGACAGACTCAACATGCCCATCCGTCACAATGCGGGTCCATCCCCACACGTCCTGATCGTCCTGCCAGACAAAACAAAGCATCACCCCATCGTCAAGAACCACCCACACCGCCGAATACGGCGTCCGCTGATAGGCCCAGGACACCACCTGTCTGCCGCGAAACATGTGATGGGAAAACACCGCCACATCGCGGGTCACATAGCTATCCTGCTCCAGCGAATAGGCGATGACGCTCACCTCCTCGCCTGTTGCGGGCCAGAAAAGAATGTTGGTGCCAAGAATCAGCGGCTTGATCCGCGATGACCCCTCGCCAACAATGCGCCGCGCCGCCGCGGGGGGACGAAGATAACCATCCGCATTGTTGCCAGTGATCTTGAACGCCGAATCAGACGTCAGCGCAATCAGGTCCGACATGCTCGCAATCTGGTTCACCTCGTTCAGCGTGCCGGACGCAATCGCCAGCGCAATCGCATCATCGTCCCGCTGCGGCCTTGCGCTGTCCATGTTCTCGAAATCCGCCGAACGGCTCATCCAGATGCCATTCGGAGTATTGCGCGTGCGGGCCAGAATGAGCCGCTGCTCAAACATGGCCAGGGTCGAAGGCTGATTGCCCGCCCCGACAAACGGATTGCGCCCCTCGGGCGGCGTGTCGGAATAATCCGGCAGAATGTTGCGGTCCACAAACGTGGTGCCAGTCGTCTCGCCAATGAACCCGTGAATGGAATCAATGCCCGTGTCCGACTTGTAAACGGCGTATGAATCCGCACCCGCAACCGCAGTCCACGAAATCGTGTTGAAATTGCCCTTGAGGCTCAGGTCATTGGTCGCAGAAACCGGAGCTGTCGGCCGGGATTCCTGCCCAAGCGTGTTGTTGATCGCCGTCACAACATAGGTCGCAGGCTCAGAATTGGGCGTAGCCGGATTGCCAACCGTCGGAGTGACAACAAGACCAGTCGGAGGCTGCTGCGAAGGGCCAAACTGGACCTGCTCCCAACGCCAATCCGTATGCCCAAACCGCATGATCTTCGAGAACGGATAGTCCTGATGCGCAAGATAGACCACATCGCCGGTCTGGACATAGTCCAGCTCCGGGAGGTCGCCTGCGTTGAACGGCAGGGCAAGACGGAAGATGCGAGACGCGCCCATCAGGGAATGTTCGGAAGCGAAAGGTTGGCACCAAAGGGCGGCCACCACTCCCAGCCATCATCAACAGGCGGAAGCGGGGGAATGGCTTCCGGCGGCTCGGGAGGCGGAGACGGGGAAGTCGGAGGCGGCGGCGGAGGCGGAGGCGGAGACGGCGGCCCTGTCCTGACCTCGCCGCCCTGCGCAGTGGCAAAGGGACCAGCCCCAACCGTGTTCAAGTCCACACGAACACGATGCTGGTCAATCACATCCACAACCCGGACAACACGGCCGTTCACCCCGGTCATGCCCTCCACCCCGGTAATCAGGAAGTCATCCCCAACCGAAAAGCCGTGGAAGTTGATCGTCACCACCGCCTGCGCCTCATTGGTGATAAACTCAATCCGGAGTTCCGGTTCCACGACAAGGCCGCCCTGCGCAGCAAGACGCATGCCGCCGTTGCCCATCTCGATCACATACGCCTGCGTGTTCGAGAACTGGAAAGGAATCAGCCTCGATGGCTTGTTGTCGGTATAAACCCTGCCGACAAACTCGAAGCCCGGACGCCGCTCAATGCCGCCCTGCTTCAGGATCACGACATTCTCGGCTCTCTTGAGCGATGCCTGGTATGCCTGCACGTCAAAGCGTGCAAGCATGTCCTCGGAAACCTCCCCCTTCGTGAAATTGACCAGTGGAAGCCGGTAGCCCATGGCCGCCACTTACACCAAACTCAAAGCCCCGTCACCGCCGGATATGCAATCCACGGCTGATAGCCGTAAGAGATGAAGTCCCCCGCATTCCACGCCGCATCCGTGGCCGGGGAGCCGGTCATGTAAAGCTGCCCGGTCTGGCCCATGTCCCACGCCATGGCACGCTGGCGTTCCAGCTCATACTCCTGCCGCAGCTCGGCGCGCCTCGACGAACTCTTGGCAATCGGCATGCACAGGCGCATCGCAAGCAGAAGCTCAAACGACCGGGCAACCAGCGGCGGAAGCTCCGCTTCCGTCACATCGTTGCGGGAATACTCAATCACAATATGCGGTTCGTTGGCGTAAAGCGTGCGCCCGACAATCTCGTAGCTTGTCCACATCCCAACAATGCTGCGGTATCCGGTCCTCGACCGGCCAATCACACCGCGCGAGGAAATGGCGCGCATGTGCGCGAAGTTCTGGGGCAGCGCATAGGCAAAGCGCCACTCCTGTTCCCTGTCGTTCGCCACGCCAGCAAGCGAAGCCAGCGCACCAGAAAACCACCACGGATGCGCAAGCGTGTCTGCCCACACACCGCCCCACGCGCGCCGAACCTCCCTTGCCTCAAGGCTGTTCTCGTCCCAGTCCACAATCGGCCCTGCGGGGATCTCCGCAAGGGCGTTGTTGGCAAGCGTGATGCGGTCGCGGGTCAGCATCCCAAATCAGCCCTCAGACCCGGCATGATAGTTTATTGCCGGGCGCGTCACGCCGCTGCGGTAGGCAGGGTAATTCGCAGGTGCGCGACGAAGCTGCCAGCCAGGGCTCGACGACGACAGGCGATAGTCGCCGCCGCCCGTGTCGGCGTTCGGGCCGGGGCTCTCGCGGCTGCGGTCGTCCAGATAGCCAAGATCGCGGGAAAAGCCGGGAACCAGCGCACCCTTGATGACGTTGATCCCCACAAAATCATACGGGAAGTCCGTGGTGATGACGTTGTTGAACCGGTCGGCCGACACCGTATCGCGCTGCCGGACGCCGAAAGACACCTCCCAGCCGCCCGTGTGCGTGCCAAACAGCGAAGACAGGTCGTGCTTGGTCGAATTCCGGTCGATCATGCAGCCAAGGGTCGTGTTCTCGAAGTGAGAGTTGCTTTCCGCCTGCGTCGGGTCGTTGTGGAAGCTGAACCGCGCTCCCGCCATGGTGCAGCCATCGAAAATGAGATTGCGCGCCTGATTGTAGGCAAGCTCGCCAATCTGGATGCCCGGCTGTGTCGTAACACCCGTGCGTTCCCACAGGCAGTTGATGAACGCCGCGCGTTCGCGCGTTGCAGGTGCCGCAGGGGTGCCAGTCAACCCATCCGTCAAACGAACAAACGATGCACCGCTGTTCATGCGGATCATGCTGCAATTGACAAACAGGCAGCCATCCCAGCGAACATCAAAGCCAGCGAAGTTCGAAGCCGTCTCACGCCACATGTTGAACGCGGCAACAGGCCGGACCGCAGCGCTCGCAGGTTCCACACGGCTGTTCCGAATGAGCCCGGTTGCCATCTGGTTCAATCCCAGATTCGAGACGACCGAACCGACAATCACCTGCCCGTTATCCAGCGCGCCAGTCGAAGAGTTTCCAAACACCTGCCCCGGCGTGCCACTGCGAAGATTGCACGTTGTGCCGGAAACCACCACATCATTCAGCCGGACATAGAAGTTGCCCGTGCCAAACACCGTCGAAGACGAAATGCTGCTGATGGTGCAGCCTTCAATCGCCAGCCGCTGGAAGCGGAAGCCCATGCTGGCATTCTTCTGAAAGACAATGTCCGCCCTCGGCGTGCCCGGCACGGGAAGCGCCCGCATCTCGCCATAGGACACCCCATCAGGGGTGTAGGCCGAACCATAGGTCGTGCCAATGTCGCGCGTGCCGGCAGGCATCCAGATATAGCACCCGCCTGGGAATTGAACGTTGCTGAGCGCCGAAAAGCCGTTTGCAGCCGCTACAGAGCGCGTCACGCGGCCGATGCAGTCAATGGCCGCACCAAGGGTCGAAGGCCTCTCAGCGGCCGCCACAGCCGCCGCAGCGGCGTAGCTGGACTGCACCGCAACGGCCGGATCCGGATCCGCCCGACCCTGCCCGGCTGGAGCCAGAACAATGTGACGCCGCGGCAGGAATGTGCCCGTCTTGTCCAGCGTGATGCACAGCGGCACCTCGGGCCGGGGATCGAGCACCACCTGCCAGCCGCGATTGGTGGCCTTGAAATTCTGGTCGATGTGCGGCGCGTCCCAATAGCCATCGCGCGTTGTCCACACCGCCCCTTCCCCCGGATAGACTTCCGCATGGATCGTCACACGCCCGCTGCTCAGCGTGTCGAGGTCGAGCGTAGCACGGTGGCACCAGAGGCTATCACCAAAGCGCGTGCTTTCGGTCGTGGCCAGCGCCCATGCCGAAACAGTGTTGGTGCCGTCGGATGCCACAAAGCGCACGCCCGCCACCGGCTGGTGAAGCGACGCGCCGTCATTGTAGGGCGTATGCGAGACACACACCATTTCGACAGTGAAGCTCGAACCGTCCACAATCTCGTCCTGCGGGATGGCCCAGCGTCCCCAGGGCTGCATGAGCGGGCGGATCGAAATGTTGGCAACGGGAACATTGGATTCCGCCGGCAATGTGGCGCGCCAGCCCGCAAGGGCGGAAAGGGTGACCGTCTCACCCTGATAGACCGGTTCGGCAAGCGCAATGCGCACGGTGCGCGTGCCGTCGGCGTTCAGGGTTTCGTCAATCACCTGCGCGGTGCTGGTCGAATCCGGATAGGGCCGGCGCAGCGGGCGCGTGGCGACAATCTGCTTCGTGCGCGTGACCGGCACCGCCTGCCCGCCCGAACGGGCATAGCCCGCGCGGTTGGCAACATTGACGACAAGCTTCGGCGTGCCGTTCGGATCCAGCGCGAAGTCGGCAAATGTGGACGCAGGCCATTCGCCGCGCACCGCCAGAATCCAGCCGCCGCTGTCACCGGGGTTGGGATAGGACGCCTCGATCCACGCTTCCGCGATGGCCATCTCATTCTCCGAAGCAGGGCAAGGGCGATGCCGGCGCAGCGTAAACCATGCAGGACCGGCCAACAGGTGGCGGGGCCCGCCTGTGTCCGGGCCCCGTTGCCCCGTCTTGTCAGCTGGTTGCGAAGCGCAGGAACTTGATCGCCTCGCTGTTCACCAGCGCCCCGCCGACCCGGCGCGTCGCATAAAAATGCACGAACGGCTTGTTCGAGAAGGGGTCGCGCAGCACCGATGTCTCGCCTCGTTCCGCCACGACATAGGCCGAGGAGAAATGCCCGAATGCGATGGCAAGCGCATTGGCACCGATGTCGGGCATGGCATCCACCTCGATCACCGGATAGCCGAGCAGCGTCGCAGGCTGGCCCTCACCAAGCCCGGGCTGCCAGACGAAGGCCCCGCTCGAATCCTTGAACTTGCGGATGACCGACAGCGTGTTGGAGTTCATCACCCACGACGCGCCCTGCCGGTAGGGCGTGCGAAGCGCGTGCACGAGATCGATCAGCCTGTCGGCCGGGTTCGAGGCTGGGAAGGCCCCCGCAGCGCCCGAGGGCACATGCTGCACCGTGCCCCAGGGCCGGGTTGCATCGCCAGCCGTCGACGTCGGGTAGGTCAGAAAACCCTTAGGCTGGTTGGTGCCCGTCCCGCTTACAAAGGCGATGCCCTCGGCTCGTGCGAACTCGGCAGCAACCTCGCGCGCAAGCCAGGCCTCCACGTCAAACATTGCATCATCCAGCATGGCCTGGGTTGCTGCCGGGTTCGCGTAGAGTTCGCCAAACGGAGGCGCCACCTCAACAAAGGTCGGCGTTGCCGTCTCCGGTCGGGGCGCGACGTCCGAGACCCATCCGCTCGCAAAGCCGCCCACGGCCACAAGCTTGCGATAGTTCGACGTTCCCACCTTCACCACGTTCGCGATCTGGCGGATGGGCGAAAGGCTCCGGAGCTGCTGCTCGATCGCGCTGTCGATCTCGAGCGGCACGGCGAGCCCGCCCTCTGCGCCAGTTGAAATCGAGAACCGCTTGGTCTCGAACCCGGTCTCGAGCCCCTTGCGCAGATAGCGGTCTGCAAACAGCGACCTCCCGGGCGTCCCTTCGCCCTCGCCTGCAACCGGCGGCCGCGTGCGTTGCACGAGCCTGCGCGCCAGCTGCGACACCTCGGACTTCAGCTCGTCCAGGCTGGCCCGCATCGTCTCGATGTCGAGGTTGCGCTCCGCTTGGGTCACATCTGCATCCGGGTCGGCCGTGGTCACCACGGCCTGAGCCTTGGTCTCATAGTCCAGCATTCGTCTCTCCATCTGGCTTGGGAAAAGGGTCAGGCGCTGCGGCTGGTGTCAGGCCGTCACGGAGTCGATTCGCGCCTGGCGGTGCATCGGCAGCGTCACCACCGAGCATTCGAGCAATTCCACAGACAGAAGTTCCCGGCCGCCTCCCGGCAGGCGCCGGGCCTTGCGTGGTCGAAATCCGAACGAAAGGCCGTCCACCGCGCCAGAGCGGATAAGGGCAATCGCGTCAGATCCGTCCCGGCAGCCCGGGTCGAGGCGCGCCACCATGCGCAACCCGCGCGCGTCCTCGGTCAGCTGCACGACCCGTCCAATCGGCCGGCCAAGATCATGCTGCCAGAGCAGCGGCACATCGGCCGGATTGCCCAGAAACGCCTGCCGGCGAACAATGTCTCCTGCCGCGTCCGCCGTGTCGAAGCGGCTCACATAGCCGGCGATCGTCACAGGCGCGTCCATCACTGCGCATCCGGGGAACGCGGCATCGGCGCCCAGCCCAGCATCTCGCGCTTCTCGTCGGTGGTCAGGAACGAGGCGTCTGCCACGTGGCGCCAGAGCCTCTCCCGGTCACCCCACAGCGCCGGGATCCGGTCGAGGTCCACCTCGAGGCGCGTGTTCGGCCACCAGAGCGACACATGCGCGGAAAGGCCGGCCAGGATCCTGCCGAGCATGGGCAGCACGGTCAGTCGCCACAGCGCCACATTGGCCTCCGCATAGTTCGCATGCGTGGAATCTCCGGGAAGCCCAAGAAGCATTGGCGGCACACCGAATGCGAGCGCGACCTCCCGCGCTGCAGCCTCCCGCGCGCGCGCGAAATCCATTTCGGCCGGGGTCAGCGCCAGCGGCTGCCATCGCAGCCCGCCATCCAGAAGCATCGGCCGCCCGGCATTCGCCGCACCTTGGAACCCGAGCTCGATTTCCGCCTTCAGCCGCTCGAACTGCTCGCTGGAAAGCGGCACACCCGACTTGCCTTCGTGCACGATCGCGCCCGAGGGTCGCGCAGCGTTGGCAATCAGGGCCCGGTTCCACTGCGCAGCTGCATTGAGGAGCATCACCGGACCGATGGCCGCGCCGAGGCAGCCAAGCCCCAGCTGGTCGTCAAGCGGGTTCACCGTCTTCAGGTGCAACAGGCCCGGCCGCTGCGCGTCGCCCTCGGCCGGGAAGCGGATGTCCTTCTGGCCGACACGGTAGAGCCACGCCCGCGGCCAGCCATCAGCGCCGGTCTCGGCCCTGACCCGCTCCGGGCGCAACGTCCAGAGCGCCGCCGGCCGGCCCGCATGGTCGAGGCCCGTCTCGATCCACGCATTGCCGTGCAGCAGCAGGTGCGTGGCCACCGTTTCCAGAAGGGCCGGGGTTGCAAGCGCAAGCGCCGGGTGATCCCCTTCGGCCGTTGTCACAGGCGCATGGCCCACGCTTTCCGCAACCAGCCGCACTGCGCGCTGGGCGATGGCGTTGCGGCAGAAGGCCTCGCGAACCTGCGCTTCATATCCGGCAGGCGGCTCCACATCGCCTGTGCCCCCTCTCAGGCCGCCATCCCAGCGGGGCCGCCATGCCGGCTCGCCCAACCCCTTGCGGTCGGCCAGGAACGGCCAGCGCATCAGCGGTTCTCATCCCGCCGCGGCCCCGGGGTTGGGCCGGCGGCGACCATCCCGCCGCCAACCACAAGGGCAATCCCCTGGATGATCGCGTGCGCCTGCATCGGGTCGCTGCCCAGCACCACTGCAATCATCGCAAGCCCCACCCAGGTGGAAGGCTCATGCGCACGCAGCCGAAGCCATTCGGTGATCTTGTCCATCGGGGCTCCTCTCAGACTTTCAGTTTCGGCCTGCCGGGCATCCGCCTCCTGCGATGCCGCAAACGCCGCCGGTCTCAGAGCACGCGGAACGCGGGCTCCTGGCATCTGTCGTCCAGCAGCAGCTCGGTCAGCGCCCACACCAGCGCGTCCGCGCGGTCGGGCGATTCCCCGGGGCCCCGGTAGCCGCCGCCTTGGATCAGCCCGCAGAGCTCGTCCTCCAGCGCTGCAAACCTGCCGGCATGGCAGACGCGCCCGGCCGCATAGAGGGCTGCAATCGGCTCTGCGCGGGCCGCCTTCCCGCGGGCGGCGCGCACGGTCACCAACGGCAGGTTCACCGAGGCTGCACGCAACACCGTTTCTACCATGGCGCCGCCCTGGTTGATCTCGGCCACCACCCGGTCAGCCTCGTGTCGGCGCGCAGCGGCCGCAACTGCTGCAGCCCAGACATCGGGCGTCTCTCCGGTCAGGCTTGCATCGGCCAGCACATGGGCCCGGCCGGCTGCATCCGTCCCGGCCACCACAATGCCGCACGTGCCCGGCCCGGCCGGGGGATCCACCCCGACGACCACGCGCGCCAGCTCAGGCACCGCCTCCGTGCGGCACCGGTCGAGCATGGCGTGCGACCACAGCGCTCCGGGCAGCCCGTCTATCACCTCGCCCAGAAGTTCCTGCCGTCCCAGCACCGTGCCGCCATAGGCGCGGTCCATGTCCGCGAGGAACGCGTCCGGCAGGTTGCTCCGGTTCTCGTGGGTCGCGCCGCGGGTGACCACCGTGCCGGGTGCCGCCATCAGCTCGGCAAGGAACCGGTCCGGCCTCGGTGTGGTGGTCACCACGACGCGCGGCCGGCTGCCGAGCCGCAGCCCCATGCGCAGATTGTCCCACGCCGCGCCCGGCCTGTGCCACGCCGCGATCTCGTCGCACCAGGCAAAGTGGAACTGCGGCCCCCGTAGCCTGTCCGGCTCCACGGCCGAAAACAGCATCGCAAGCGACCCGTTGGGCCAGTTGAGGGTCCGCCGCGATGGCACAAACCTCGGCGCAAAGCCGGGAGGAGACGTCCGGCAGATGCCGGATTCGCCATCGACCATCACCGCTGCCACGTCATGGGCGGTCGCGCCCACAAGCGCGATCCGGGCACCGGGCACCGAACGCGCCTGCTCCTGCACCCAGGCCGCGCCGGTCCGCGTCTTGCCAAAGCCGCGGCCTGCCAGGATCAGCCACACCGACCAGTCCCCGTCCGGCGGCAGCTGCGAGGGCCTTGCCATCATCCGCCAGTCGCGCAGCAGCCGCATGCGCCGTCCAGCCGGAACCATCCCGAGGATCTGCTGCTGCTGGTCGCGCGGCGCCAGGGCCAGACGCTCCAGCACCGATCGGTCCGACAACCGTCTCTCCTATCCCGCCGCTGCCCCGCCGCACCGTCGGGCGGGGCCGGGTAGGGCCGGGCTGGCCCCCTCCGTCCCGCGTCTCTCACTCCGCCTCAGACAATCCGCCAGACAAACCGCCCACCGGGCGTTCGCGTCGCAGGGCCGTCACCTCCCCGCGGATTGCGGCAGCATGGCCAATTTGGTAAGCCATATCGTCACGCTTGTCAAGCTATTTATTGTCCAAAACGGTTCTCATAATGGTCGGCCAGCCGGTCCAGTGCAATCGAAAGAACCAGTTTCGCAGCACGGCTCGGCCATCCCAGCCCCTTCTCCGCCTCCGCAAGCCCTTGTCCCTCGCACACCACGCGCCACAATATGTCCGAAAGCCCGGGTCCGGCATGCCGCATGGCTGCATCGAACCGTCGCTTGGCCGCCAGATTGCCAAGAATGTGACTGTCCGCGCCAGAATGCCCTTCGCGCCTGTGTCGCAGTGTCGAGTCCCATCGCATGGTCACCCTGCTCGAAAGGGCTGCGGCATGGTGGTCGGCGCGGAGCCGCTCGCCCGCCGCCACCTGCCGGGCGTTCAACAGGCCGCGCCGCGCCAGCCAGCCAAGCGGAGATTCCTCGAGGTTGACGCAGACGACCTGCCGGTCCACGGCATCGGACGGCGCCAACATCCTTTTCCCGATGGTCCGATTCGGGTAATCTTCCGGCTTGATCATCTGTACCTCCTTCGAGCGAGGCGATGTCGTTGCCATATCGGCCGATTTGTAGGACAGTCCTTTCACCGAGTTGGACTTGAAAGCGGGAGAGATGCAATGCGCAACCGGTTGCGCGAGGTCCGCAAGGCGCAGGGTCTCACGCTCGCCGAGGTGGCGGCCCGCTGCAATCCGCCCACCACGGCCGTCACCATCGGCCGGCTCGAAACGGGCATGCGCAATCTCACCATGGCCTGGCTCGAGCGCCTTGCCGCCGCGCTGCAGGTGGAACCGGCCTCGCTGATTGTTGCCGATCATGCGCAGGTTGTCCCGGTGGCAGCCGTCCTCGATGCCGATGGCGCTGACGCACCCCAGGCGGCCATGGAACTCGAGATCCCCCAGCCGCGTGCCGACATGCTGGGAGTTCTCGTGCGCACAAGCCAGGGCGACTACCGGGCCGGCGACCAGCTCTGGCTCGAACAGCTGCCGCCCGGGCGTTTCGCCGAAGCCGTCAACCACGATGTGCTTGCGCCGCGACCGGTCGGCCGATTTGCCTTCGGGCGGCTGGCCGCCGTCGATGGCCAGCGCCTGCAGATTCTCCCGCCCGTTCCCGGATGCCGTCAGATGATCGTGGCGGAAGCCCCTTGGCTTGCACGCGTGGCGCTCATCATCCGCCGCGCCTGAACCGCCGCCGGGGCCGCCCGGCAGCCTAACGCGTCGCAGGCCGCGGGCAGGGCGCGCCTTCAAGCGCAGCCCGGACCACAGGCTCGATGGCCGTATTGTCGATATAGCGGCCGTCGTTGTGGCGAACGATGTCGCGCAGTCCAGGATCCACACCCACCACAAAGTTCAAAAGGCACTGGGATCCGGCACCGGTCGCCCACAGGCGCGTGTTCTCGTTGGTGTGCGTGCCACTGTGCCAGCGCACCTCCGGCAGGCGCCCCTTCCCGCGGTTGGTCACCGGCTGCCACACAATCCGGTCGCTGTCAGGCCCCAGCGGAAGCCCGTTGCCATGGTCCGTCAGCACGATGATCATCGTGCGCCCCAGCCGCCCGCGCGCCCGCAGCCAGTCTATGGTGGCCGCAACCGCCGCCTCGAAATCCAGCTGCTCCTCGATAATGCGCCCTGTGTCATTGGCATGCGCCGCCCAGTCGACCGCGCCTCCCTCCACCCTCAGGAAGAAGCCGCGCTCGTTCTGTCCAAGCCGGTTGAGCGCCGCGCGGGTCAGCGTTGGCAGGTCGGGCAGTCCCTGCGTGAAGGCCGTGCCAGACGGATTTCGCCGGTCCTCCCCGGCCACGCGGGCATCGCGGCGGAACTGCAGCGTCGAGCCGACCTGCGGCAGCGCGATCAGCCGGCCTTCGACCGCCCGGCGCCCGTCGGCGATCGCGCGGATGTCGGCGGTCGTTTCTACGAACGTGCCGCCAATCCCGCCCGCTCGAAGCGCGTTCCATTCATCGGGCCCGATGAAGGTGAAATCCGGCGTCGCGCGCGGCCGGCCATTGTCGTCAAACAGGGGGTGGCCGGCACCGATCACCACGTCCAGCCGGTCACGGCGCAACATGTCGCGCGCAATCTCGTGATAGTTGTCGCGCACCAGATTGTTGGCACCGAAGACGGCAGGTGTGGCATGGCTGAAGGGCACGCTGCTCACAACACCTGTCGCCATCCCGGCGCGCTTGGCCGCCTCCGTCACAAGGCCCAGAGCCTTGCCGAAATTGTCCACGGAAATGGCATTGTTGTATGTCTTCACGCCGGTCGCAAGCGCGGTCCCGGCAGCAGCGGAATCGGTATAATCCTTCTTCAGCCACTGATAGCCGGCAAAGGGCGAAGGATAAAGCCGGGTGGGCTCGCCCGGAAAGGCCGGACGCTGCGGGGTCTGGTCCGGGGCTGCCGATTCGGTCGACCAGGCGAGGGCCGGGTCGTAGCGGACCATCGGCGTTGCGTTCATGGTCGGCGTGCGCGACGTGTTGAGCGGAAAGGTCGTCATGCCAAGCCGCACCGGCCAGCCGCTCCAGGGCGCGCCATCCCGCTGCCCGCGGGCCCAGTAGCCGGCTAGGTTCCAGGTCTCGAAGCTCGCCCCGTCCGAAATGAAGAGCACCACCGAAACCGGTTCCCGCCCCTTCGCAGCGGGCGCCGCATCCTCGCGGGACGATGTGGCGCATCCGGCAAGCACCAGCGGCAACAGGGCGAGAATGGGCAGCGTCACGGCATCGGCTCCTTCCGCCTGTCTGTTGGCGGCCGACAGTTACAGGGAAATGTCAAAGCTCAGCCCGCACCGCAAGCCGCACGTCCCGGCCAGCCAGCGGCGCAAACTCCTTCAGAAAGCTCGCGTGGCGCCGTGCCTCCCGGTCGAGCAGATTGGTCGCGGCAACCGACATCCGGACGTCCCGCCGGCCCGCCATCGGCTGCCAGTCAACAAAGGCATTGAAACTGGTGAAGCTTCCCGTGCGCGCCTCCAGGGCCGACACACGGTCCTGCGCAAGACTGTGCTCCGCGTCCACCCGAACCGACCACCGGTCGGCACCGATCCTCAGCCCTCCGAGCACCCGTGCCGGCGGTGTCCGCGGTGCGGGTCCCACGCCGAGGATCCGCGCGCGCACGAGGTCGGCGGTCACGTCGGCCTCCAGCTCCAGCCCGCCGAGGCGTGCAAGGGTTGCGCCCGCCTCCAGCTCCAGGCCCCAGGTCCGCGCCGGGGCCGCACGAAACGCAAACACCGGCAGCCCCTCCATCACAGCACCGGTCTCGTCCTGGTAGATGAAGCCGGAAAAACGGGTCGCATGGCCGGTCAGCTCGGCGCGCCATCGCTCGCCGCGGCCCCGAACGGCAAGTTCGATCGCCGTCGAACGCTCGATTCCGAGCGACCGATCGCCAATCTCGAAGGCCTGCGTTCCCACATGCGGCCCATCTGCCAGAAGCTCCTCGGGCGCAGGCGGGCGGGCTGAGCGCGCGACGGTCGCCGCCACGCGCCAAGCCGGAGAGACGCGCCACACGCCGCCCAGCGAGCCCGACACCGTCGTGAACCCGCGGGCGAATGCCGTCTCGGCAGACCGGATGCTCCGGCGTTCCACCCGGATGCCGCCCTCCACGACGAGCGCGCCCACGGTCAGTTCCTGCACCGCAAACAGCCCCCATTCGTCCGAGATGTTGGGCGGCACAAAGGCCTCTTCGCCGATGGCCCGGAAGTTCCGGTGCCCGATCTGGCCGCCGATCACGCCGCGCCACGCCCCCCGCGCGCGTTGCGCCAGTTCGATCCGAAGCTCATGGCCCCGGTTGGCAAACAGCGTTCCCGTCTCCGCCGGGTCCTCCCCGCCCTCTACATGCACATAGTCCGCCGCGCCGCCCCGCAGGTCGATTCGCTCGACCGGGCCCGCCGCAAGTGCAAGGCCGGCGCGAACGTCCGCACGCGTCTGCCGTGCGTCGAGGAACACGGCTTCGGCCTCTTGCGCGCCTGTCACGTCAAAGCGGATGGGCACGCCATAGCGGCTTTCCATCCGGCTGACAGCCACGCCCAGGGTCCCGGCCCCCTCGATCAGGGCAAGGCCCGCATGCACGCTTCGCATCCGGCTGTCCGTATTGGGAATCCGCCCGCGCAGCCCTGCCAGCCGCTGCACCTCCGGGTCCGGGCTGTTCAAAGCCTCGCGCCGCAGGTCGGCCGAAAGAATGAAGCCGCCGGTGCGCAGCTCGCCCGTCTCGACAAGGCTTCCGCCAGCCCGCAGCGCAAGCTTGTTGCCCGCCGCGATCACAACCGCACCGCCCAGCGACCGTTCGAGCGCCGCCGAGCCCAGACCCGCCGAGAGGTCGGCGGCTGCGCCGCGCTCGGGCAGCGCGCGCGGGATCCGTCGGTCCAGCACATTCACGAGCCCGCCGACAGCCGACGCGCCGAACCGCAGCGCGCCGGGCCCGCGTACCACCTCGATCCGCTCAGCCGAAAGAGGGTCGATCGCCACCGCATGATCGGCCGAGGTGTTGGAGACGTCAAAGGCCCCGATGCCGTCCGTCAACACGCGCACCCGTTCGCCCGTCAGCCCGCGCAGGACCGGCCTTGAGGCGTTCGGGCCGAAGGTCGATGCCGAAACACCGGGGAGCCGCAGAAGGCTGTCCCCGATCTGCGGCCGCGCATCGCGCAGAAGGGCCGCTGCATCCAGCACCGAAACCGCCGAGACAAGGTCCAGCCGGTCCCGCGCCAGCGGAGCGGTCACCACGATCTCCTCGGAGATCTCCCCCCCATCGGCCGCATGCACTTGCGCCGGCGTGCATCCCAGCACCGCCGCCAGCCCCGCCGCCACCCGTCCCGCCTGAGGCCGCAGCCGCGGCCTGCTCCCGCCCGGCCGCCCGCGCCGATCCGCCGCCCGCTGCGGGCCACAGCGCCGGCCTTCCGCGGGGCACAGCCACGCGCAGGCCCCGATTGCACGCGGGTCACGCATCGAGGCAATCCTCTTCCCTTGCCGTCCAGAGCCACACAGCCGCTTCCCGTAGGACCCTTGCCCTCCCGCCGCGCATCTGTCGCCAATGTAATATTGTATCAGTTCCTGCAACCCCGGGGCGCGGCGCGGGGCAGGCCCGGCAAGCGTGCCCTGGGCTCAGCGAATCCCGATGAGCTTGTGGGTCTGCAGGCTCAGCCGCCAGCGCGGGTTCCGAAGGCAGTAGTCGATCGCTGCCCGGATATTGGCGTCGCGGGCCGTCCCGTCCATCGGCTGCAGGAAGAAATGGCGGAAGGCCCACCCCTCCACCGCCCCGGGTGGCAGATCCGGCTGCGGAAAGACAAGCTTCAGCTCGTCGCCCGACCGCTGCACAACTTCGGCCCCGGCCTTGGGCGACACGCAGATCCAGTCCAGTCCCGGAGGCGCGGCAATCGTGCCGTTGGTTTCCACCGCGACGCGAAAGCCACGGGCCTTGAGAGCTCCAACGGCCGCCGCGTCCAGCTGCAGCAGTGGTTCGCCGCCCGTGCACACCACGAGGCGATGCGACGATTGTGTTCCCCACGCCTCCCCGACTGCATCCGCAAGTCCGTCCGCGTCCGCGAACCGGCCACCGCCAGGCCCGTCCAGCCCCACGAAATCCGTGTCGCAAAAGCGGCAGATGGCGCCCGCGCGGTCGGCCTCGCGGCCGCTCCAAAGGTTGCAGCCGGCAAACCGCAAGAACACGGCGCGCATGCCCGTCTGTGCGCCTTCGCCCTGCAGCGTCACATAGATTTCCTTCACGGCATAGCTCATGCCGCATAGTCCGTCGGGTCGGGCACGCCCGCTTCGGCAAACCCCCGCTTGCGCAGGCGGCAGCTGTCGCAAAGCCCGCAGTGCCGCCCGTCCCGCGTCGGATCATAGCAGGACCATGTGCGCGCAAAGTCGAGCCCGAGGTCGGCGCCCGCCCGCACGATGTCCGCCTTCGAAAGGCAGAGCAGGGGCGTGTGCACCCGGTAGGTGGCCGTCCCTTCCACGCCCGCCTTGGTTGCAAGATTGGCGAGCGCCTCGAACGCGGCCACAAACGCCGGCCGGCAATCGGGGTAGCCGGAATAGTCGAGCGCGTTCACACCGATCAGAAGGTCCGAAGCGCCCGCCGCCTCCCCCCAGGCCAGCGCCACCGAAAGGAACACCGTATTGCGCGCAGGCACATAGGTCACGGGAATGCCCGGCCTCAGCCCGCCCTTGGGCACCGGCATCGCGCCGGTCAGCGCCGAGCCACCGAACGCCCTGAGGTCAAGCGGCAGCACGAGGTGCCGCCGCGCGCCAAGCGTCCGGGCGAGGCCCTCTGCGGCCTCCAGTTCCCGCCGGTGCCGCTGGTTGTAGTCGATCGTGAGCGCCAGCACCTCGGCGCCGGCCGCGCGCGCCATCGCAAGGCAGGTCGCAGAATCGAGCCCCCCCGAAAGCAGCAGCACCACCGGCCTTCCCTGCAGCCCGGCCAGCCCTGTTCGGGTCGCGGCGTCAGCCACGCGAAGGCCCTGTGCGCGCCATGCTCCAACATGCTGGGGCATGGCGACAAGGATCGGGGAAGAGGCGGATCATTCGCGCACAACCCTAGCGCCTGCCTTGCCGGGCGCGCAACGCCCGGGCGGGACCGGCTGCGCGAGATCGGCTTTGTCGTCGTGCTGGTCGCCGCGCCGGGTGCGGCAGGCTGGCACCTGATGCGCGCCCAGGCGCCCGACCCGTGGGTCGGCTTTGCCGTCCTCGCCCTCGCCATCTTCCTGATGCTGAGGGGAATCCGCGGGCTTTCCGAGTTCGCCATCGGCAAGGAGGCCGTCACGGCCCGGCTTGCGGAAGTCGCAGTGCGCGCGGCCGAGGCCACCCAACTCGCCGAGCGCGCCAGGTCGGTCGCTGACCAGGCCGCTGCCCAGTCGCAGCAGGCCATGCTCGATACCGCCCTTGCAGTTCCGCCCGCTGCCCCGGAGGCAGCCGAAGCGCTGCCGGCCACAGCCGCTGCCCCCGGCCCCTGCCACGCGCATCACCGGCGAGGCGCCGGCCGACGACCCGCAGAAAAACCAGTGGGGCGGCAGGCCGGAACGCGCCGGTCGCCGGCTCGCCGCCATCGTCACGGAGAGGCCGGGGCCGGCAGACATCTTCGATGTCCACCTGCGCTTCGAACCGATCAAGGGCGCACCCCCGCTCGCAGGCGCAGTGCGCTTCCCCCCTCGATCCCACCTTCGTCCCCGCCATGCGGTGCGTGGAGCCCGATCAAGGGATCGCGCGGCTTCCCCTCGTCGCCTCAGGCGCCGTCACCGTCGGCGCGGAGGTGGAGAACGAACCGCGGGGCGTTCTCGAAGTCGACCTCGCCGAACTCGATTCCGCGCCGCCCCTGTTCCGCAGGCGCTTACCGCGCCTTCAGCCCGCAATCCCGCGCGCGAGCACGCCCAGCGCCACGGTGAGCGCACCGAGCCCCAGCGACAGCGGCACGCGCAGGCCCATCCACCAGCCCGGCGCCGCGCCTTTTGCCACCAGCAGCCGGTCCACCATGAGGCTCGCCACGATCAGGACGCCAATGGCGACGATCCGGGCTGGCGCCAGCGCCATCAGCAGCGCCCAGGCCGCAAGCGACGGCATGACGGCAAGCACCCAGAGGCTCCACCCCGTCTCCCCGTGGCGAGCCGCAAACCCCCACCACGTCCCGCCAAGGAACGAGAGGATGAGACCCGCGTAGACCGCACCGGCATGGGCTGCCAGCTGGCGGACCTCGGGCGCGGCCGGCGCCAGGAGCACGGCCACGGCCGCAATCGCCGGCACAAGGCCGGAAACGCCCAGCCAGCGCGCCCCGTGCGGCATGCGTCCGCCCGCTTCCTGTCCGCCCGGCTCCTGTCCGCCCGGCTCCTGTCCGCCCGCTTCCTGTTCGCCTGTCATCTGTTCGCCCGCCATGCCGTTGCCATGCCGCGTCGCCCATGGTGCGCCAAGCGCGGCACATCATCGCCGTCGCCGGCCGGGCGCCCACCTTGGCGCGGCCCTGCATTTGGGGCATAGCCTTTCTCAGCAACCCTAGAGATTGAGGCCATCCTCTCCCAATGCGCATCGCCATCGCCTCCGACCACGCCGGCTTCGCGCTCAAGCAGGCCCTCCGCGCGGATCTCGCCGCGCGCGAGCTTTCGGTCGAGGATCTCGGGCCCGAAAGCGGCGACGAGCCGGTCGATTATCCCGATTTCGGGCGCCTGTGCGCCGAGGCAGTGGCATCCGGCCGGGCCGATCGCGGCATTCTCGTGTGCGGCTCGGGAATCGGGATTTCCATCGCCGCCAACCGCGTGCCCGGCGCCCGCTGCGCGCTCGTGCACGACCATCTGAGCGCGCGCCTCGCCCGCGAGCACAACGATGCCAACATCATCGCCTTCGGTGGCCGTCTCATCGGGCTCGAGACCGCTCGCGATGCCCTTGCCGTCTTTCTTGCAACCCCCTTCGCAGGCGGCCGCCACGCCGCCCGCGTCGCCAAACTCGGATGACCCTGCCCATGAGCACCCGCCCCGCCGCCCCGGCCGATCGTGCCGACCGTTTCTTCGCCGATCCGCTCGCCGTTGCCGATCCCGATATCGCCGCCGCCGTGGCTGCAGAAACCCGCCGCCAGCAGCAGCAGATCGAGCTCATCGCCTCCGAGAACATCGTCTCGCGCGCGGTGCTCGAGGCCCAGGGGTCGGTCTTCACCAACAAATATGCCGAGGGCTATCCCGGCCGCCGCTACTATCAGGGCTGCGAGCATGCCGATGTGGTCGAATCGCTTGCCATCGAGCGCGCAAAGGCGCTCTTCGGCTGCAGCTTCGCCAACGTCCAGCCGCATTCCGGCGCGCAGGCCAACGGCGCGGTATTCCTGGCCCTCCTCCAGCCGGGGGATACGATCATGGGCCTGAGCCTTGCCGCCGGCGGCCACCTCACCCACGGCGCGCCGCCCGCCCAGTCCGGCAAATGGTTCCGCGCCGTGCAATATGGCGTCAGCCCCGAGACGCACCGCATCGACTATGCAGGGCTCGAGGCCCAGGCGCTCGAGGCCCGGCCGAAACTGCTCATCGCCGGCGGGTCGGCATACCCGAGGATCATCGATTTCGCCGCCATGCGCGCGATTGCCGACAAGGTCGGCGCCCTGCTCCTCGTCGACATGGCGCATTTCGCCGGTCTCGTCGCCGCCGGGGTCCACCCGTCGCCCTTTCCCCACGCCCATGTCGTCACCACCACCACGCACAAGACCCTGCGCGGACCGCGCGGCGGCCTCATCCTCACCAACGACGAGGCGCTGGCGAAAAAGATCAACTCCGCCGTGTTCCCGGGGCTCCAGGGCGGTCCCCTCATGCACGTGATCGCAGCCAAGGCGGTCGCCTTCGGCGAAGCCCTGCGCCCGGCCTTCCGCGACTATGCGCGCGCCGTGGTCGCCAACGCGCAGGTGCTGGCCGCCACGCTTGAGAACCGCGGCTGCGCCATTGTCACAGGCGGCACCGACACGCACCTCGCGCTCATCGATCTCCGCCCCAAGGGCCTTACCGGCAAGGATGCCGACGAGGCACTCGAACGCAGCCACATCACGGCCAACAAGAACGGCGTGCCCTTCGATCCCCTCCCGCCGACCAAGACCTCGGGCCTCAGGGTCGGCTCGCCCGCCGGAACCACCCGCGGCTTCGGGCTCGCCGAGTTCGAGGAGATCGGCCACATGATCGCCGACGTGCTCGACGGTCTTGCCGCCAATGGCCCCGAGGGCAACAGCAACGTGGAGGCCGCCGT
>CALJZN010000058.1 GCA_937983405.1 uncultured Paracoccaceae bacterium
GGCATGGTCGCGGCCGACGATCATGTGGGTGCAGCCGTGGTTGCGGCGGATGATCCCGTGCCAGAGGGCCTCGCGCGGGCCCGCCATGCGCATGGCGAGGTTGAGCAGGCTCAGATGCGTGGTGGCGGCGGGATACTTGTCCAGCACCGCCTCGTAGCAGCGCACGCGGGTGAAGTGATCGACGTCGCCGGGCTTGGTCATGCCGACGACGGGGTGGATCAGCAGGTTGGCCTGTGCCTCCTTGGCGGCGCGGAAGGTCAGTTCCTGATGCGCCCGGTGCAGCGGGTTGCGCGTCTGGAACGCCACGATCCGGCGCCAGCCCATCTTGCGGAAGAAGGCGCGCAATTCGTTCGGCGTGTCGCGCCGGGCGCGGAAATCGTAGTGGACGGGCTGCTGGATGCCGATGACCGGCCCGCCCAGATAGACCGGGCCGGCGATGTTGTGCAGGTAATTCACCGCCGGATGGGCGAGGTCGTCGGCGCCGAAGACCGCCGCGGCCTCGCGCGGCTTGTCGGGCGTCCACTTGTCGGTCACCGACAGGATGGCAAGGATGACCCCCTCGGCATCGCGCAGCGCGATGTCTTGGCCGGGCTCGACGGTGGCCGCGAACTTCTCGCTCACGTCCAGCGTCACCGGGATCGGCCACAGCCGCCCGTCGGCCAGCCGCATCCGCTCCACCACGCCATCGTAGTCGGCCTTGCCAAGGAAGCCCTTGAGCGGGTGGAAGCCGCCGTTCATCAGCAGCTCGAGGTCGCAGATCTGCCGCGGCGTCAGGTCCCACGAGGGCAGGGTGC
This sequence comes from uncultured Paracoccaceae bacterium, assembly GCA_937983405.1. Classification (GTDB taxonomy): domain Bacteria; phylum Pseudomonadota; class Alphaproteobacteria; order Rhodobacterales; family Rhodobacteraceae; genus JAHDXW01. The sequence continues at coordinate 795 of CALJZN010000058.1, forward strand.
CGGCCTCGACCTTCAGCTTCTGTGCGGAGTCGTGCGAAACGTAGAGCTCGGGGATCGGGGCGGCATGGGCGAGGGACATTCGCAAGGCACTTTCGTCTGGGGCCAGGGCTGCGCGGCCCCCGCCGGAGGCCCGGGCCGCGCGGTGCGCCATAGCGCGCGATTGCGGCGGAATTCAAGCGGGATGCCGCGCAACCGGCGCGATGCGGGACGATTTCGCCTCGGCGGTGCTGCGCCCCCGCGCCGCGCCGCCCCCCCCGCCCGGGCCCGGGCTAGCCCGCCTGCCCGGCCAGCCAGCGCTCGGCATCGAGCGCGGCCATGCAGCCCATGCCGGCGCTCGTCACTGCCTGACGATAGACATGGTCGGTGAGGTCGCCCGCGGCGAAGACCCCGGGGACCGAGGTTGCGGTGCCGCCCGGCGCGACGCGGACATAGCCGCCGTGGTGCATCTCCAGCTGGCCGGCCACCAGCTCGGACGCGGGCGCATGGCCGATCGCCACGAAGACCCCCGAGCAGGCCAGGGCCCGCGCCTCGCCGGTTGCGACATGGCGCAGGCGCAGGCCCGTGACGCCGGGCGGGTCGTCCTCGCCCAGGATCTCCTCGACCGTGTGGTTCCACAGCACCTCGATCTTGGGGTGGCGGAACAGCCGGTCCTGCATGATCTTCTCGGCCCGCAGGCTGTCGCGGCGGTGGATCAGGGTGACCTTGCTGGCGAAGTTGGTCAGGAACAGCGCTTCCTCGACCGCGGTGTTGCCGCCGCCGATCACCGCGACCTCGCGGCCGCGATAGAAGAAGCCGTCGCAGGTGGCGCAGGCCGAGACGCCGTAGCCCTTGAAGCGCTCCTCGGACGGCAGGCCCAGCCAGCGTGCCTGCGCGCCCGTGGCCAGGATGACCGCGTCGGCCAGATAGACCGTGCCCGAGTCGCACCGGGCCCGGAAGGGCCGGGCCCCGAGGTCGAGCCCGGTGACGATGTCGGCCACGACCTCGGCGCCCATCGCGGTCGCATGCGCCTCCATCCGCGCCATCAGGTCGGGGCCCATCACCCGGGTGTCGCCCGGCCAGTTCTCGACCTCGGTCGTGATCGTCAGCTGCCCGCCGGGCTGGATGCCCTGCACGAGCACCGGCTCCAGCATCGCCCGCGCGGCATAGATGGCGGCGGTATACCCCGCCGGCCCCGAACCGATGATCAGCACCCTGACCGCCCGCGTCGTCTCCATCCGCTCCGCTCCGTCGCCGCCCGGCAGCTGACTATGGCCGGCCGGGCGCCGGTGCAAGGCCCCGGCGCCGCCCCGATGCCGCAGCCCGGCGCCGCCCCGATGCCGCAGCCCGCCGCCGGGCCCAGGGGCGCACAGGAAGTTGCGCGAGGACGAAACAATGTTGCGCCTCGCGCCCCGGCGGCGTAATGAACCCCCGAACAGCGGGGACAGCATGCCGGGCCATCGCCTCGATCCGATCGACCGCCGCATCCTGGCCGAGTTGCAGGCCGAGGGCAGGATGACCAATGTCGAGCTGGCGCGCCGCGTCGGCATCTCGGCGCCGCCCTGCCTGCGGCGCGTGCGCGCGCTCGAGGAGCAGGGCTACATCCGCGGCTATCATGCCGACATCGACCCGCGCGAACTGGGGTTCGAGGTGCAGGTCTTTGCCATGGTGCGCCTGCGCAGCCAGGCCGAGGCCGACCTGTCCGCCTTCGAGCGGCGCTGCAAGGCCTGGCCTTTGGTCCGCGAATGCCACATGCTCAACGGCGAGATCGACTTCATCTTGAAGTGCGTCGCCCCCGACCTCTCGACCTTCCAGACCTTTTTGACCGAAGAGCTGACCGCCGCCGACAACGTCGTCAGCGTCAAGACCTCGCTCGTGATCCGATGCGCCAAGGACGAGCCGGCGGTGCCGTTCGAGGTGCTTGAGGCGCGGATCGGCCGGCTTCCCTGATGGTCAGGGCCGCGGCGGGCGGAACGGCGGCCGGTCGCGGCCGAGGTTCGGGCCCGCGCAGATGCGGAAACAGGCCCTCGGGCGCGGCCGTCGGGTGCTGCCCCAGGGCGTGCTGCGCCGCGACGGGATCGAGGCTGGCAACGCGCAGGCCGTTGACCGCCAGAAGCCGGGGCATCTTGGTGGCCAGGTGACAGACCGCGACGGCCGAGGACGGCGCGATCGCCACGGCGCCCAAGCCGTCGATCAGGGTCGTCGCCAGGACCGCGGCGTGGCGCGGCCGGGCGCCGGCCGCCACCGCGGCCCCGGGGCCGAGCACGAGGTCGCCGGCCGGGCGGCCCGGCCCGAAGGCGTCGGCCAGCACGCGCACCAGCCGCGCCGGAGCCGCGCCGCCACCGGCTGCCTTGGGGGAACCTTGGGGAACAACGTGATCGAGCCGATCCAGACAAGCGGTTCGGCCCCGGCCTCGGCCGTGGTCACAAGGTCGCCCGGCCGCAGGTCTTCCACGGCGACGGGCCCGGACGGGGTGGCGACCAGGCTGCCGCGGGCCAGCGCGGAGAATGCCGCCCCGATCTCGGGCAGGGCGGGTGCGGCGATGCAGGCCTGTGCGGCGCTGCGGTCGGGGCGCAGCCGGGCGACATCGTGCAGGCGGGTCAAGGGTTGGATCGCGCCGGCGCCGGCCGGCGGCGACGGCTGCGCGGCCGGTAACCCGGCGCTGCGGTGGACCATGGTCATGCGAACAGTCCTTCCGGTCTGGTCGCATCCGCATCGGCCCCACCGGCGCTGCCGAGCGAGGATGCCCCATGCAGGACCCGGTCCGGCAAAATTGTCGAGAACTGTCGCCAGTCGGGCCCGTCGAAGGGACAGTCGGGCGGCGCCGGCGCAGATTGTTCGCGCCACCGGTGCCGACCGCCGCCGCGGGTCACATCCGCCGAATCGGCCGCGCGGTGAACGCCGCCCGCGGGGCCGGCGGCGGTGCCAGCGCGGGCGCGCGCCGCAGGGGCGCCGAGGCAGGGGGGAGGCGCCGCACCCGCCCGGGGATGCGGACGAAAGAGGCCGGCGCGCCCCGCACCGGGCCCGGGCGCGGCGCTGCGTGACCGCTCAGACCGGCAGGGCGACCCGAACCGGCTGCAGCGCAAGGCGCAGCTTCGGGCGGGGAAGGACCGGGATGGCCCGAAGCGTCGGCGCGGCGCCGGCAACGGCCCGGCGCATCGGCCGCGTGCCGCGGGCGAAGGGCATCGGTTGGGTCTGTGCGGCGCTTTCGGCGACAACCCAGCCCATCCAGCGATCGTTCGGTTTCATGTGCTCAACCTCTCTTCCAGCCGCGGAGCGTCGCGGACACCGGGGCGGATTGTTTCCCGCACCTTGACAGACAATTTCCAACGTCTTTGCGGCAAGGTGATGGCACCCGCCGCATGTTCGCAGGGCTCCGCGCCGCGACCGCGACGGCGGGCCCCTGTGCCAAGCCTGCGCCCAACCTATTGAGGAAGCGTTCATACCGCCCCGCCGCCGCGCGCCGGAGGGCGGATCGCGGGGATGGCGTCGCTGCCCGAATTTCGCCACACTCGCTTGCCCGCCGTCGGGATGTCCCCGCAACGTGCGGCCCCGTCGCCCGGCCGACCGCCCCCGCGCCGCCCCGCCGGCGGCCCGTCACGCGGCGCTACGTCGGCTGCCCGCCGGCGCCGATGCCCGGGGCGTCCGGGGATCCCGGGCCGGCGGCCCCGGCCTGCATCCGGCGGCAGGGTTGCCGGTTCGTGCCGCCCTCGCATATAGAGGCGTTATTCCGCCAGACAGCAGGGACGACGCCATGGCCGGCCATTCGAAATGGGCCAACATCCAGCACCGCAAGGGCAAGCAGGACGCCGCACGCTCGCGCCTGTTCTCCAAGCTCGCGCGTGAGATCACCGTTGCCGCCAGGCTGGGCGACCCCGACCCCGACAAGAACCCCCGCCTGCGGCTCGCGGTGCGCGAGGCCAAGGCGAACTCGATGCCCAAGGACGTCATCGAGCGCGCCATCGCCAAGGCCTCCGGGGCGGACGCCGAGGCGCTGGAGGAAATCCGCTATGAGGGCTATGGCCCGGGCGGCGTTGCGATCATCGTCGAGGCGATGACCGACAACCGCAACCGCACCGCCTCGAACGTCCGGGCGACCTTCGCGCGCAACGGCGGCAACCTGGCCGAGACCGGCGCAGTCAGCTTCATGTTCGAGCGCAAGGGCCAGATCCTCTATCCCGCCAAGGCCGGCAGCGCCGACCGGGTGCTCGAGGCCGCCATCGAGGCGGGCGCCGAGGATGTCGAATCGGGCGAGGACGGGCACCGCATCTGGTGCGCGGTGGCCGACCTGGGCGAGGTGTCCGCCGCGCTCGAAACCAGCCTCGGCGAGGCCGAAAGCGCCCGGCTGGTCTGGAAACCCGCGACGACAACGGCGGTGGAGCTCGAGGTCGCGCAGAAGCTGATGAAGCTGATCGAGACGCTCGAGGACGACGACGACGTGCAGACCGTCACCGCGAACTTCGAGATGTCGGACGAGGTGATGGCCGCGCTGTAAGCCCCGGGGCCGGCCGCCGGCGCGCGCCCCCGCGCGCCCTCGGGGCGGCCGTGGCGCCCCCGAGCCGCGCGCCCGTTCGGGCTTTCGCGGCGGCGCCGCGGCGCGGATCGCTCGGCCGTCTTTCCCGCGATCGCCGCCCGCGCCATCATTGCCCTTCCGTGCCGCGACCCCGGAGAGCCATGGACATCGAAACCCGCCTGCGCCGCATCGAGGACCGCGAAGCCATCATCGCGGCCATCCATGCCTACGCCTATCATTTCGACCGCAACGAGCCCGAGGCCGTGGCGGCGCTGTTCACCGACGATGCGGTGATCGACTATGGCCCCGAGATGTCGATGCAGGGCAAGTCGGTCTTCGCCCCCGCCATCGCCAGGGGCCTTGCCGAGCGGTTCGCGGCCACAAGCCACCATGTCTCGAACATCACGGTGACCTTCGAGGGCGAGGATCGTGCGCGCACGGTCGCCTATCTCTATGCCTGGCACCGCTACCGCAGCGGGGCGCCCGACGGCGAGCTGTGGGCGCAGTATCACCACGACTTCGTCCGCACGGGCGAGGGCTGGCGGATTGCCCGGCTGGTCCTGAGGGCAGCGGGAATGAAGGACTTCCATCGCGCGGTGATGCATCCGCTGGGGCGGAGATAGGCGCGCGGGCTCCGCACCGGTGGCACCGCGCGTCGTTGACTGCCGCATCGGCCCGCCCTGTCCGCCGGCCGCGCATCTGCCGCCTGGATCGCCCCCGGCGCGAGCGCTGCCGCCGGAGGCCGGCGCCCGCACCCGTCCCGCGCTGCTAGCCGAGCCGCGCCTTGACCATGGGCCCGATGGCGCCGAAGTCCATCTGCCCCATGTGCCGCGCCTTCAGCGCCGCCATGACGCGCCCCATGTCGCGGATCGAGGTGGCGCCCGCCTCGGCGATCGCGGCGGCGACGGCGGCCTCGACCTCGGCCTCCGACAGCGGACGCGGCAGGAACTCCTCGATCACCGCGGTCTCGGCGCGCTCCTTCTCGGCCAGGTCGAGGCGCCCGCCCTCCTCGTAGGCGAGGGCGCTCTCCTGGCGCTGCCTGACCATGCGCCCGAGGATGCCCAGGATCTCCGCGTCGCTCACGCCGGCATCGTTGCCCTCGCCGCGGGCTGCAATGTCGCGATCCTTGATCGCGGCGGTGATCAGCCGCAGCGTCGAGAGGCGAGCGGCATCCTTGGTCTTCATCGCAAGCTTGAGGGCGGCGGCGATACGGTCGCGCAGGGTCATCATGTGCCTTCCCGTGGCTGAGGCGGGAAGCGGCACGATACCCGGTCGCGCCCGGCCGCACAACATGGACCTTTCAGGGCAAGCCCCTGATATCGTTCGATGGGAGATTCGGGGTCGGGGTTGACCCCGGCGGCTGGCGGGCCTAGGGTCGCGCCGCCCGCAGGCCCCTTGCGCCCGGGCCAGCCAGGGAGCCCTGCGATGCCCTCAACCCGCACCGTGCCGCGGCCGACCGCCTGCCTCGCACTGGCCGACGGCACCATCCTCTACGGTCGCGGGTTCGGCGCCCTGGGCGAGACGGTGGCCGAGCTGGTCTTCAACACCGCGATGACGGGGTATCAGGAGATCATGACCGATCCCTCCTATGCCCGTCAGGTGGTCACCTTCACCTTTCCCCACATCGGCAATGTCGGCGTCACGCCCGAGGACGACGAGGCGGCCGAACCGGTGGCGGCGGGCATGGTGGTGAAATGGGACCCCACCGAACCCTCGAACTGGCGTGCCGCCGGCCGGCTTGACGACTGGCTCGCCCGGCGCGGGCGCATCGGGATCGGCGGGGTCGATACGCGGCGGCTGACGCGGGCGATCCGCCGGCAGGGCGCCCCCCATGTGGCGCTGGCCCACGACCCCGAGGGGAAGTTCGACATTGCCGGGATGGTGGCCAAGGCGCGGGCCTGGAAGGGGCTCGTCGGCCTCGACCTGGCGCGCGACGTGACCTGCGCGCAGTCCTACCGCTGGGACGAGACGCGCTGGGCCTGGCCGCAGGGCTTCGGCCGGCGCACCGGCCCGGGCCTTCGCGTCGTGGCGGTGGACTACGGCGCCAAGCGCAACATCCTGCGGTGCCTTGCCTCGGCGGGCTGCGAGGTGACGGTGCTGCCCGCCACCGCCACGGCCGAGGAGGTGCTGGCGCTGGACCCCGAGGGCGTGTTCCTGTCGAACGGCCCCGGCGATCCGGCGGCGACCGGGGACTATGCGGTGCCGATGATCCGGGCCGTGCTCGACCGCGGCCTGCCGCTGTTCGGCATCTGCCTCGGCCATCAGATGCTCGCGCTCGCGCTCGGGGCCCGCACGATCAAGATGAACCACGGCCATCACGGCGCGAACCACCCGGTGAAGGACCTCGAGACCGGCAAGGTCGAGATCACCTCGATGAACCACGGCTTCACCGTGGACAGCCAGACCCTGCCGCCGGGCGTCATGGAGACCCATGTCAGCCTGTTCGACGGCTCGAACTGCGGCATCCGCGTCAGCGGGCGGCCGGTGTTCTCGGTGCAGTATCACCCCGAGGCCAGCCCGGGCCCGCAGGACAGCGCCTATCTGTTCGACCGCTTCGCCGCGGCGATGCAGGCCCGCCGCGCGGCCTGAGCGCGCCGCCGCGGGCGTGGAGGGGTCCGGCAGGGCGGTCGTCAGCCCGGGGCCCGGCATCGCCCCTCGAAGCGGGCCGCCCCGGCACCTGCCCCGGCCCCAGGCCCGGCATCCGTGCGTCGGTCGGCCGGACCGGTGTGCCCGCCCTCACTTCGCCCCGGCTGGTGCGGGCGCGCGACCCGCGCGCGCCGCCCGCGTCCGGGCGGATCGGTGGGCCCCGACCCTAAGGCCATTTCGCCAGCGGCGGCAGGCTCATCAGCACGGCGTTCGCGTCGTGCCCCGTCTCGAGCCCGAACTTCGTGCCGCGGTCGTAGACGAGGTTGTATTCGGCATAGAGCCCGCGGTGGACTAGCTGGGTGTCCTTTTCGGTCGCGCCCCAGGGCATGTGCATCCGCGCCTCGGCGATGGGCAGAAAGGCGGGCAGAAAGGCCGCGCCCACCGCCTGCGTGAAGGCGAAATCGGCCTCCCAGTCGCCGCTGTTGAGATCGTCGTAGAAGATGCCTCCGACGCCGCGCGCCCGGCCGCGGTGGGGGATGAAGAAATACTCGTCCGCCCAGGCCCTGAAACGGGCATAGTAGCCCGGATCGTGGGCGTCGCAGGCCCGCCGCAGCACGGCGTGGAAGGCCGCGGTATCCTCGGGGTATTCGATGCAGGGGTTGAGGTCCGACCCGCCGCCGAACCACCAGGCGCCGGGGGTCCAGAACATCCGCGTGTTCATGTGGACGGCCGGCGCATGGGGGTTCTGCATGTGCGCGACCAGGCTGATGCCCGAGGCCCAGAAGCGGGGATCCTCGGCCATCCCGGGCACCCCGCGCGCGGCCATGGCGCGCTGAGCCCGCTCGCCCAGCGTGCCGTGCACGGTCGAGACGTTGACGCCCACCTTCTCGAACACCCGCCCGCCGCGCATCACGCTCATCAGCCCGCCGCCGGCCTCGCCGCCGCCCGGAGCCGCGCGCTTCGTCGCGCTCACCTCGAACCGCCCCGCCGCGCCGGGCCCGCCGTGGCGATCCTCCAGCGCCTCGAAGGCCGCGCAGATGGTGTCGCGCAGCTCGCGGAACCATAGGGCGGCGCGCGCGCGCTCGGCGCCCATCGCTGCGTCGGCGGTGTCGTCCATGCCTTGCTCCCTGTCCGGTCGTGCCGATGGCTAGCAGCTTCGCCGCGCCCGGACCAGCCCGCCCCCGCGGCGCGCGTCCTCGCCCGCGCGCCGCAGCCGCCGCCCGATGCGGGAGAAGGTGCGCGGCGCAGGGTGGAAGGCTTGGGCGGCCGCCGCGCGCCCGCCGATCCGGAGCTGCGCGCCGGGGCTGCCGAGACTGTCCGCGGCGCGGTCGATGCCATGCGCCCGGCCGCGCGGCGCGTTGGTCACCTTGGCCTGTCTTCGGGCCCTGAGGATGGCGCGGCACCCCGCGACGCGAATGCCCGAGGCGCGGCGCATCGGCGCCCGGGCGACGGCGCCTCCTGCCGTCATGTGCAGCAGCCGCCCGATGGTGCCCGCCGCGGTGCCGGCGGCGCAGGCGCGCGCCGGGCCGACGCTACCGGCGGTCCGGCGCACCCGGCCGCAGCCGATGAAGACCCCGGGGACATGCGCCAAGCCGGCCGCCGAGCCGGCAAACCCGACCTCGGCCGTACCGAACCCCGGCGCCAAGCCTGGCGGCGGGTCGGGCGCCGCCGGACCGCCCGCCCCGAACTGCAGGAACACCGGCAACGAGGACAGCGCGGCGAACGGGACGATCGGGCGCATCGGGCGGCATCCGAAGCGGTCGGGCCGGGCCGGCATGGCCGGCCGCCGCCCGGGCTTCCGGCCCCGTCTCGCGGCGCCCTAGCCGCCTGCCGGACGCCCCGTCAGCATCCGCCGGAACGTGCCGTCGCCCGCGGCCAGACGTGCGGCCACGCCCGCGAGGTGCAGCGCCAGCACCGCCATCAGCGCCCGGGTCAGCCAGCGATGGGCAAGGGCCGCCCAGTCCTCCCACGCGACCGAGACCGGGGCGATGGCGGGCAGCGTCAGCCGGCCGAACAGCACCGTGTCGATCCCCGAGGCCGAGGCCGCACTCCATCCCGCCAGCGGCACCGCGACCATCAGCGCATAGAGGGCCGCATGCGTGGCCCGCGCCAGCCGGTCCTGCCAGGGCCGCGGCGCCGGCAGGGGCCGGGGCGGCGGGCTGAGGCGGTGCCAGACGAGGCGCACCAGCACCAGCACCAGCGCCGTGAACCCAAGCGACTTGTGCAGCCCGTAGAGCCACAGCGTCGAAAGACCCGGAGGGACCTGCATCAGCGCCAGGCCCAGGCCGAGGTTGCCCAGGATCAGGGCCGCCATGCCCCAGTGCAGCGCCCGGCTGACCAGGCCGAACCGGTCGGGGGCATTGGCCAGCCCCATGTCACAAGACCCGACGGACAAGGCTCATGTCACTCGGCCCGCTCGATCCGGGCCAGGATGACGACGCGCACCTCGTCGCCCACCATGTCGGCCCAGCCGTCCGCGCCGAAGGCCGCGCGGCTGACGGCGCCGCGCAGCACCACGCTCAGCCGCGACAGATCCTCGGGCAGGGTGCCGTCCTGCCGGTACAGCTGCGCCTCCAGCGTCACGGGCCGGGTGATTCCGCGGATCGTCACAAGCCCCTCGATCCGCCCCCCGGCGGCCGGATTGCCAAGGACGCGCGTGCTCTCGAAGATGATCTGCGGGAAGCGCCGCGCGTCCAGCACCCGCGGGCCCTTCAACGCCTGCGCCGCGAAGGGAAAGCTCGCCTCGGCCCCCGCTGCGTCGATCGCCACGCGGATCCGGCTGTTGCCGGGCCGCTGGATGTCGATGCGCAGGTCGGCCTCGGCCACAGGAAAGCGTCCCGTGATCCGGTCCTCGCCGAAATCGGTTTCGAAGCCGACGGTCGATCGGTCGGCATCGAGACGGTAGGCGACCGGAGCCGCCAGCACCGGCGCCGCCAGTGCAAGCAGGGCGAGCACGGCAAGCAAGGAAAGGCGAAGGTGCAGCATGACCCCGATCCGCAAGCGGCCCGATACTGACACGCCTTCGAGGTAGGCCGAAACCCGCGCGCTGCCCTTCATTTCCCTGTGATCGCCGCGCGCCTGCCCGGGGTCGCCCCGGGACGCGCCGGCCCCGGCGGATCCTTCGCGCTTGCGGGACGCCTCGGTCGCGGCGATACACACGGCACCGATCCGAAGCACAGGAGCGCCGGAGGATGACTGCACGCGCACGAATCTACAGGCCGTCCCGCACGGCCACACAGTCCGGTCAGGCCCGCACCCGGGAGTGGCTTCTGGAGTTCGCGCCCGAAGCCCCGCGCGAGATCGACCCGCTGATGGGCTGGATCGGCTCGGCCGACACCCAGGGCCAGGTCCGGCTGCGGTTTCCCAGCCGCGAGGCGGCCGAGGCCTATGCCCGCGAGCGGGGCCTTGACTACGACGTCGTCGCGCCGAAGGTCCGGCGGCCGAACATCCGCCCCGCGGGCTATGCCGAAAACTTCGCCACCGCCCGCAAGGACGCCTGGACGCACTGACAGGGCGTGTCGGACCCCGGACCGCGCAGGGCACCGCCGTCGGCCGCGGCCGCTCGGCGCCCGCAGGGCTTCCCGGCCCGTGGCCGGGGCGCTAGGCTTGCCCCGTGCCGCAGCCAGCGCCGGGAGGTGCCATGCCCGCCGTCCACCCCATGCGGGGGCCCAACGCCTTCAAGCTGGGCCTTTTCGCCTTCAACGCCGACGGCGGCCTGACCCTGACGCGCGTCCCCGAGCGCTGGGCGGCAAGCTGGGCCGGCATTGTCGCCGCCGCGCGGCTGGCCGAGGAGGCGGGGCTTGAGTTCCTGCTGCCCATCGCGCGCTGGAAGGGCTTCGGCGGCGAGGCGAACATCCGCGAGCACGCCTTCGAAACGCTGACCTTCGCCGCGGCCCTTGCCGCGCTGACGCGGCGGATCGCGGTCTTTGCCACGGTCCATGTGCCCATGGTCCATCCGGTCTTTGCCGCCAAGGCGCTGGCCACGGTCGACCATGTCTCGGACGGCCGCGCCGGGCTCAACATCGTCTGCGGCTGGAACCCCGAGGAGTTCGACCTGTTCGGGCTGACCGTGGTCGAGGACCGCTATGCCCAGGGACTGGAATGGTTCGAGATCGTCGAACGCCTCTGGGCCGGCGGGGCGCCGTTCGATTTCGACGGTGCATACTACCGCCTCCGCGGTGTCTCGGGCTTGCCGCGCCCGGTGCAGCGGCCGCGGCCGGTGACGCTGAACGCCGCCTTCTCGCCCCCGGGCCGCGACTTTGCCGCCCGCGCGGCCGACTTCCTGTTCACCACCTTCACCGAGATCGAGGCCGGGCGCGCGACCATCGACGACATGGCCCGCCGCAGCGCCGCGACGGGCCGCGATGTTGGCGTCTACACCACCTGCCATGTCGTCTGCCGGCCGACCCGTGCCGAGGCCGAGGACTACTACGACCACTACGCCCGCGCGATGGAGGACCCGGTCGCGGCCGACCGCTACATGGGCGCCAAGCAGGCCCATTCGGGCTCGCACGACGCGGCGGCCTATCGGCTGCACCGCAAGCGATTCGTCGGCGGCGGCGGCACCTATCCGCTGGTCGGCACGCCGGCCGACATCGCCGGGCAGATGGTGCGGATGCACGCGGCGGGCTTTGCCGGCACGACGCTGTCCTTCGTCGATTTCGCGGGCGAGCTGCCGTATTTCGCCGCGACGGTCCTGCCGCTGCTGGTCGAGGCCGGGCTGCGCGGCCCCTGAGACGCCTGCGCCGACCGCCAGAGCCGAATTCCCTTTCCCGCGCCGCCGTCCCGTCCTATCGAGCCTGCGGTCGTTCCTGCCCGGTCAGCCATGTCCCCGTTGCGCGGCATCCTCTACAAGCTCGGCTCGGTCCTGGTGTTCATCGTCATGTCGGGCATCATCAAGGCGACCGCGGCCGAGGTGCCGCCCGGTGAGGCCGTGTTCTTCCGCTCGTTCTTCGCCCTGCCGGTGATCGTCGTCTGGCTGTGGTGGACGCATGAGCTGAAGGTCGGGCTGAAGGTGGCCGACCCGATGTCGCACATCTGGCGCGGCGCGGTCGGCACCGCCGGGATGGCCTGCGGCTTTGCCGCGCTGGGCCTGCTGCCGCTGCCCGAGGTCACCGCCATCGGCTATGCGGCGCCGCTGCTAGTGGTGGTGTTCGCGGCGATGTTCCTGGGCGAGACCGTGCGGCTGTTCCGCCTGGGCATGGTGGCGCTGGGCATGGTCGGCGTGCTGATCGTGCTGTCGCCGCGGCTGACCACGCTTGACCCCGACGCGGTGACGGCGCGCGAAAGCCTCGGCGCGACGCTGACGCTGATGGGCGCGGTCTTTGCCGCGCTGGCGCAGGTGTTCATCCGCAAGATGGTCGCCCACGAGCGGACCTCCGCGATCGTTTTCTGGTTCTCGGCCTCGGCTGCCGGCCTGTCGCTGCTGTCGCTGCCCCTGGGCTGGGTGGTGCCCGCCCCGAAGACCTTTGGCTTGCTCGTGCTGTCGGGGCTCCTGGGCGGGCTTGGCCAGATCCTGCTGACCTCGAGCTACCGCTATGCCGATGCCAGCCTGGTTGCCCCCTTCGACTATGCCTCGATGATCTTCGCGCTGCTGATCGGTTACTTCGTGTTCGCCGAGGTGCCCTCGCGCGTCATGCTGTTCGGCGCGTCGCTTGTCATCCTCGCCGGGGTGCTGATCATCTGGCGCGAGCGTCGGCTGGGGCTCGAGCGCGCCCGCCAGCGCAAGGCGATGACGCCCTGAGACCGACCGCGGGCCGGACCGGGTGGCGTGCACGGCCCGGTTGTGTTACGGTTTCCGCCCGGAGACGAATTCCGGTGGCCCGCGCGGGATCGCCCCGCGCCGAGCGAGCGAAGGAGGACGCATGACCCGCCATATCGCCGACAAGCCCCGCGACCGTGCCGAGGGCGCCCGCCTTGCCCCCTATCTCGCGGCCGCGCGCCGGGATGCCGACGGCCTGCACCCCGCCACGCGCGCGCTGCACCGCCGTCCCGCCGGCCGCGACCCGGCCAACGCCCGCGCCGCGGCGTTCCTGCGGATCGGGCGGCGGCGCGAAGTCTAGGGCAGCCCTGCGGGCGGCGGCGGGCCGTCAGGCCCGCACCAGCCGCTCGTAGGCCTGCGCGATCTCGCGCGTCAGTGCGCCGACCTCGAAGCGCCAGGGCCCGATCTCGCCCACCGGCGTGACCTCGGCCGCGGTGCCGGTCAGCCAGCACTGCTCGAACCCCTCCAGCTCTTCGGGCCGGATGTGGCGCTCGTGCACCCGGATCTGCCGCTCGCGCAGCATCCCGATCACGGTCTGGCGCGTCAGCCCGTTGAGAAAGCAGTCGGGCAGGGGCGTGTGCACCTCGCCGTCCTTGACGAAGAACAGGTTGGCCCCGGTCGCCTCGGCGACATAGCCGCGCCAGTCGAACATCATCGCGTCCGAGCAGCCCTTGGCCTCGGCCGCGTGCTTGGACATCGTGGCGATCATGTAGAGGCCGGCAGCCTTGGCCTGATGCGGCGCGGTCTCGGGGCTGGGCCGCTTCCACCTGGCCACATCGAGCCGCGCGCCCTTCATCTTGGCCTCGCCGTAGTAGGCGCCCCACTCCCAGGCCGCGATCGCCAGCCGCACCGGGTTGCGGCGCGCGGCCACCCCCATGTCCTCGCCCGAGCCGCGCCACGCCACGGCGCGGACATAGGCATCCTTGAACCCGTTCGCAGCCAGCACCTCGGCCTTGGCGGCCTCGATCTGATCGACGGTCCAGGGGATCTCGAAGTCGATCATCCGGGCCGAGGCGTGCAGCCGTTCGGAATGGGCGCGCGACAGGAAGATGCGCCCGCCATACGCGCGCTCGCCCTCGAACACCGACGAGGCATAGTGCAACGCATGGGTCAGGATGTGCACCTGGGCCGACCGCCACTCCACCAGCCGGCCGTCCATCCAGATCTTGCCGTCGCGGTCGTCGTAGGCCCCGGCCATGGTTCGTCCTCCGATGCGCCGCCCGAGGGCGGCTTTGCAGATGTTGCGCGGAATTGGTCCGATGCGGACATATTGTTGCGTCCGAACCCGGCGCTATCAGTCGTGTCTTGGAAAGTCAACAAGGCTGACATAAGGTCGCCGGGCGCGGTGGGGCTGCGATCAGGGCGGGCGGGGGCGTCGGGATGGCCGAAGGCGGCGGGGCAGGGGGTGGCGGCGAGGGGCTGCTGTTTCTCACCGACGACCAGCTGCGCAGGGGGATCGAGGCGATGTTCTTCGCCTACCGCGCCTTCACGGCCGATCCCGACCGGATTCTTGCCGAACACGACTACGGCCGCGCCCATCACCGCGCGCTGCACTTCATTCACCGCTGCCCCGGCACCACCGTTACCAACCTGCTGGCCGTGCTGGGCGTCACCAAGCAGTCGCTCAACCGCGTGCTGCGCGCGCTGGTCGAGGACGGCCATGTGTCCAGCCGCGTCGGCCAGACCGACCGGCGCGAGCGCCACCTGTATCTGACGCCCAAGGGCGAGGCGCTGGAACGCGCGCTGTCGGGGGCGCAGCGGGCGCGGATGCGGGCGGCCTATCGCGCCGCCGGGCCCGAGGCCGTGGCCGGCTTTCGCCAGGTGCTCGAGGCGATGATGGACGGCGAGACGCGGCGCCACTACCTGCGGCTGCGGGACGGCGGCGCATGACCGGCGCGGCCGATCCGGCGGCGCCCGAGGCGCATCTGCTGATCGTGGACGACGACGAGCGGATCCGCGGCCTGCTGCAGAAGTTCCTCATCCGCCACGGCTTCATCGTCACGGCGGCGCGGGACGCGGCGCATGCCCGGCGGCTGCTGAAGGGGCTGGCCTTCGACCTCATCGTGCTCGACGTGATGATGCCGGGCGAAGACGGGCTCAGCCTGACGCGGTCGCTGCGGGCCAGCCTTGGCGTGCCGATCCTGCTGCTGACGGCCCGCGGCGAGACCGACGAGCGGATCGCGGGGCTCGAGGCCGGGGCCGACGACTATCTGGCCAAGCCGTTCGAGCCGAAGGAGCTTCTGCTGCGCATCCACGCCATCCTGCGGCGCGCCCCCGCGCGGCCCGAGCCGCTGCGCGACGGCCCGCGCGTGCTGCATCTTGGGGCCCTGCGCTACGACATCGCCCGGGGCGAGCTGTGGCAGGGCGAGACGCCGGTCCGCCTGACTGCCACCGAGGCGGCGCTGATGCGCATCTTCGCGGCCCGCCCCCGCGAGCCCGTCAGCCGCGAGGTCCTGACCGAGGACCTCGGCCGCGACCGCGGCGCGCTGGCCGCCGAAGCGCCGCAGGACCGCGCGGTGGACGTGCAGATCACCCGCCTGCGCCGCAAGATCGAGGCCGATCCGAAGGCCCCGCGCTACCTTCAGACCGTTCGCGGGGCGGGCTACATGCTTGTCCCGGACTGAGCTCCACGCCGCCGCCTGTCGCCCGCCCTTCGTTCCGGCGCCCGCCCTTCGTTTGGGCCCGGCCCGGCGGCCGCCCGCCGCCCGCCGCTTGACCGCGCCGCGCGCTTGCACTAGGGCCGGAGGCGCGCGGGTATGGTGTAGTGGTAGCGCCTCAGCCTTCCAAGCTGAAGGGGCGGGTTCGATTCCCGCTACCCGCTCCAGGGCCTTGGGGTGCGGCCGATCGCCCCGCGGACCGGGCAGCGCCCGGCAGGGGTGCCGCCGAAGTCGGACCGGACCCGCGCCGGATGCCTGCCGCCGCATCGGATCACCGGTCGCGCGCGACCCGCCGGGCCGGGTGGACCGCCGGCGCGGGCGCCCCTGCGACCGGCCGTCTCCCGGGCGGTCGGCTTGCCGCCCGCCCGGCCAGCGCCTAAACGCAGGACGGGGTCCGCTGCCGGCCCCGGCGTTGCGGGGACGGGGTATGACGGAAGACCGAGCCAAGTCGCGCAGGGTGGGCTCGCTGCTGGGGCTGTGGCCCTTCGTGCGGCCCTACCGAAGGCTTCTGACGCTGGCCTCGGCCGCGCTCGTGATCACGGCCGCCGTGGCGCTCGCCCTGCCGCTGGCGGTGCGGCGCGTGGTGGACAGCTTCGAGGACGGCGATCTCGTTCTGCTCGACCGGTATTTCCTTGCCGCGCTGGGCCTGGCGGGCCTGGTCGCGCTGGGCACGGGCCTGCGCTATTACCTCGTGACGCGGCTGGGCGAGCGGGTGGTGGCCGACATCCGCATGGCGCTGTTCCGCCGCATGCTGGGGATGAGCCCGGCCTTCTACGAACGCATCATGACCGGCGAGGTCCTGTCGCGGCTGACCACCGACACCACGCTGATCCTGTCGGTGATCGGCTCGTCGGTGTCGATCGCGCTGCGCAACCTGCTGCTGCTGGTCGGCGGGCTCGTGCTGCTGATGCTGACCTCGGCCAAGCTCACGGGCCTCGTGCTGCTGGTGGTGCCGGCGGTGATCGTGCCCATCGTCCTGCTGGGCCGCCGCCTGCGCCGGCTGTCGCGCGAGAACCAGGACTGGATCGCGGCCTCCTCGGGCAGCGCCTCGGAGATGCTCCTGGCGGCGCAGACGGTGCAGGCCTTCACCCACGAGGCGGAAAGCCGCGCGGCCTTCGACAGCGTCACCGAGCGCTCGTTCGATGCCGCCCGGCGGCGCATCGGCACGCGGGCGGTGATGACGGTGATCGTGATCTTTCTGGTCTTTGCGGGCATCGTGGGCGTGCTCTGGGTTGGCGCGCGCGACGTGCGCGGCGGGGCGATGACGGTGGGCGAGCTGATCCAGTTCGTGATCTACGCGATCATGGTCGCCGGCGCCGTCGGCGCGCTGACCGAGACCTGGGGCGAGCTGCAGCGCGCCGCCGGGGCAACCGAGCGGCTTGTCGAGCTGCTGGCCGCGACCGACGCGGTGCAGGACCCCCCCGCGCCGCTGCCGCTGCCGCGCCCGGTGCGCGGCGACCTCCGCTTCGAGGAGGTGGCGTTCCGCTACCCCTCGCGGCCCACGGTCTCGGCGCTCGACGGGGTCAGCCTGCATGTCCGCCCGGGCGAGACGGTGGCGCTGGTCGGCCCCTCGGGGGCGGGCAAGACGACGGTGTTCCAGCTTCTGCTGCGCTTCTACGACCCCTCGGCGGGGCGCATCCTGCTCGACGGGATCGACCTGCGGGCGATGGCGCGGGCCGACTTCCGCCGGGCGATCGCGCTCGTGCCGCAGGACCCGGTGATCTTTTCCGCCACGGCCCGCGAGAACATCCGCTTCGGCCGCCCCGACGCCACCGATGCCGAGGTCGAGGCCGCGGCCCGCGCGGCGGCCGCCCACGACTTCCTGATGGCGCTGCCCGAGGGCTACGACAGCCCGGTGGGCGAGCGCGGGATCATGCTGTCGGGCGGGCAGAAGCAGCGCATCGCCATCGCCCGGGCGATCCTGCGCGACGCGCCCGTCCTGCTGCTGGACGAGGCGACGAGCGCGCTGGATGCCGAGAGCGAGCGCGCGGTGCAGCAGGCCGTCGAGCGGCTGGCGCACGGGCGCACCACGCTGATCGTCGCGCACCGGCTGGCGACGGTAAAGCGCGCCGACCGCATCCTCGTCTTCGAGGCCGGGCGGATCGTGGCCCAGGGCACGCATGATGCGCTGGTGGCCCAGGGGGGCCTCTATGCCCGCCTCGCCCGGCTGCAGTTCACCGAAGGGGTGGCGGCGGAATAGGTGGCGGTCGCTGGGTGGCGCCGCCGGCGATGGCGGTGCGGGCGCGGTCTCGGCCCGGACGGCAGCGCGCGGCAGCGTCCGGGACGGGGGGCGAGGGGCAGGTTCGGGAGGGGCGGTGTTCCATCTGGCCGAGGAAACGGCGGAGGACCGATGGGAGGTCGAGGCGCTCTACGACCTCTGCTTCGCGCCGGGGCGCGAGGCACTGTCGTCCTACCGGCTGCGCGAGGGGGTGCCGCCGGTGCCGGGGCTGTGCCTGCTGATGCGCGACGAACACGGCGTCGTGGTGGCGGCGATCCGGCACTGGCCGGTGCGGGTGGGCGGCGCGCCGGCCCTGCTTCTGGGCCCGGTGGCGGTGCATCCCACCCGGCAGGGCGAGGGGCTGGGCGGCTTTCTCATCCGCGAAAGCCTCGCCCGCGCGCGGGCGCTGGGCTGGACGCGGGTGATGCTGGTGGGGGATGCGCCCTACTACGGCCGATTCGGCTTTCTCCGGCTCGACGGCGTGGTGATGCCGCCGCCCACCAACCCCGACCGCGTGCTGGGGTATGAGCTGGTGGACGGCGCCTGGGCGGGGGTGCGGGGCGAGGTGACGCGCGCCCAGCCCTGAGCGCGCGCCCGGCGCTGCGCGGGGAACGCCCCCGGGCCGCGCCCCCGCCCGCCCACCCCGGCGCGCCCCGGGGGCGTGGCGGGCTGCGCCCGCCCGGGGCCCTTCGCCGGCCGCGCGCCCGTCTCCGGACGGCCCCCTGCAAGACGGAGGCCGTCGCGTGTCCGGCGCTGGGAAGGCCCCGCGCCAGCTGCCGCGAGCCGGAGCGCCCGCGGCGCGCAGGCGAGGGGAAAGCCGTCGCGCCGCAGGCGCGTCCGCCCGGATCGCGCGGCCTCAGCCTGGCCGCGCGACCGGCACCCCCGCGACCCAGACCGCCCGCACCGCACGATCGTCGCCCATCATGATCGTGGGAAACAGCGCCTCCCAGAAATCCCCCGCGCGGGCGACGCGCTGGGCGATAGCGGGGGTCGAGGCGAGATCGATCACCACGAGGTCGGCCTCGTTCCCCGGGGCGAGGCTGCCGATCCGGTGCTCGAGCCGGAGCGCCCGCGCCGCGCCGGCCGTGGCCAGCCACCACAGCGCCGCGGGGTGCAGCGCCTGCCCGCGGAGCTGGGCGATCTCGTAGGCCGCCGCCATGGTCCGCAGCATCGAGAAGGACGAGCCCCCGCCGGTGTCGCTGCCAAGCCCCACCCGGACGCCGCCCCCGGCAAGCCCGGCGAGGTCGAACAGCCCCGAGCCGAGGAAGCTGTTCGAGGTCGGGCAATGGGCCACGCTGGCCCCGGCCTCGGCCAGCCGCGCGCGTTCGCGCGCCGTCAGGTGGATCGCATGGCCGAAGATCGCGCCGGGGCCCAGCAGCCCCGCCGCCTCGTAGACGTCGAGATAGTCGCGCGCCTCGGGGTGAAGCCGCGCGACCCACGCGACCTCGTCGGGCTGCTCGGACAGGTGGGTCTGCATCGGGCAGTCGGGAAACGCCGCCCAGAGCGCGCCCAGCGCCCGCAGCTGCTCGGGCGAGGAGGTGGGCGCGAAGCGTGGGCTGATCGCCACGCCGAGCCGCCCGCGCCCGTGCCAGCGCCCGATCAGCGCGCGGGTCTCGTCATGGGCCGCCCGGGCCGTGTCGCGCAGCCCCTCGGGGGCGTTGCGGTCCATCGCCGTCCGCCCGCAGATGGCGCGCAGCCCGCGCCGCCCGGCCTCGGCCAGGAAGGCGTCGGTCGCGCCCGGATGGATGGTGGCAAAGGTGCAGACGGTGGTGGTGCCGTTCGCCAGCAGCAGGTCGAGGTAGAGTGCCGCGACCGCCGCGGCATGGGCGGGGTCGGCAAAGGCCGTCTCGGCCGGGAAAGTGTAGCCGTTCAGCCAGTCGATCAACCGCTTGCCCCAGCTCGCGATGATGCCGGTCTGCGGATAATGCGCATGCGCGTCGATGAAGCCGGGCGAGATCAGCGCCTGGCCGTAGTCGACCACCCGCGCCGCGGGATGGGCGGCGCGCAGGGCCGCGGCCGGTCCCACCGCCACGATCACCCCGTCGGCGACGACGATGCCGCCCTGTGCCTCGTGCCGGGCAACCGCGGGCCCCGCGACCACCGGATCGCCCGCAAAGGTCAGGATCTGACCCAGAAGAAGCTGTGCCTGCGCCAACCTTCGGCCTCCGCCCCGTGGGCGCGCCGGCGGGCCGGACGGCGTGCAGCGACCGACGGCACCGGGATCGCCCCCTGTCGCGCACCCTATCACTGCGCTAAGGGAAGAAAAGGGAGCAGCGAGAGGACATCGCCCGACCATGACCGACCGCCGCGCCGTCGAGCCGGGCGAGGAGCCCGACGCCCCTGCCCCCCCCAGCCTGACGGCGGCGGTGATCGAGGCGCTGGACGCGCGCGATGCCGAGCGGCTCAAGCTCCTGCTCGAACCCCTGCACCCGGCCGACATCGCCGATCTTCTGGGCCAGATCGGCGCCGGCGACCGCCGGGTGCTTCTGTCGCTGTGGTCGGGCGAGATCGACGGCGAGATCCTGTCGGAACTCGACGAGGACCTGCGCGAGGAGGTGATCGAGGCGCTCGCGCCCGAGGTGCTGGCCGAGGCGGTGCGCGAGCTCGAGTCTGACGACGTGGTGGACCTGATCGAGGACCTCGATCCGCCGCAGCAGGGGATGATCCTGCAGGCGCTCGACGCCCCCGACCGCGTCGCGGTCGAGCAGTCGCTGAGCTATCCCGAATACTCCGCCGGCCGGCTGATGCAGCGCGAGGTGGTCACCGCGCCCGAGCACTGGACGGTGGGCGAGACCATCGACCATCTGCGTGCGGCCGAAACCCTGCCTGACCAGTTTTATCACGTCATCCTGGTCGACCCGGCGATGAAGCCGCTCGGCTATGTCTCGCTCGGCCGCATCCTGTCGTCGCGGCGCGAGGTGCCGCTGCGCTCGCTGACCGAGGACAGCTTTCGTCCGATGAGCGTGCTCGACAAGGGCGAGGACGTGGCGCGCGCCTTCAACAAGTATCACCTGATCTCGGCCCCGGTGGTGGACGAGCACGGCCGCCTGGTGGGCGTGATCACGATCGACGACGCGATGGAGGTGCTCGACGAGGAGCACGAGGAGGACATGCTGCGCCTTGCGGGCGTGGGCGAGATCGGCACGTCCGACGGCATCCTCGACACGGTGCGCAAGCGGCTGCCCTGGCTCGTGGTGAACCTCTTCACCGCCTCGCTGTCGGCGGTCGTCATCGCGCAGTTCGAAAGCACCATCGCCGCGATCGTGGTTCTGGCGGCGCTGATGCCCATCGTCGCCTCGACGGGCGGGATCGGCGGCACCCAGTCGCTGGCGGTCGCGGTGCGGGCGCTGGCCACGCGCCAGATCACGCCCCAGAACGCGCGCCGGGTGATCCTGCGCGAAATCGGCGCGGGGCTGCTGAACGGGACGGGCCTGGCGCTGCTTCTGGGCGTCACCGGGACGGTGATCTTCGGCGAGCCGATGCTGGGGCTGGTGCTGGGCCTGGCGATGATCGTCAACCAGATGACGGCGGCGCTGGGGGGCGTGCTGGTGCCGCTGGCGCTCAACCGCCTCGGCCTCGACCCGGCGCTGGCCTCGGGCACCTTCGTGACCACCCTGACCGACGTGATGGGCTTCTTCGCCTTCCTCGGGCTTGCGACGCTGTTCCTGCTGTGAGCCTGGCCGAGGACAAGGCCGCCCTGCGCAGGGCGGCGGCGGCGGTGCGCGCGGCGCTGCACGCACCCGAACGGGACGCGGCCGCCGCCGCCCGCCTGACCGCGGCGCTGGCCGGGCAGGGCGGGCGGGTGCTGTCGGGCTACGTGCCGGTGCGGTCCGAGGCCGACCCCATCCCGGCGCTTGCCGCCCATGCGGGGCCGGTCTGCCTGCCGGTGGTCCGCGGCAAGGGCCTGCCGCTCGGCTTCCGCGCCTGGCGTCCCGGCGCCGTCCTGGTCGAGGGGCCGTTCGGCGTGCGGGTGCCGGCCGAGGGCGCCTGGCTGGCGCCCGAGGTGCTGGTGGTGCCGCTGCTCGCCTTCGACCGGCGCGGCTTTCGCCTCGGCTATGGCGGGGGGTTCTACGACCGCACCCTGACGGCGCTGCGGGCCTCTGGGCCGGTGCTGGCGGTAGGCTACGGCTATGCCGGGCAGGAGGTGGCCGAGGTCCCCGCCGGCCCGCAGGACGCCAGGCTCGACCTGATCGTGACCGAGGCCGGGGTCGTCGTGCCGGCCTGACGGCGGCGGGCGCCCGGCGGCAGGTGCAGGGGACAGCCCGGGCCGCCGGAGCCCAGGCCAAAATCCTTGGCAAGGATTTTGGCCGCCGGGGTCCGCGTGCCGCCCGCCCTCAGCCCCGCCGGAGCCGCTGCAACAGCTCGAGCGAGATGTAGCCGTCCGGCGCGAGGCCCGCCGCCGCCTGCCAGGCGCGCACCGCCGCCAGCGTGGCCGGGCCGATGCGGCCGTCCACCCCCCCGGTGTCGAACCCCCGGCGAGTGAGCAGCGCCTGCAGCTCGACGCGCTCGTCGCGGGTCAGCGGGCGGTCGCTGCGCGGCCAGGCGGCGCGGATCGGCCCGCCCCCCGCCAGCCGGTCGGACAGATGGCCGATGGCCAGCGCATAGCTGTCGGCGTTGTTGTAGCGCTTGATGACGCGGAAGTTGTCGAAGGTCAGGAAGGCCGGGCCGCGCATCCCGGCGGGCAGGAACAGCGTTGCCGGCCCGTGGTCGGGCAGCGGGGCGCCCGCGGCGGTGGTCAGGCCGGCCGCGCGCCATTCGGCGACGCCGCGGCGGCCGCCGGCCAGCGCCGGGGGCAGGCCCGCGGGCAGCCGCACCTCGATGCCCCAGGGCTGGCCGCGGGTCCAGCCGTGGCGCGCCAGATAGGCTGCGGCCGAGGCGAGCGCGTCGGTGGGATCGTCCGACCAGATGTCGCGCTTGCCGTCGCCGCGGAAATCGACCGCATAGGCAAGGTAGGAGGTCGGGATGAACTGGGTGTGCCCCATCGCCCCGGCCCAGGACCCGCGCATCCCCTCGGGGCTGACGTCGCCCGACTGGACGATGCGCAGCGCGGCGATCAGCTGCTCCTCGAAGAAGGCGCCGCGGCGGCCGTCGAAGGCCAGCGTGGCCAGCGCCGAAAGGACATGGGTGGTGCCGCGGAAGCTGCCGTAGCTGCTTTCGAGCCCCCAGATGGCGACGACGACCTGCCGCTCGACCCCGTGGCGCGCCTCGATCTCCGAGAGCACCGCGGCGTGGCGGGCCAGCGCGGCGCGGCCGTTCTCGATGCGCGTGTCGGACACCGCGCTGTCGAGGTAGTCCCAGACCGCGCGGGTGAACTCGGCCTGGTTGCGATCGCGCGCCACGATCTCGGGGTCGTAGACGACGCTGCGGAAGGCGCGCTCGAAGGTGGCCGCCGCGATGCCCTCGCGCAGCGCGCGGGTGCGGAAGCCCTCGACCCAGGGCGCGAAGCCTGCCGGCGCGGGGCGGGCGGCGGCGGGCGGGCGGGCTGCCGGGCGGGCGGGGGGAGGGCCGGCGGTGCTCACGGCCGGCCGCCCCTCGGGGCGCGGCATGGGGCGCACCGACCGCTCGACGCCGCCCGCGTCGAGGCAGCCCGGAAGAAACACCAGACATAGTCCGAAGGCAACCGCCCTGCCCTGCATGCCATCTCCTGCCCGCGGTCTTGGTCGTTTGGCCGCAATCGTACCCGGAAATCCGTCCGCGGCAAAGCACCGATCGCAGGCTGTGGCCCGGACCCCGGCGCAAACGCCCCCGCGCCGCGCCCCCGCCCGCCCA
>CALJZN010000059.1 GCA_937983405.1 uncultured Paracoccaceae bacterium
TCGGCCGCCAGCAGGTCGCGCAGCGGGCGGGGCGCGCCTGTGCGGGCGGGCGTGCCGATCAGCCCGACGGGTTGTTCGGCGATCCGGTGCACCAGCCAGGGGCTGGCGGCATCGCGGGGCGGCGCGAGATTGGTCAGCACCACGTCGAGCGCGAGGGTGCCAAGCCCGCGCAGCTTTTCGTCCTGCGCGCCCGCGCGCCGCCCCGGTCAGCGTGCCGTCCCGTGCCACGGCGGGGACCAGGCGCAGGTGAGGCAGGTTCGGTTGCGCCATGCTGCCATCGGAGGGAACGGTTGCGCGCACTTTCGGCCCGCCCGTCGCCCACGGGCCTGCCGGCACCGACGCGGCGCAGGCGCATCTGCCCGCGCTGCTGACCCCGTCGCCGACCTCCTCGGGCCATGCCGACCCGGAGACCGGGGCGGGCCTGCGCATCGCCGCCCGCGCGCGCCGCGCCCGGGGCCGGTTCCGGCAGGCGGCCGTGTCGTCCTTCGCCGTTGTCGAGGCGGCGGGGCCGGTCCATGGCGCGAAACTGGTCAGGGACGCGCTCGGCCTTGCCGCCCCGGGCCTGGCGCCCGCCCCCCTGCCGCAGATCGAGGCCGGCCCTACGCCCGCGCAAAAGGCGCAGACGGCGGCGGCGGTGCTGCGCGCGATGAGCCTGACGAGGCGCCACGCGCGGGTGGTGCTGCCGGTCGGCCACGGCGCGCAGATGTGCAACAATCCCCATCACAGCGCCTGTGACTGCGGCGCCTGCCCTGGCAGACCCTGCTCGACGGCGCGGGCCGCGCACGACCCCCTGCGCCTGTCGGGGCTGGTCGAGGCACCGCGCGCGGCGATCGCCGACATCCTCGGGCAGCACGACGGCGTGCGGGCGCCCTTCGACAACGGCTGGCTGCATCTGCCGGCGCTCGCGGACGGCCGGATCGCCGCCGGCTACCGGTCGGGGCTTGCGTGGGCAAGCTGCGCCGGCCCCTCGGCCGGAGGGGCGCAGCGAAGGCGGGGAAAGTCCGGCCGGCGCGCGGCTAGGCCGTCGCCGGGGTGCGCTGCCGTGGCGCCGGCGCCTGCGCCGCGGCGCCGGCGCCCCCCTCGGCCGGCTGGCCCTGGGCGACGAAGTGGCCCGGCGCCGCCTCGACCAGCGGCCAGCGGTCGGGCGCCTCGCCCCGGCGCAGCAAGAGGTGCGGATGGGGCGGCGCAGGCGGCAGCGCGGGCCGGCGGCCGTGCCCGGCCGGGTCGGGCACCGGCACGGCGGCCAGCAGCCGGCGGGTGTAGGGGTGCAGCGGGTTGCGCAGGACCGCCCCGGTCGGCCCGGTCTCGACGATCTGGCCGGCATACATCACCGCGATGCGGTGGCTCACCCGCTCGACCACGGCGATGTCGTGCGAGATGAACAGGAAGGCCAGCCCGTCCTCGGCCTGGAGCCGCGCCATCAGATCGGTGATCTGGCGCGCCACCGAGACGTCGAGCGCCGACACCGGTTCGTCGGCCACGATCAGCGCCGGCCGCACCGACAGGGCGCGCGCGATGCAGATGCGCTGCCGCTGCCCGCCCGAGAACTGGTGCGGGTAGCGGTCGGCCGCCGCGGGCTCGAGGCCCACGCGCCCCAGCAGCTCGACCGCCAGCGCCCGGCGCTCGGCGGGGGGCACCGTGCCGTGGATCGCCGCCGGCTCGGTCACCAGATCGGCAACGGGCAGGCGCGGGTTGAGGCTGGCGAAGGGGTCCTGAAAGACGATCTGCGCCTGCCGCCGCAGCGCCCGCAGCGCGCCGCTGCCGAGGCCCACGAGCTCGGTGCCGAGCAGCCGGACGCTGCCCTCGTCGGGTTCGATCAGCCGCAGAAGGGCGCGGGCGACGGTGGACTTGCCGCAGCCCGATTCGCCCACGAGGCCCAGCGTCTCGCCGCGCCGCACGGTCAGCGACACGCCGTTGACGGCATGGTGAAAGCGCGCCTGCGACGGGATCAGGCTGCGGCCGAGGGGAAAGCGCACGGCCAGCCCCTCGGCCTCGAGCACCGGCGGCGGCAGGGGCTGCGGCGCCGCCGGCGCCCCCGCCCCGAGCCGCGGCGCGGCGGCCATCAGCATGCGCGTGTAGGCCGCGCGCGGCCGGGCGAAGACCTCGGCCACGGGGCCGTCCTCTTCCTTGCGGCCGTGGCGCAGGACCACCATGTGGCGCGCGATCTCGGCCACCACGCCCATGTCGTGGGTGATGAACAGCACGCTCATCCCGAGCTCGGCCTGAAGCTGGCGGATCAGCGCGAGGATCTCGGCCTGGGTGGTGACGTCGAGCGCGGTGGTGGGCTCGTCGGCGATCAGAAGCTCGGGGCGGCAGGCCAGCGCCATGGCGATCATCACCCGCTGGCGCAGGCCGCCCGACAGCTCGTGCGGGAACTGGTCGAGCCGCCGCGCGGCCTCGGGGATGCGCACCCGCTCGAAGGCCGCGCGCGCCGCGGCGCGGGCGGCGGCGGCGTCGAGCCCGTCGTGCAGCCGCAGCACCTCCTCGACCTGCCGGCCGAGCGGCATCACGGGGTTGAGTGCGGTCATCGGCTCCTGGAAGATCATCGAGATGCGGTTGCCGCGGATGCGGCGCATGGCAGGATCGGGCAGCGCCGCAAGGTCGGTCGGCGGATCGCCCGCAAGCAGGATGCGACCGCCGGCGATGGTGCCGCCGTCGCGCTCGATCAGCCGCATGATCGCCAGCGCGGTGGCCGACTTGCCCGAGCCGCTCTCGCCCACCAGCGCCAGGGTCTCGCCCCGGGCGATGGTGAAGGAGAGCCCGTCCACCGCGCGGTGGCGGCCGAAGTCGAGCGTCAGGCCCTCGACCGTCAGAAGCGGCGCGGCGGTCATCGCTGGGCCCCCCCCTCGCGGCGGGCGCGCAGGCCCGGATGGCTGCGGAAGTCGGGCAGCGGCACCGTCCAGCGGTGCGCCGAGGGGCGGAAGGCAAAGGCGATGGGGTCCGCGCCCGCCACCTCCCAGCGCACCGCGCCGTCGAGCTCGATCAGGCCCATGGCGCCGGCGGGCTCGCCCTGGGTGGTGAAGCTTTCGGTCAGCGACTGCTGGGTGAGATGGGTGATCCCGTCCACCGTGGTGATGGTGTTCCAGTGCACATGCCCGGCAAGGCAGACCAGCGGCACGCGCGCCAGCGCCAGCGCCGCGCGCACCCGCTCGGCGCCGGGGTAGGTGGCGCTGGCGGGGTTGTTCTGGAAATAGTAGTTGCCCGCCTGCGAATGGCCCGACACCGGGACATGGCTGACCACCAGAAGCGGCCGGTCGGCGGCCTGCACCGTGCGCGCAAGCCAGATCAGGTCGGTCTCGGCCAGCACGAAGCCCGAATGGTCGGGGCCGCGGCGGATGCGCGCGTCGGCGCGCCACAGCACGATCCGCCAGCCGCCCATGTCGAGCGTGGCATGGCCGAGCTCTGCCCCGAGGATCGCCTCGTTCTCGGCCCGCGACAGGCAGTCGAGGTCGTGGTTGCCGCAGAGGTGGTGCACCGGGGCGGGGACGGCGCGGAACACCTCGGCGACCTCGGCCATCAGCCGCCGGTCGGTCTCGGGGTCCTCGTCCGAGATGCGGTCGCCGAGGTCGAGCACGGCGTCGGGCCGGGCCTCGGCCACGAAGCGGGCGAATTCGGCCATCAGCGCCAGCGCGGCATCGCCGCGCTTGGCGGCCGAGGGGGCGCCGTGGTGGATGTCGGTGACGACGGCAAGGCGGACGGACATGGGGGCGGCTCCTGCGGCAGGGGGACGCCGCCGCGCCCGCGTGCTGCGGGCGCGGCGGCCCCGGGGGCGTCAGTTCATCGCGTCGAGCGCGATCGCGCCGGCGCGGAAGTCGAGCACATAGGGGATGTGGCCCGGCTGCGGCCGCCAGCTGACCTCCTTGCGCATGGCCCAGGATTCATAGGGCCGCCACAGCGGGATCAGCGGCGGGTCATTCTTGATCCGCTCCATCAGCTCGGCATAGGCGGCCTTGCGCGCCTCGAGGTCGGTCGAGAAGCGGAAGCGCTCCCACGCCGCGGCATAGTCGGCGTCGGTGTTGAAGCGGCCTTCGGACTGGGCCGGGCCGCCCGGCGCCCACATCACCCCGAACATGCCCGCCGGGTCGGCGAAGTACATCGGGTTCGACCAGGTGCGCGCCATCATGTTGGGGTCGTTGCCGGTCCATTTCGGGATCGCGTTGATGCGCCCGTTCACGCCCACCGCGGCCCACATCTCCATGATCGCCTGCGCCGCCAGCGTGTCGTTGGTGTAGTAGCTGGGCGAGTGCATGTCGTAGACGACCTCGAACCCGTCATAGCCCGCCTCGGCCAGCAGGCGCTTGGCCTCCTCGGGGTCGTAGTAGAAGGTCTTGAGCTCGGGCATGTAGAGCGCGCCGAACTCGGCGATCGAATGGGTCGAGGGGATGATCGCCTTGCCGAGCCACAGCGCCTCGTTCATCAGGTCGCGGTCGATGGCCAGCGACAGCGCGCGGCGGATGCGCGGATCCTGCATCTTCGGGTGGTTGACGTTGAAGATCACCACATGGAAGAGCGCGGTGTTCGACCCCTCGGCCTTCAGGCCCGGGTCGGCCTCGATCAGCGCCAGCTGGTCGGGGGCGATGTTGGTGGCGATATGCGCCTCGCCGGTGCGCAGCGCGGTCAGGCGCGAGGCGACCTCGGGCACATGCCGCACGGTCACCCGCGCCAGCGGCGCGGGCTCGCCCCAGAAGTCGTCGAAGCGCTCGTAGACGATGCGCTGGCCGGGGACGAACTCGGCCAGCCGGTAGGGGCCGGTGCCGACCGGGGCCAGGCCCCAGGCCTCGAAGTCGTCGTTCTCCACCGCGTTCGGGTCGCCAGCGAGCGCCTTGATGTAGGCCTCGGGCACGATGTAGAGCTGCTGGAGGTTCAGCAGCGTCTCCCACAGCGTTTCCTCGCGCTTGGTGTGGACGCGGATGGTCAGCGCGTCCACCTTCTCGGCGCGGTCGAAGTTGCCCAGCCGGTCGCGCTGGCGCACCTGATAGGGCGGGAAGGTCGCCTGGAACATCCGGTTGAGCGAGAACACCACGTCGTCGGCGGTCATCGTCGCGCCGTTGTGGAACTTCACGCCCTCGCGCAGCTTCAGCTCCATGGTCGTCGGGCCGACCAGCTGCCAGGACACCGCAAGCCCGGGCAGCCACTCGGGCTCGAGCTTGGAGTAGTCGCGGTGGATCAGCGGGTCGAAGAGGTTGAAGTAGAACTGCGAGCCGACGTTGGAGTGGTCGCGGCCGGGGTCGAGGTAGCTCGACATGTTGCCGGCGACGACGGTGATCTCCTGGGCCTGGGCCGCGCCGATCAGCGCGGCAAGGCTGGTGGCAAGGGCGGTGGCCTTGAGCAGGTGGGACATCGGGGGTCTCCGTTTCCGGTGGACGAATGGTGCGCGCCCCGGGCGGGGCGCGACCTTAGCGTTTGCGCAACCGCGGGTCCGCGCGGTCGCGCAGCCAGTCGCCGAGGATCTGCACGGCGAAGGTCACGATCAGGATCGACAGGGCCGGGGCCAGCACGATCCAGGGGGCGGTCGGCATGAAGTCGCGGCCCACGCCGACCATCGCGCCGAGGGTCGCGGTCGGGGGCTGCACGCCGAGGCCGAGGAAGGACAGGGTGGATTCGAGCAGGATGATGTTCGACAGCGAGAGCGTGAACTGCACCACCAGCGGCGAGACGAGGTTGGGCAGCAGATGCACCCGCGCGATGCGGGCCGGGCCCGCGCCGGCGGCGCGCGCGGCCTCGATGAAGGGCATCCGCATCAGCTTCATCACCTCGCCGCGGACGATGCGGGCATACTGCTCCCAGCCGTAGAGGCCGAGGACGAGCACCATCACCGCAATCGTGTTGCCGAAGACCACCAGCACGAAGAGCGCGATCAGCGTGAAGGGCACCGCGATCTGGGTGTCGACCGCGCCCATCACCAGCGCGTCGGTGCGCCCGCCGCGCACCCCCGCCAGCAGCCCCAGCGTGCCGCCGATGACAAGGCCGATGAGCGCCCCGAGAAAGGCCAGCCCCAGGGTCAGCCGCAGCCCGTAGAGGCAGCGCGAGAGCAGGTCGCGGCCGAGCTCGTCGGTGCCGAGCCAGTAGCCGGGCCGCGCCCGCTCGAACCCCACCGGCGGACGCAGCCGGTTCATCAGCGACTGGGCGTTGGGCTCGAACGGGGCGAGCACGGGCGCCAGCAGCGCCAGAACCGCCAGGATCACCGCCAGCGCCAGCGCCAGGCGCTGGATGGCGTTCATCTCGCGCCACAGCGTCCGGGCGGCGCCGGCGGGGCCCCGGGCGGGGGTATCGGCCAGCGTTGCCATGCTCAGGCCCCCCTCTGGCGCAGCCGCGGATCGGCCCAGGCATAGGCCAGGTCGATCAGCGCGTTGATGACGATCACCGCGAAGGCCACGGTGAGCACGCCGAACTGCAGCACCGGATAGTCGCGCCGGATCGCCGAGCGCACGAGCAGCTCGCCGATGCCGGGCCAGGCAAAGATCGACTCCACCACCACCGAGCCCGCCGCGGCAAGCCCCGCCACCTGCAGCCCCACCACCGACAGGATGGTGATGCCCGCGTTGCGCAGCCCGTGGCGCAGGATCACCGCGCGCTCGGACAGGCCCTTGGCGCGGGCGGTGCGCATGAAGTCCTGCCCGAGCACGTCGAGCATGGCGTTGCGGGTGAAGCGCGTGAGCGCGGCCACGAGCCCCGAGGCGAGCGTCAGCGTGGGCAGGATGAAGTGCCAGGCGGTGGCATTGCCCACCACCGGCAGCCAGTTGAGCCAATAGGCGAAGATCAGGATCAGGAACACCGCAAGCACGAAGTTCGGCACCGCATAGCCCAGGAAGGCCAGCGTCATCACCGCGCTGCCGATCCAGCGGTCGCGGTGCATCGCGGCGAGGATCCCGAGGGGCAGCGCGAGCGCGAGCGTCAGCGCCATCGCCGACAGCAGCAGCTGCGCCGTGGGCCACAGCCGCTCGAGCACGATCGTGCCCACCGGGCGGCGCTCGATGAAGGACAGCCCGAACTGGCCGTCCCAGAAGCCGCGCAGGAAGGCCAGATACTGATGCCACCAGGACCGGTCGAGCTCGTAGTAGCGGATCAGGATCGCGCGGTCTTCCGAGGTCAGCCCGTCGGCGAGGATGAAGTCGAGCGGGTTGCCCGAGATGCGGGTGGCGAAGAACACCAGCGTGACGATGACGAGGAAGGTCACCGCCATGCGGGCGAGGGTGCGCAGGGCGTATCTCAGCATCGCGCCGCCCCCACCCGCGGGCCGTCGGCGGCGGCGGCGGGCGTGCCGGGCCGGCGGATCAGCACGAAATCGACGCCCACCGCCCGCGCCGCCGCGCCGTCGGTGGCGTCGGTGTCGCCCAGAAAGACCGCCTCGGCCGGATGCGCCCCGGCCAGCCGCAGCGCCGTTTCGACCAGGTCCGGCGCGGGTTTGCCGAGCCCGCCCGCGGGCGCCACCGGCACCGCCGCGGCCAGCGCGGCCCACAGCGCCCCGGTCTCGGGCAGGGGCGTGCCGTCGGGGCCGGGGTGCGACGGATCGGCATTGGTCAGCCAGACCGGCACGCCGCGATGGGCCAGCGCCATCAGAAGCGCGAGGTCGGCGAAATCGAAGCCCGGGTCGCGGGCGAGCAGCGCGACCTCGGGGCAGTCGCGGTCGGGCCGCAGGCCGATCCGGCGGGCCAGCGCGCGCAGCGGCGGCGCGGCGAACAGCGCCACGCGTGCCCCGGGATGCGCCTTGGCCAGGCGCAGCAGGCACTGCTCGCCCGCCAGCACCAGCCGCTCGGGGCCGAGCGGCAGGCCGAGGCCCGCCAGCCGGGCGGCCAGCGTCGCGCCGGTGTCGCCGGAGTTGTTGGACACGATCCAGAGCTGCCGGGCATGGCGCGCGACCAGTTCGGCCGCCTGCGGCAGCACCGTGCCGCCCGCAAGCAGGCAGCCGTCGAGATCGGCCAGAATGGCGCGGCGCCCCGCCCAGGGGCCTTCGAGAAAGTCGCGCAGATCGATTCCGCCCAGCATGGCCTCTCCTGCGGCGCGGCGGCCGGGCCGCCCCCCGTGGCGGACCGCGCAGCGGCGGTCCGTTCATCCCTTGATGAGTCGTCCGGATCCCCTCCGGCACGGGCACGGTCGCCCCGCACTGTAACCGGTGCGTTACATCTGAAGGTTAAGCTTTCGGATGATGAAAGCGCCGGTTTCCACAGGATCGCGCAGCCTCACGCCGGCCCGGCTCCGCGCGCTCATGCATGTGGCCGAGGAGGGGTCGTTCTCGGCCGCGGCCCGGGCGCTCGGCCTCAGCCATGCGGCGGTGGCGCAGCAGATTCGCGGGCTCGAGGCCGAGCAGGGCATCCGCCTGTTCGACCGCATCGACGGCCGGCTGACCCCCACGCCCGTCGCCCGCGAGCTGTGCGAGATCGGCGAGCGCATCCGCGAGGCCGAGCGCGAGGCCCGGCGCATCCTCGACCGGCGCGATCCGGCGGGCAACCTGCGGCTCCGGGTGGGGCTTGGCAACTCGATGCCGGGCATCGCGCTGATCGGCGAGGTCATCGGCCAGCACCGCGGGCTGTCGGTCAGCGTGGTGTCGGGCTCGCACCAGGACATCCTCGCGGCGGTGCTCAAGCGCGAGGTCGAGCTCGGCATCCTGCCCGACGTGCCCGCCGACCCCCGCTTTCGCCGTGCGCCGCTGCTGCGCCAGGAGGTGGTGGCGATCGTCGCGCCCGGGCATCCGCTGGCCGAGTCCGGGGCGCTGACGCTCGAGCAGCTGATGCGCCATCCGCTGGTGTTCCGCTCGCGCGGCTCCTCGACCCAGAAGGTCGTCGACCGCGCCTTCCGCCGGGCGGGCCTGGTGCCCGAGCCCGTGCTCGTCGCCGACACCCGCGATGCGGTCTACGAGGCGGTCGCGGTCGGCATCGGCATCGGCTTCATGTGGCGGCACGGAACCTACCGCTCGGACACGGTGCGGCGCATTGCGGTTCCCGAGTTCCAGTCGGGCAGCGAGGAGGCCGTCTTTGCCCTGTCGGACGAGCGCAACGCACTGGTGGACCTGGTCTTCAGCCTGGCCGAGGGCTACCGCGCCCGCGCCGCGCCCTGACGCCGCCGTCCGCGAGCCGCGGCCGAGCAGCGCGATCTGCGCGGCCGGCGAACGGGCGACCGCGAGCCGTCCGCCCGCGAGGGCGAGGTCATGCAGCGGGCCCTGGGTGGAGCAGTGGTCGCCCGCGTTCAGCGCCGCGCGCAGGGCCTCGGGCGCGTTCGCGGCCGCGCGGACCATGACCCAGCCGCCGAAGGCATCCGCCATCGGCCGGCCGGGGACGTCGAAATGGGTATCGTCGCAGGCGAGCGCATGGATCGGCCGCCCGCCGTTCAGCAGCGCATCCAGCAGATCGCTTCCCTCGCCTCGGGCGGCGTGGACGGCGGAGGTCTGGTTGCAGACCTCGACCGCATGGGCCCCGGGGATCGCCGCGGCATCCCCGGGCGCAAGCCCCTACCACTCGGGATGCACCAGCGCGAGGAAGGCGCTGGCGTCCGGGCAGCGGCGGGCCAGGGCCGGGGCCGTCTCGTCCGGCGCGGGCGGGGCGAAGCCGCCGGCCGGCCGACGGCGAGAAGATGCCAGATCTCGCCCGGGGCGGTGGCCGGGGCATGCACCTCGGCGCCGCGCAGCAGCGTCAGCCCTGCGGGCGCATCCTCGGCAGGCTCGGTCAGCGGCAAGCCGCAGACCTCGAGGAAGTGGTCCGAGAGGCAGAGGAAATCGTGGCCGGCCAAGGCCTAGGCCGCAGCCGCCTCGGCCGGCGGCAGGCAGCCGTCCGAGGCCGTGGTATGGGTGTGCAGGTTGCCTTTCCAGAACCGGCCCGGGCGGGCGAAGGCGTCAATCGACGTGCTGGGCTGTCCTTTCCGACAGGTGGCGAACATGGCCGGCATTGGCCCGGAAGGCCGCGAGCAGCGCCCGGGCATAGGGGCTGCACCGGCCGGCGATCAGCGCGGCGGGGGCGGCGATGTCCGTGATGCGGCCGCCGTGCAGCACGATCACCGTGTCGGACATCCGCGCCACCATCGGCAGGTCGTGCGCGATGACGACATAGCCCGTGCCGCGGTCGCGCCGGAGCCGCTGCATGGTGTCGAGCACAAGGGCCAGCACGGTGACGTCGAGCGTCGAGGTGCTCTCGTCGCAGATCAGCAGATCGGGTTTGCTGGCGAAGGCCCGCGCGATCGCCACGCGCTGCTGCTGGCCGCCGGAAAGCCGGCGGGGAAAGCGCGTCATGATCCCGGGGTCGAGCTCGAGCTCGGCCAGAAGCGCGCGCAAAGGGTCGCGGGCGGCGGCGCGCGAAAGGCCCAGGAACAGCCGCAGCAGGCGCGCGATCAGCGCCTCGACGCCGTGCTGCGGGTTGAGCGAGGCGAGCGGATCCGGGAACACCATCTGCACGCGCCGGCGCAGATCGGCCGGGCGGCCCCGCGCCAGCCCCGCGAGGGGGGCGCCGTCAAGGCGGATCGTTCCCGCATGGCCGGCGAACACCCCCGCGATGAGGCCCGCGAGCGTGGACTTGCCGCCGCCGCTTTCGCCGCCGATGCCGAGCGTCGCCCCCCGCGGCAGGTCGAGGCCCACGCCGCAGAGCGCCAGGCGCTCGGCCCCGCGGCATCGCGGAAGGCGACCGAGAGCGCCTCGACCCGGACGTGATCGGCGCCCGTCGGCGCGGTCCCGGCGGCGTCCGCGAAGGCCCGTCCCGGCCGGGTCATGCCCCGCCTCCCGCGTCGGCGCCGAGCGCCCGGGCCATGCCGTCGACGAGGAAGTTCAGCCCGACGATCAGACTGGCCGGCATCAGCGCCGGCAGAAGCAGGAACCACGGATCGGTGGAGACCACGCCCATCGCCTCTTGCACCATCAGCCCCCGGTCGGGGGTGGGCTGGCTGATGCCGAGGCCGGGAAAGGATAGCGCGCTGATCTTGAGGATCGCCGAGGAGGTGCGCAGGGCGAGCTCGACGCTCGGCCGCCCGCGGCGCGCCGAGATCGGCCTCGGAACAGAAGATCAGCTCGTCCTGCGGGATCATCGCCGTGATCGCGTCGCCCGGCAGGATCTCGGTGCCCGGGAACACCGCCAGAACGACGAGGCTGAGGACGACCACGGCCAGCGCCAGCCGCCCGGCCGCAGGTTTGCGCGGCCGCGGTCAGCCGGCGATCCAGAAGTCGTAAAAGCGGCTCGACCAGTTCTGCGACTGCGACCGCAGGTTCACCACCTCGGGCCGGTGTGCGCGCAGGTTGCGCCGCCCGCCCAGCATGATGGCCGGCGTGTCCTTTTGCACGATCCGCTGCCGCTCCTCGTAGAGCGCGAAGCGCTTCGCGTCGTCGGGCTCGGCCACGGCCGGGGCGTAGAGGGCGCTGTAGCGTTCGGCCAGCGGGCCCTCCCGGCCGCCGGGTTCGGCGCCGCGGTTGGCGATGTCCATCCGGCCCATGTTGATGGCGGGGTTGCGCCGCCCCACCAGGTTGCGCCGCGGCCGGCCGATGGGGGCATTCACCGCCATGCCGTAGTCGCTGAGGCCGTCGCAGGGCAGCTCGCGGAAGTCGAGCGTGATGC
This sequence comes from uncultured Paracoccaceae bacterium, assembly GCA_937983405.1. Classification (GTDB taxonomy): domain Bacteria; phylum Pseudomonadota; class Alphaproteobacteria; order Rhodobacterales; family Rhodobacteraceae; genus JAHDXW01. The sequence continues at coordinate 11,529 of CALJZN010000059.1, forward strand.
CGGCGCGGCGGACCGACCCGGCCACGATCGCAATGATCCGCGGTTCCTCGGGGAACGAGGGGCAGAAGGCCATGGTCGGCAGCGTCACGCCGTTGGGAAAGCCCGCCTCGGCCAGCAGCCGGCGCGTCTCGTCCACGTCCTGCGCCACCGGGCGCGGCAGGAACTCGCGGTTGAGGCCGGACATCTGGGTGTCGTTGCCCACCCCGGTGCCGGGGTCGCCGTAGACGATGCGGTTGATCGCGTCGCGGTCGATGGCGAACGTCAGCGCCTTGCGCAGGCGCAGGTCGTTCCGGGCCATGTCGAGGTTCTTGGGCATGATCAGCAGGAACTGGTCGCCCCCGGGCGACATGTGCACGATCCCGCCGGCAGCGCGGAACTGCCCCGCCGTCGTCGGGTCGATGTTGAAGACGGCATCGAACTGCCCGGCGCGGAAGCCGTTGATGGCGGTCTGCGAGGCGGCGATGTGGCCCTCGAGCTCCTCGGCGAAGGGCCGGCCCTCGATCCGGTAGTGCTCGAAGCGCACGGCGCGGAACCCGCGCTTGTTGTCCACGTCGATCAGCCGGAAGGGGCCGGTGCCGTTGCCGTCGAAGCCGCGGGTCTCGGCCTCGCCGGCCGGCCAGATCGCAAGGCGGACTTCGGCCACGACATGGGGCCATTCGGCATAGCCGCCGGTCGGGTGCATCCGCACCCCGTGGCGGCCCGTCGCCTCGACATCCTTCAGCCAGCGCGTGACGAAGCCCGAGCCGCGCTGGGCGACATGGGCCTTGAACGACGACACGACGTCGTCGGCGGCCATCTCCTGCCCGTTGTGCAAGCGCACGCCCTCGCGCAGGGTGAAGTCCCACACGGCCATCGTCTCGTCGGCCGGCGCCGAGGCGGCGGCAAGCACGGGGCGCACCGAGACGTCGCGATCGACCGAGGTCAGGCAGGTCCTGTGCACAACTCCGAGACCGGTTGCGGCCTGCGCCTGCTCGACCGGCGCGCGGGGGCCGCGCCGACCGATGCGGGGCGCGAGATCTTCCACCGGGGGCGGATGGTCATCGCCCGGGTCGAGGAACTTCAGGCCGCGGCCTCGGACCTGCATGGACTGCGCACCCACACGGTCGCGTTCGGCTATGCGACCCCCGCCTTCGCCATTCCCCTGATCGCGCGCTTCCGCCAGGCGCACCCCGGGGCTGCAGGTCGCCGATCACGTCGGCAATACCGCCAGCCTGTTCGACGGGCTGCGCCAGTGCCGCCTCGATGCGGCGGTGACCTCGCTGCTGACGGTGCCCCGGGATCTGGTCGCGCGGCGCATCGGAACCCAGCAGCTTCGGCTGTGCGTGCCGTGCAACCATCCGCTGGCGCGGGGCCCGGCGGCGCGGCTGGCGCGGATCGCCGACCTCGCGCTTCTGATGCGCGAGCCAGGGTCGATGACGCGCACGCTGGTCGAGCAGGCCTGCGCGCGCAACCGCATCGGGCTGCGCGCGGTCACCGTCATCCCCACGCGCGAGGCGGTGAAGGAGGCGGTGGCGGCCGGACTGGGCTGCGGCCTCGTCCTCAGCCGCGGGTTCGGCGACGATCCTCGCCTGACCGCGGTCGCGCTGGCCGATGTTCCCGATCCGAAGGGGGTCAATCTGATCTGCCACGCCGAGGCCGCCGATCTGCCCTCGGTGCGCCGCCGTGCCCTGGCCGAGACCGCCGGGCCCTGACGGGGCCGCCGCGGCGCCAGCCGGGCGCGGCCCTCCGTCCCGGCGCCGGCGTGTCGGCACGCAGACGGCGGCTCGGCGCCCGCTGGCGCGAGGGGCCCGGCGGGCTCGGACGGACGACGCGGGGCGGTCGCATCCAGCCGTGCGAGGGTGGCCGAGTGCCCGGCCTTCAGGCTGCGCAGGCACCGTGATGCCGGCAGGCCTCTGCCCCGGCGTGCCCGCCGACCGTGCCGGCAGGCGCGTCGGCAGCGCGGTGGCCGAGGCGTCCGGAAGGGGGGTGACGCCGGCCTCGGCGAGCCGTTCGGCGCGGTCGACCGACAGAGACCGCATTGCACGGTTGCCGCGGGTGACCAGCGCCATGCTCCGGACCGGGCGGCGCGCCTGGGCAGCCCGGGCGAGCGCATCGGAAACGGTCGCCCTTCGCCGCACCATCGGTTCAGGCCTCGGGCCGCCGCGACGCATGGCGCCGAACATGCCCATCGCGTCGACCGGCGGTCGGCCGCTGCCGTTGCAAGAGACGCCGGCGCCACCCGGCTTGAACCGGGCGCCTTGACGAGCCCGGGCTTGCGCGGCGTCGCGTTGGGCCGGCGCAGCCCACGGGTCCCGCGCCCGGGCGCCGTCATGGCCGCGCCCATACCGCCCGGCACGCCCGCGCGCCGGCCGCCATCCGGCAGGGCCGGCTTGACCCGATCGGTCGGCACCCGGGGCGCGCGCAACCGGGCCCGGCCGCTACCGGGCTGACCGCCTGCCGGCGCAACGCAGGCCCACCCGCGCCGCCGGAAGGCCGCCGCAGGGCCCGTTCGCCGGCCTCGGGGGAAGCGCTGTCTGCGGTCTTGCGCAGACTGCTCCATCCCGCTCGGTCGTCGGCGCCTTTGGCCGACCCGGCGCGGTTCGTGCCGATGCGGTTCCGCGCGCCGATGGCCACTGGCCGTCACCAGATGCGCAGGCTCGATGGCCGGGAAACCCTGTCCCGGCCCCTCGCGCCGGTGAACCGTGACCTTGCCGCCGGGAAACCGGACCCTCACCGTGCGACAGCCGCTGCCGCGGGGCCACGGCGCCTGCGCCACGATCCGCAAGAAAGCTCGCGTCCGGATGCATGGGGCACCTTGCAAGCCGCTGCGAGACCCACTAGACGCACACCGGTCGAACCCGACGCGGAGAGGTGCCGGAGCGGTCGATCGGGGCGGTCTCGAAAACCGTTGTGGGTGAAAGCCTACCGTGGGTTCGAATCCCACCCTCTTCGCCACTTGCCCTTAAGAAGGCGGTCTCCCGATCCGGCCGTGGCCGGGTTTTTTCGTTGTTTTCGAGGGTTATGCGGTAGGGACTGAGCACTGGCCCCTGCGGCGGGAGGCCCGCAAGCGGTCTCTCAGCCCCGATATTCTCCGGACCTCTCGACTGCTCGGCTTCGGTGCAAAGCCTTCAAATCTATGGAAACGCGGCGTTGTTGCGTAAGTCACGGCTGAGGCATGACAGCCCCTTTCCCCGGTGGCGTCATGCCACGCGGACGATCTCGGCGGTGCCGAGTGCGTTGAAGCGGTTGATGAGAGCGACGCGGATCTGGATTTCTGCGGTTTGGCT
>CALJZN010000060.1 GCA_937983405.1 uncultured Paracoccaceae bacterium
ATACTGCGCGGTGTAGGTGAAGATCGGGAAGGACTTGCCTGCCGCAACGACCCGCCCGGCATCAGCGTAGTAGGGGAACCTGGCCAGCACCTCCGCGTCCTCGAAGGCCGCCGACTGCACCGGTGCGTGGCCCTGCAGCGCCCGGGCGCGGACGACCTCGGGGCTCTGCACCCATTCGATGAAGGCCCAGGCTGCAGCCTTCTCCTTGTCGCTGACGTTGCGGGGAATGCCCCAGCCCCAGCCGCCCGACTCGCCATGGCCCCCGGGGACGACGGCAAGCGCGAGCTTGCCGGCCACCGCCGGGCATTCCGCCGGATCGTCGAGCGCGGGCAGCATCCACCAGTAGCTGATCATGGCGAAGGCTTCGCCCGCGCACATGATGCGGCTGGTGTCGTCGAGGTTGGCGTTCAGCGCGCCCTGCTGCGCCGCCTCGTTGATGGCGCGGACATAGAGCGCAAGCGCCCGGCGCCCGGCGTCGCTGTCGAGCACGACATTGCCCTCGACGTCGAGATAGTCGCCCCCGGCAGCGAACAGGAAGTTCGAGAACTCCATCGAGTTCGGGTCGCCGCGCTGGCCCTGCATCGCCAGCCCCGCGCCGCCCGCGACGGATTTCATCTCGACCGCGAGATCGACGAAGCCCTCGAGCGTGTCGGGAAGCGGCCGGTCGCCCAGCAGATCGGTGCGATAGATCAGGCCCATCGAGTAATTGTACATCGGAATGATCGGGATGGTGTCGCCGTCGCGCCCCAGCAGATCCCACATCGCCGGGATGAAACCGTCGAGGTCCATCCCCGAGGCCCGCGCCTTCGGCCCGAGATCCTCGAGCCACCCCGCTTCGGGGAATTCGCCCGCCCAGAGGAAATCGACCGACAGGAGGTTGTAGAAGCTCTCGGGCGCGGTGAGCTGCAGCACGAGCTTGTCATGCATGTCGCCGTAGCCGATCTTCTCGAACTCCACCGCGATGCCGGTTTCCGCGGTGAACTGCGGCAGCAGGGTCTCGATGATGCTGGTCTCCGGCACGTCCTCCATCAGGGCGCGCAGCGTCACCCCGGCCGCCGCCGGGGCTGCGAAAACAACCGTGCCCGCAAGCACCGTGGCGCCGAGAAGCGAGGTCGGATGTCGTGTCATGTCGTGGTCCTCCTGTTGTGTGCGGGTGGCCTTCTGTGCCCGGGTTGTATCCTGCGGGGTCATTTCACCGCCCCGAAGGTCAGGCCTTCGACGATGAAGCGCTGGATGAAGCGCGAGGCGACGATCAGCGGCAGCACCGCCAGCACCACGCCGGCGGCGACCGTGCCGATCTGCACCCCGTTCGAGGTCTGCAGGCCCGCAAGCGCCACCGGAATGGTCGCCGTGCGCGGGCCGGACAGCACCAGCGCGAACAGAAACTCGTTCCAGGACAGGATGAAGCCCAGGACCGCCGCGGCCGCCATGCCGGGCAGCGCCGTCGGCAGGACGACGATGCGGAAGGCCTGGCCCGCGGTGGCCCCGTCGCTCATCGCCGCCCATTCCAGATCGACCGGGATTCCCTTGAAGAACCCCATCATGATCCAGGTCAGGAAGGGCAGGTTCAGCGCCCCGTAGACAAGGACAAGGCCGGGCAGGCTGTTGGTCAGCCCGAGGCTGCGCAGGATGGCGAAGGCCGGCAGCACCAGCGCCACGGGCGGCAGCATCTGGGTGGCCAGCACCGCAAAGCGCCCGGCCCGCCCGGCGGTGCCGAAGCGGGCGAAGGCATAGCCGAGCGTGACGGCGAAGGGCATGGCGAGCGCCACCGACCCCGCCGCCACGATCAGGCTATTGACATAGGAGCGCGGGAATCGCCCGGCGAAGAGGGCCTCGAAGTTCTCGCCCGAAAGCTCGGGCAGCAGGCCGGGCGCGTAGGACATCGACGCCGGCACCACGGCCACGCGCGTGACCCAGAGGATGGGCAGCAGCACCGCAAGACAGGCGAGGACGAGACCGAGGTGCAGCGCGGCCTGCGCGGCCCGGCCGCGGCTGCCGGCGCGTCCCGCCATGCTCATGCGGACCTCACGGGCTGCGGGACGGACGGTCTGGGGATGACGGCCTCGGTCGCGGGGTCGAACAGGTGGGCCGCGGTCAGATCGGCGTGGAGGGTCAGGCTTTCGCCCGGGCGCGGGACCTGTCCGCGCCCCAGACGCGCCTTCAGCGACGCAAGGCCCGGGACGGCGACAAGATCGCCGGTCACGATGGTTTCCGGCCCCAGCGCCTCGACCGCCGTCACCGCGAGTGCGCAGGCGATGCGCCCCGGTGCGGGCTCGAGGTGAAAATCCTCCGGCCGCAGCCCCAGCATCACCGGTCGCCCGGCCGCCCGGCCCCAGGCTTCGGCATGGGCGGGCGGCACCGGCCAGGCGACGCCCGGCGCCAGCACAAGGGCGGGCGCCGCCCCGGCCTCGAGCCGCGCGGGCAGGAAGTTCATCGGCGGGCTGGCCAGGAAGCGGGCCACGAACATGTTGGCGGGACTGGCGTAGACCTCGAGCGGCGCGCCAACCTGTTCGATCCGGCCGGCGCGAAGAATGCAGATGCGGTCGCCCATGGTCATCGCCTCGACCTGGTCGTGGGTGACATGCACGATGGTGCGCCCCAGACTGCGATGCAGACGCACGAGCTCCGCCCGCATCTCGGCGCGAAGCTGCGCGTCGAGGTTGGACAGCGGCTCGTCCAGCAGGAAGGCCTCCGGCTCGCGCACGATCGCGCGGCCGAGTGCCACGCGCTGGCGCTGCCCGCCCGAGAGCACCGCGGGCTTGCGGTCGAGATACGGGGTCAATCCGAGCAGCGCCGCCGCCTGATCGACCCGTGCCGCGATCTCTGACGCGGGCATCCCGCGCATGCGCAGGCCGAAGCCGATGTTGGCGCGCACCGTCATCGTGGGATAGAGCGCATAGGACTGGAACACGACCGCGAGGTTGCGGTCGCGCGGGCGCAGATCGGTCACATCCCGGTCGCCGATGCTGATTCGCCCCGAGGTGACCTCCTCCAGCCCCGCGATCAGGCGCAGCGTGGTGGACTTGCCGCAGCCGGAGGGGCCGAGCAGGACCAGGAATTCGCCGTCGGCCACATCGAGGCTGATGTCCTGCACGCCGAGGGCACCGCCGGCGTAGACGCGCGAGACCCGGTCCAGCGTGATCCGTGCCATGCGCTTTCAGCCCATGTAGACGCCGCCGGTGACGTTGATCCCCTGTCCGGTCATGAAGCGGGCGCCGTCCGAACAGAGGAACACCACGAGGTCGGCGACATCCTCGGGTTCTTCCAGCCGCCCGAGCGGGGTCTGGCGGATGTAGTCGGCGATGACCTCTTCCGGGGTCATCCCGCGCAGGGACGCCTCCCATTCCACCTCGCGCGCCTGCATCGAGGTGCGCACGAAGCCCGGGCAGACCGCATTGACGCGGATCCTGTGGGGGGCGAGCTCGCGCGCCAGCGCCTGGGTCCAGCCGAGGACGGCGAATTTCGAGGCCGAGTAATGCGCCAGCAGCGGCGCGCCCACCTTCGCCGCCAGCGACGCGGTGTTGACGATGCAGCCCGCCCCTTGCGCCACGAAGTGACGGGCGGCGATCTGGTTGGTCAGGAACACGCCGCGGGCGTTGACGGCAAAGTTGAAGTCCCAGTCGCGGTCGGTCAGCTCAAGCGCCGGGCGCATGGTCGAGACCCCGGCATTGGCGATGCAGATCTCGCAGCCGCCGAGCTGCGCGAGAACCTCGCCGAAGCCCGCCTCGACCGAGGCGCGGTCGGTCACGTCCATCTGCACGGCGACGGAGCCTCGGCCAAGCTCGGCCGCCGCACCCGCGGCCGCCGCGCCGTCGATATCGGCGACGGCGACGCGCACGTCCTGCGCCGCGAGGGCCGCCGCGATGGCGCGGCCGATGCCCCGCGCCCCGCCGGTGACAAGGGCGCGCCGCCCGCTCAACTCCGCGTAGCAGACCGACATCCGGCCCTCCAGAACCCGACAGATTTGTGTAAGCTAGATTACTTTTTTTATGTTGTAAACAGGCTTAGGTCGTGTGATAAACTGAACGCACAAGCGGCGGCACGGCATCGGCGCATCCGGTGAGGCCGAACAACGGGCTCCGCCTGACCGTGGAGGAAGACGTGGCGGGAAGGCCTTCGGGCGAGGCGATTGCATCGGGCCGGATCGCGGGCATGGAGGCGCGTCGCGAGGCGATCCTGGGCGAGCTCGAGGCGCGCGGCGTGGTGCAGCTCGGCCCGATGGCGGCGGCGCTCGGTGTGTCCGCGATGACCCTGCGCCGCGATCTGGAGGATCTCGAGCGCGAGGGGCTTCTCGCGCGCATCCGCGGCGGGGCCGTGCGCCCGCGCACCTCCACCCCGGTGGTCGTCGATACCGACGAGCCGGAGTTCCAGCGCCGCATGCAGCACGAGGCCGCCGCCAAGGAGGCGATCGCCGCCGAGGCGGCGCGTCTGGTCGCGGGCGCGCGGACGCTGGCGCTCGATGTCGGCACCTCGACGCTCTACCTCGCGCGGCGGCTGACCGAGATGCGGCAGGCGAAAGTCTTCACCAACAACCTGCGCATCGCCCAGCTGCTCGCCGATGCCGGACCCGAGGTCTATCTCGCCGGCGGGCGCGTGCGCCCCGTCGAGCAGGCCGTGGGCGGCCCCTCGGCCACCGCACAGTTCGCTGGCCTGTGGTTCGACGTGGCCGTGATCGGGGTCTCCGGCCTCACCGCCGAGGGCTTTTTCGATTATTCCTTCGAGGACGCCGAGTTGAAGCGCGTCTACTTCACCCGTGCCAGCCGTCGGGTGATCCTTGCCGATGCCAGCAAGTTCAACCGGCGCTCGCTGGTCGATGTCGGGCGCCTCGGCGAGGCGACGGACCTCGTGACCAATGCCCCCCCGCCCGAGCCGCTGGCGCGCCAGCTCGCCGAGGCGGGCGTTCATCTGCACCTCGCGCAACCCCAAGCATGACGAGCGAAGCGCCTGGCGGATCTCAACAAGGACAGGACAGACAACATGATCTTCGATTTCTTCGGTGCCCGGAAGAAGGCCGTCATCGGCATGTGCCACATCGGGGCGCTGCCCGGTGCGCCGCTCTATGACGCCGAGGGCGGCATGGCCCGGCTGATCGACGCGGCGCTGGCCGATATCGAGC
>CALJZN010000061.1 GCA_937983405.1 uncultured Paracoccaceae bacterium
GGCCATGTTGCCGCGGGCGCGGGCGTTGCCGGTGACCTCGCGCAGGAAGGTCGTCGGGTCGGCGACATAGGCGATCATCGTCGATTCGTCCCACACCAGGCCCTTGTCGCGCGCCTCGGTCATCCCGGCGGAATAGCGGAATCCCGCCACCGACCCGGCGGGCCGGCCGATCACGCCGTAGAGGTTCGGGCCCGTGTTCGCCCCGCGCTGAATGACGGTGCCGTCCGACGCCACGATGGCGTGGCAGGCGCGGCACTTGGCCCATTCGCGTTCGCCGACGGCCGGATCGCCGGCCGCCGCAGGGCCGGCGGCGCAGAGCGCCGCGGCAAGCAGGACATGCGTCGTTCTCATGCAGGGTTCCCTCCCGAGCTCTGGTCGGCGCAGGTTCGTCGCGTCCGGCGGAAAGGTCAAAGGCCGCGGGCGCAGCTGCGACGGGATGCCCCAGCATCGGGTTGACCAGCGCGCGCGGCCGGGGCGCCTGACCTGCCGCGGCGGCCCGCCAGGTGCCGAGCCCGCCGCGTCCACGCCGCCGCGCGGCTGCCCGGCGCCGGACAGCGCGGCGGGGCCCGGGCGGCGCGGGGTCTGGTCGGAGTGAGAGGATTCGAACCTCCGGCCCCCTGCTCCCGAAGCAGGTGCGCTACCAGGCTGCGCCACACTCCGACCGCACGCGCTGGCGGTAGCCCCTTTCGCCCGGGTTGGCAAGGGGGGCGATGGCGGCGCGCCATCGCACGCCACCGCTTCCTCTCGCGCGCGCGCCGTGGAATATGCGGGGCATGGGCGCGGTGGGCGACAGGCAACGGTTGGGGAGGCTCCCGGCAGGGGTGATCCTGGCGGGGGGCCGGGGCCTGCGGATGGGGGGCGCGGACAAGGCGCTGCTGACGCTGGCCGGCCGGCCGCTTTTGGCGCATGTGCTGGATCGGCTTGCCCCGCAGGTCGGGGCCATCGCGCTGTCGGCCAACGGCGATCCGGCAAGGTTCGCTTCGTTCGGCCTGCCGGTGCTGGCCGATGCGGGGGGCTCCGGCGAAGGGCCGCTGGCAGGTCTGCTGGCCGGCCTCGACTGGGCGGCGGCCATCGGGGCGGCCCATGTCGTGGCGGTGGCGGTGGACACGCCCTTCCTGCCGGCCGATCTGGTTGCGCGGCTTGCCGCTGCGGCCGGGCCCGGGGGCGCGGCCGTCGCCGCCTCGCCGGATGCCGCAGGGCGGCTGCGGCGGCATCCGGCGATGGGCCTGTGGCCCGTGGCCCTGCGCGGGGCGCTGCGGGCGGCACTGGACGGAGGGCTGCGCAAGGCGGGGCTCTGGGCCGAGACGGCGGGCGCGAGGGTGGCGGCCTTCGAGACCGGGGCGAGCGACCCCTTCTTCAACCTCAATCGCCCCGAGGATCTTGCCGCGGCCGAGGCGCGGCTGGCCGCGGGCGGCCCGGCGTGAGGGTCGCCCGCGTCCTCGTGCTCGACTGGTCGGCCGCGGCCGCGCCCTCGCCCGCCCGCCCTTCGGCCGATGCGGTCTGGATCGGCGAGGCCGGACCCGAGGGGGTGCGCGCCGACTACCGCCGCACCCGGGCCGCGGCGATGGCCGACCTGCGCGCGCGGATCGAGGCCGCGCTGGCGGCGGGCGCGCGGCTGCTGATCGGGGCGGACTTCGCCTTCGGCTATCCCGCGGGTTTCGCCGCGGCGCTGACCGGGCAGGCGCGGGCACTCGCGCTCTGGCCCTGGCTGGCCGCCCGGATCGAGGATGGCCCCGACAACACCAACAACCGCTTCGAGGTCGCGGATGCGATCAACGCCCGCTTTCCCGGCACGGGCCCGTTCTGGGGCCGCCCCGCGGGGCGCGACCTGCCCAACCTGCCGGCCCGCGGCACCGACCGCAGCTTCCGCTGGGTGCCCGAGCGGCGGCAGGCGGAACGGTGCGTGCCCGCCGCGCAGCCGGTCTGGAAGCTTTATACCACCGGAGCGGTGGGGTCGCAGGCGCTTCTGGGCATTCCGGCGCTCGAGCGGCTGCGGCAGGACTTTCCCGGCCGCATCGCGGTCTGGCCGTTCGAGCCGATCTCGGCGCCGGTGGTGCTGGCCGAGGTCTACCCCTCGCTGCTGCGCGGCCCGGTCCGGGCGGCGGCGGCCGCGGGCGAGATCGCGGACCGCGCGCAGGTGCGCCTGCTGGCGGCGGCGCTGTGGCGGCTCTCCCGGGACGGCGGGCTGGCGGCACTGATGGCGCCGGCGGTGCCCGCGGCGGTGCTGGCCGAGGAGGGGTGGATCCTGGGCGCGGACGCGGGCGAGCGTCTGGCCGCCGCGCTGGCCGGCGACTGACGGCGGCGGCCGGCAGGGTCTGGCCGGCCCGCCGCGCAGCGGCTATCACGGCCGCCGCGGGCCCTGCAGGCGCCGCGACATGAGGGAGGCAAGCCGTGCCGCTGCTCGACGCCACCGCGCGCGGGGTCCATGTGATCGCCGTGACGCCCTTCACCCCCGAAGGCGCCATCGACTGGGACAGCCTCGACCGCGTCACCGATTTCTACCTCGCCGCGGGGGCCGATGGCCTGACCATTCTCGGCATGATGGGCGAGGCGCCGAAGCTCACCCATGCCGAAAGCCGCGCGGTTGCCCAGCGGGTGGTGGCGCGGGCCCAGGGGCGGCCGGTGACGGTGGGCGTGTCGGCCCCCGGGCTGGCGGCGATCGGCGAGCTCACGCGCGCGGTCATGGACCTCGGCGCGGCGGGCGTGATGGTGGCGCCGCCGATGACCCTGCGCAGCGACGACCAGATCGTGACCTACTACGCGCAGGTGGCCGAGGCGACGGGGCCGGGCGTGCCGCTGGTGGTGCAGGACTATCCGCTCGCCACGACCGTGCAGATCGCCCCCGCCGTGCTGGGCCGGATCGTGGCCTGCGTGCCGCAGGTGGTGATGCTCAAGCACGAGGACTGGCCGGGGCTGGCCAAGATCAGCGCGATCCGCGCGGCCGAGGCGGCCGGGCAGCGCCGCCTCTCGATCCTGTGCGGCAACGGCGGGCTGTTCCTGCCCGAGGAGATGGCGCGCGGCGCCGACGGGGCGATGACGGGCTTCGGCTTTCCCGAGATGATGGTGGGCGTGGTGGCCGCCGCCGCGGCGGGCGACATGGACCGCGCGCAGGACCTGTTCGACGCCTATCTGCCGCTGGTGCGCTACGAGCAGCAGCCGGGGGTGGGGCTGGCGGTGCGCAAGCATGTGCTGTGGCGGCGCGGCGCCATCGCCCACCCCGCCCAGCGCCGCCCCGGCGCGGCGCTCGATTCCGCGGCGGTGGCCGAGGTCGAGCGGCTGATGGCCCGTCAGGCGGCGCGGCTGGCGGCGCTGGGCTGAAGCGCGGCGGGCGCCCCGGCCCCCCCACCCCCGCGCGCGCCGCCCGGGCTGTCCTTCATCGCCGGTTGCTTCCGCCGTGCCGGCGCGCTGGCCGTCCGCCGCCGTCCCGGCGCGGGATAGCGGCTTGTCGGCCGGCGCGGCATGGTCGCAGATGCAAACCGCAGTGCGCAGGTGCGAATGGAAGGGGCGCCTGCGGCCACGGAACATCCTGTGGGTCTTCGCCGACAAGCTGCGCGCCGCGGCGCTGGGCGGCGAGGGCGGCGCCTTTCCGGGCCATGCGGCGCCCCCGGTGGCGACCCCGAACCTCGATTCGCTGGACGCCCGGGGCACCCGGTTCACCCGGCACCGGTGCCCCTCGCCCGCCTGCGTGCCCGCCCGCACCAGCAACCTCACCGCGCGTCGCCCCGAGGCGACCGGGGTCTTCGGCAACGAGGGCGCCTGGGCCTGCTACCCGCTTCCCGTCCGCCAACCGACCTTTCCCGAGCACTTCGCCGATGCGGGGGTTCGCACCGCCAGCCTCTGCAAGCTGCATCTGCATGCCGCCCATGCTGTGGGAGGCGAACGACGGCACCGGGGCGAAATGGACGTGTTCGCCAAGGTCGCCCCGCCTGCGGCGCTGGAGCCGATCACGCCCGGCGGCATCCCCTCGCCCGTGGGCGGGGTGTTTCCGGCCGATGTGCCCTATCCGCCCGAGGCCGTGACGCGCAACGCCGTGGACTGGCTGGTTGCGGACGGGGCCGACGCGCCCTTCCTGCTGCGCGAGTCCTGCCTGCAACCGCACACGCCGGTGTTTCCCCCGGGCCCGTTTCCGCCGCTTCTACCGCGCCGCCGACTGGCCGCGCCATGCCCTGTCGCGCGGCGGGGGCAGCGTCTGAGCAGAGACCTTCGCCGAGGTCGTCGGCGGCCGCCGTCTGAGCCAGGCGCAGATGCAGCAGGCGCAGGCGGACCATCACGCGCCGGTCACCTGCCCCGACGCGCCGGTGGGCGTGCTGCTGGCCGGGCTGCGGACGCTGGGGCTGGAGGCGACGACAGCGGTCGTGTTCACCGCGGATCACGGCGCCTCGCTGGGCGGGAACGGGCTTCTGTCGAAGATCGTCTTCGCGCCGCAAAGCCACCGCGTGCCGCTGATCGTCCGCGCCCCCGGGATCGTGCCCGCGGGGCGGGTGGACGATGCGCTGTCCGAAGGGCTCGACGTGGCGCGGACCTCCTGCACGCTCGCCGGCATCGCGCCCGACACCGCGTTCGAGGGGCGCTGCGTGCGGACCGGGGCGGAGCCCGAGGCGGTGTTTTCCGTCATCGGCAAGGGGGCGGAAGGCTCGCGCGCGTCCTCGGCCGCCAATGTCGGGCCCTGGCCCGACGGGCGCGGCTGGCCGCGGCGGGCCTGCGTCCGCACCCGGCGCTTCCGCGTCGACATGAACGTGCGGCAGGACGGCGGCCCGGTGATCGCGGCGAACGAGGATGCCCTTCCGGCCGACCGCCTTGCCCACCCGCAGGAACCGACGAACCCTGCCGGGGATCCCGCGCATGCCGCGACGGTGGCGCGGTTCCGCGCGATGCTGCGCGCGCGCGCGGCAGAGGCGGTGCAGCCGGCCTTCGTGCCGGCCTGTTCGGCGGCCGAGACCGGGGCCCTCGCGCCGCCGGCCCTGACCACGGAGACGCAGACATGACGAAGCTCAGGGCCGCCGTGATCGGCGCGGGCTGGTTCGCGGCGCAGAACCACATTCCGGTCCTCGCCGGGCGCCCCGAGGTCGTGCTCGACGGGGTCAGCCGCCTCGGCGCGGCCGGGCTTGCGCGGGTGCGCGACGCCTTCGGCTTTGCCTTCGCCTCCGAGGACTGCCGCGCGGTGCTGGCGCGGGGGCCCGGCATCGTCGTAGTCGCCTCGCCCCACGCGCTGCACTGCGCCCATGCCCGCGACGCCCTGCTCGCCGGGGCGCGGGTGCTGTGCGAAAAGCCGATGACGCTGGAGCCCGCCGCGGCCTGGGCGCTGGTGCGGCTGGCGCGCGAGCGCGGGCGGGAGCTCTTGATCGCCAACAGCTACCACGACCCGCCGCAGGTTGCGGCCCTGCACGAGCGGATCCCGGGCGGCGCCATCGGGCGGCCGGAGCATGCGAAGCGCAGCTGCATCTCGGTCATGCGCGACGTGTTCACCGGCGACCGCGGCCTGAAGAAGTGGGACACCACCTTCTTCCGCCCCGGCCGCAGCACCCGGCAGGATCCGGCTGCGGGCGGCGGCTTTGCCTCGGTGCAGCTGTCGCATTCGCCGGCGCTGATGCCCTTCCCGACCGGCGCCGCGCCCGAGCGGATCGGGGCGATGACGGTCGGGGAGGCGGGGGTGGACATCGCCGACGCCGCGATGCTGCGGCTTTCGGGCGGGGCGGTGGCGTCGATCTCGGGCCCGGTCGCCATGCCGCAGACGGTGCGGGCGCTGCTGCGGGTGTTCCTGTGCGGCTCGAACGGGGTCGCGCTGGCCGAGTTCGACCGCGGCATCGACGAGATCCGCACCAACGACGATCCGCCCCAACGCATCCCGCTGGCCCCGGGCGGCTGGGACGTGGTCAGCACCGGCCCGGTGCATGCGCTGGCGGACCTCGCCCTGGGGCGCGGGCGGAACCTGTCGCCCGGCAGCATCGGCGCCAGACCACGGCGACGATCGCGGCGCTGGTCGCCGCGGCCAGGGCCGGGGGCGGTGCTGCCGGTGATGGAAGAAACGCCGTGACAGCACCGGACCCCCTTGTCTCGCGCGGCTTCGTGCTGACGGTGCGGCCGGGGATGACCGCCGAATACCGTCGCCGCCATGCCGCGATCTGGCCCGAGACGGCTGCCGCGCTGCGGGCCGAAGGCATCCTGCGCCACGAGATCTTCCTGTGCGAGGCAACGCGGCAGGTCTTCGGCCTGCAACTGCGCGACCCCGCCGCGCAGCCCCCGGCCGAAGAGGCCGAGGCGATCCGGCGCAGGCGCGTCTACATGGCCGAGGTGCTGGAGATGGAGGGCGACCGCCCGCGGCGGACCCCCCATCGAACGGGTGTTCCTGCTGACCTCGGCTGTGGCCGGGTCCGGTCAGCCCGGCAGCGACAGCCCGTAGCGCCCCGCGGCGGCCAGCGCGTCGATAGCGGTCGCCGCGGCGGCGGGATCGGCCAGGGCAGCGAGCCGCGGGTCCTCGCCCGGCGCCCCGGCGCGGCGCGAGATGGCAAGGCTGCCCCGCGCGCTCTCGGCCAGGATCGCCGCCAGCCGCTTGCGCGTGATCCGCGCCACGGGCACCGAGACCGACAGCGCCAGCCGGCCCTGCCCGTAGGCATCGCGGATCGCCACCGCCAGGCAGAAGACGCCCGGCGCCGTTTCCTCGTTGTCGATGGCGAAGCCGCGGGCGCGGGTGCGGTTGAGTTCGCAAAGAAGCCCGGCGAGCGTGCCGTAGGTGTTCGGCGTTTAGACCGGCAGCGCCGGCCCGCCCGGCCGCGCCGCCACCTTGGCGTCCGGCAGTTCGGCCAGCAACGCCTTGCCGAGGCCCGTGGCGTGCGCGGCCAGCCGCCGCCCGGTGTCGGACTGCAGCCGAAGCAGATGGCTGCTGTCTGCCCCGGCCAGATAGCCGTTCTCGGCCCCCGAAAGCTGGGCCAGTTGCGCCGTCTCGTTCACCACCGCGACGGTGGCGCGCAGCACCTCGCGCGCCACGTCGAGGAGGTCGTGGTGGCGGGGACAGGCCTGCCCTGCCTCCCACACCCGCAGGCCCAGGCGGTAGCGCCGACGCTCGGGGTCGCGGACGGGATAGCCGCGGTGGGGCATGACGTCGAGCAGCGCGTGCAGGCTGCTTTTCGGGATGCCCAGCGCCGCGCCGATCTGCATGAAACCCGCCCCCTGGGGCAGCGGCGCGAGGTATTCGAGCCCATCGAACACCCGTGCGGCCGACTTGACCGACCGTGCGGCCGACTGCCCCGCCGTTTCGGTCTGCTCCATCGTCTGCCCGTCCCGCGCGTCCCCGGGCAATGGGCACCCGCCCTGTCGGGCGTTGACCGGCCCTGTCGGCTCGGCTACGCCCTCACTCGGGAACCATGGTTCGTCCATGCGAAATAGCTCGTTCATGCTATCGTCATGGTCGAAGGCCGCACCGCGGCACAGTAAGGAAGCGCGAAGCCGACACGTCAGCGGCGGACAAAGCCCAGTCTGGCAACCCTTGGGGTGGACGCGGCGCTTCTCGGGTCTGTATCGATCGCCGCGGCGCAGGGGCTGCCGCAGGTGCCGCGCGAGCGCACGCTGATCTCGCGGGGCTGGCACTCTCACAACCAGGTCCCCTTGGTCGAGAACTTCAACCCCTACGCCGGCGTCCTGCTGCACCAGCGCAGCAAGCTGCATTCCACGGTGTACGAGGCGCTGTTCTGCACCCACCACATGACCAACGAGCTGATCCCCTGGATCGCCGAGGGCATGGAGTACAACGCCGACGTCACGCAGATCACCGTCCGCCTGCGCGACGGCGTCACGTGGAGCGACGGGGTGCCCTTCACCTCGGCCGACGTGGTCTTTACCTTCGACATGCTCAAGGCCTCGCGCCCGGGGATGCTGTTCTCGACCGTGATCGCCGAATGGGTGGCCTCGGCCACCGCGCCCGATGCGCAGACCGTGATCATCACGCTGACCAAGCGCGGACCGCGCCGGGGCGCCGACTTCCTCGCCAGCGGGCAGGCGGGGCGCCTTGTCGTCGTGCCCGGGCACATCCGGGAAGGGCAGACCGCGACCGAGTTCGCCAACTTCGACATCGCCAAGGGCTGGCCGGTCGGGACCGGGCCCTGCAAGCTGGTGGACAGTTCGCCCTCGGCCGTCGTGTTCGACCGTCGCGATGGCTGGTGGGCGCTTGATGCCGGGCTTGTCCCGCGGATGCCGGCACCCGAGCGCATCGTCGTGGTCCCCGCCACCCATGGGGCGATGCCGCAGCTCTACGCCTCGGGCCAGGTGGACATGGGCCGGTCGATCCAGGCCGGCGCCTACGATGCGATCCGCTTCCAGAACCGCAACCTCGTGTCGCGGAATGCCGAGGGGCCGGGGTGGGGCACGCCCGACGGCTGCGTCTGTGCGCCGCGCGTCACCACCCAGGCCGCGCCGATGAACCACCGCGCGGTGCGCCGCGCAATCTCGCACGCGCTGGACCGCGACCGGATCGTGAGCATCGCCTAGGAGGACGCGATGCCCAAGGCGGTGGTGCCGTTCCCGTCCTACCGGGGGATGCTGGACTACGCCGGCCAGCGTGACGCGCGCCTGAACCTTGCCGCACTCGACAAGCGCGACCTGGCGGCGGTGGCGGCCGAGATGGAGGGGGCGGGCTTCCGGCGCAACGCGGCCGGCAAATCGGCCGACGCAGGCGGGGCTGTCCTGCTGCATGACATGATCGTGGCCGCGGGCGACCCCTCGGGCCCGATCCTGAGCGAGCAGCTTGGCTCGGCCGGCTTCGACGTGGTCCTGAACATGCAGCAGAACAACGCCCGGACCGACGCCTTCATGTCGGGCAACGACCAGATCGGCGTCGGGCCGCACTGCGGCAGCCTCCTTGCCCGTGGCAGACGCCGGAGCACTGCCACTCCAAGCATGCCGCCGCGCCCGGCGCGCGGTCGACCAACCTGCGGGCGGTGACGCGCTATGCCAACCCCGCGCTCGACGCGCTGCTCGACAGGATGCAGTCGATGCAGCCCTCGCCGACCGACGCGGGCTGTCTCGACCTCGTGACCGAGGCGCTGAAGATCTACCTCGACGACGTGCCGCAGGTGGTCTTTGCCGAGGAGTTCCACACGCTGGTGTTCAACACGACCTACTGGACCGGCTGGCCCAGCGCCGAGAACCCCGCGGATAATGCTGGAATACATCTGGGCCCCGGCGAGCCTGTTGCCGCAATTCGGGGCGGACTGGGTGCAGACTGGCCCCGACAGCGCTGAGGTTCTTTTTGCGGGCGTGCAGGAGATTGAACCCATGCAGATCACGCTGGATGCCGAAGGAAACCCGATTGAGGTCTGGGCGCTGCGCTGGACCGATGCCAACCCCGACAAGGTCCATCGCCTGCAACCTTTCGGCGGGAGGATGCTGGAAATGATCCGACAGCAAGGCTTTCTGATCCCGTCGCGGGTGGAACTGGGCAATATGTGGGGTGTACCGGAATATGCGCCCTTCTTTCTGGCCCACATCACCAAGGCTGAGTTCTGACATGATTGCTCCCGCCGCCGCCCCGATGCTTCTGCGTCTGTCCGATTCCGCCGCCGTGCTGACGCTCGCGGCTGTCGTGGCTGCACTGCTACTGCCCGACGCCTAGGCCGCCGTTCCTGACCACCTACGCCCCGGTGCCTGGAGCCAGGACACGATCTCGGCCCCGGCAGCGCTGACGCTGCTCGCGGTCAATGCCGGGCTGCGGCAGGGCTGGGGCAAGGGCTGGCTGATCTGGGCGGGGTTGATCGGGTATCTGATCTATGCCTACGCGCTCTACAGCTTTGACCGGGTGATGAACCCCGCCTGGCCGCTTTATCTGGCAATCCTGTCTCTGTCAGTCCTCGCAGCACTGCTGTTTCTGCGTGCGGTGGATCCCTCAACGCTGAAGACTGCCCCACGCCCACCACCGCGCCGCGCGGTGGCGGGGTTGTTCGGGCTGCTGGTGGTGATGTTCGCCGCACTCTGGCTGGTTCAACTTTTTCCCGCCATGGCCATGCGCCAGCCCTTGCCCGGACAGACGATCTTCGTGCTGGATCTCGCTTTCGCACTGCCGCTGACAGCGCTGACCGCGTGGCTTTTGTGGCGCGGCAGTCCTGTGGGCGACCTGCTCGCCATCCCGATGCTGATGAAGGTGGCGGTGCTGGGCATGTCGGTCTTTCTGGGCACTTTCTACACATGGGCGCTGTTCGACGGGCCATTCATGGGTTTTGATCTTGCCCTCTATGCCCTCATGGGCTTCGGCCCTGCTGTCCTGATCTGGCCGGTCTGGCGCGGGCTGGACCTGGCGACCTGAAGCACTGGCACATGCGCCCAGCGGGAACGCGATGAACGAAAAGAAGCTACGCCGTGTTGACAAAAGGGATTCACATGGCGCGCTGACCGTGATTCAAGCTGGTATCTGCGATGGAGATCAGCTTGGCACGAAACCTGATGTCGGACGAGGAATGGGCGTTCCACGAGCGCTTCATCCTGGCCATCCG
>CALJZN010000062.1 GCA_937983405.1 uncultured Paracoccaceae bacterium
GCCACTACGGCAGGGCATTCTGGAAGCGTTGGACCGGATACCACGTCCGAAGCCGGATCGAGGCAAACATGCGGCGCCTGAAGGCCTTCGGCGAACGCATCGCGGCAAGACACCCCGACAGCCAACCCGCAGAAATCCAGATCCGCGTCGCTCTCATCAACCGCTTCAACGCACTCGGCACCGCCGAGATCGTCCGCGTGGCATGACGCCACCGGGGAAAGGGGCTGTCATGCCTCAGCCGTGACTTACGCAACAACGCCGCCGCCCCCGAACATCGGATTGGTCCCCGCCTGCAGCGCGTCGTCGATCTGCTGCGGGCAGATGACATGGATATGCGCGCAGAACCCGCCCGCCGTCAGGATGCGCCTCTCGCCCGCGATGGTTTCGGTCCCGGGCCCGATGATCACATCCACGCCGGGCTGCGTTTCGAAGTTGCCGGCCTTGCCGATGCGGGCGATCCGGCCGTCGCGCAGCCCGACATCCGCCTTGTCGATGCCGGTCCAGTCGAGGATCAGCGCATGGGTGACGACCGTGCCCATCGCCCCGCCGGCGCGGCTGATCCGGGATTGCCTCATCCCGCCGCGGGTCACCTTGCCGCGGCCAAATTTCACCTCCTCGCCGCAGATCGTCAGGTCGCGCTCCACCTCGACGATAAGGTCGGTATGGGCCTGCCGGACCATCTCGCCGACGGTGGGGCCGAAACGGGCGGCATACTGCGCGCGGGTCAGTTCAACGGGCATCAAGCGCCCCCGTCAGCGCACCGTCGAAGCCGACCGCCTGCCGCGTGCCGCCACAGGGGATGAGCCGCACCTCGCGCTGCTGCCCCGGCTCGAAGCGCACCGCCGCGCCGGCGACGATGTCGAGGCGCATGCCGCGCGCGGCAGCGCGGTCGAAGGCAAGGCCCTGATTGGTCTCGGCACAGTGACCGTGGCTGCCGACCTGCACCGGCCGGTCGCCGGTGCTGGCCACCCTCAGGGTGATGGCCGGGCTTCCCGCGTCCGGCGTGATGGTGCCCGCGGCGGGAAGGATCTCGCCCCGGGATCATGGCGCGACCGCCAGCACGGGGCCCGCGACGCCGGCCGACGCCCCCGCCGGGCGGGTCAACGCGGGGGTCAGCGCGCGCCCGCCGGCCTGCGCCGCCCGAAGCCCCACCGCCACCGTCGCCAGCAGGTGATCCGCGCCACCAGGCGGATGCCTGAACCCGCCGGCGAACGACCCGGCGTCATGCCCGGCATGGGTATTGGCCGTCGCGGGCAGCAGGATCAGACCAGGGGTCACTCGGGTCATGGGGCCGCCTTTCGGATCGGGTGGTGAACGGTCCCAAGTTTGGTGCCGTCGGGAAATGTCGCCTCGACCTGAACGGTCTCGATCATCTCGGCGATGCCGCCCATGCAGTCCTCCGCCGTGACGACATGCGCACCGGCCTCCATCAGGTCGGCCACGCTGCGGCCCTCGCGGGCGCCCTAGACGCCGCAACCGGCAATCAGCGCGATCGCCTCAAGATGGTCGAGCCTGACGCCGCGGCCGCGTCGGTCGCATGCAACCATCGCGGCCAGCGAGATCGGCAATTCGTCGCTTTCGCGCGGGGTCAGATGCATGATGTCCTGCATCTGCCAGAGCCGAGGACGGCAACCGGGTCGCACCAGCGACAGATGCCGGCGCAACTGGCGGTTCAGCGGCAGAGGTCACGGGCCGCCGACCGCACCGCCAGCCGGTCGCCCACCGCACTGGCCGCCGCGGACACGCCCGGTTCGGTCAGCACCGCCCGCCGCGCGCCAGCCAGTCGCCCGGGCCGATGCGGATGACGGTCGCAAAGGCGCGGTTCCCGCACAGCATGGCGGCGCCGCCGCGGGCCAGTGCGGCCGGGTGCGGGTGTATGCGCTCGGCCGCGACGGGGTGCGCGCCGGACAGGATGGTCCGGCTGTCGCGAAGGGCCAGCTTGTGCCCGCGCTCGCCCATCGCGGCGCGGCCCGGCACCGGGGTTTCCACGCTCAGACAGCCGGCGCCTGGCGCCAGGGTGAAGGTGGTGTCGCGGTGCAGACGGGCCCCGTCGAACAGGATGCGTTCCCGGGGCAACCCGTCGGGCCAGCCGCCACGCCCCACCGTCAGCGCGACGGTCACCTGCGCGGCCGGGCCCGCCCCGGCGCGATAGGCACGTTCCGCCGCCTGTGTGGTCGCAACCGCCACAGCGCCCGGTCCGAGGTCCAGCGCCAGTTCCCGCCGATCCCCCGACGTCACTGCCCCGGAGGTGTCGAGAAACACCACCTCCGGCGGTCCCGGCGCCCGGGGTATCCGCGCCTTGGCCGATCCCGCCTGTTCCAGCGTCGTCAGCCCGTGCACCCCCAGCCGGACGCGGCGGCGGCCCATGCTGCGCTGCGGCCTGCACACGGGCTCGGGACCGCCGGGATCGGAGCCATGCGCGCTTGCGACCCTGGCGCCAGGCTGGCGGCACCGGTGGCCTGCGATCAAGCCGGCAAAGGCGCCCGGCCGCACCCCACCCGGGATCGCCGCCGATCACTTGCCTGAAAAATGAGACACTTCTTCAGGGAGCAAGCCGTTTGCGGGCGGGCAGGGGCTGACGCCGCCGCGATCCGGATGGCCGGCCCACCGCCGAGCCACCGGAACAGTCGCGATCCTGCGCCCGACTTCCGGCTGCAGCCCGCCGCCGTCGCCCATCACTCCGGCCATCGGCGCGTCCTGACCGGGACGGCACGCTGCACAAGCAGCATCGCGTCCGTGGCGGCATCGGTGGTCAGATAGGGCGTGCGGGTCGGCGCCCAGCCGCGGCGCCGGCATCGCGCCGTGCTCGACCTCGGCGACGCTGCGGCGGGGGTGAAAGGCGATGCCGGGCAGCGGCGCGCCTTGCTGGCAATTTCGGTATAGTATAACAGTCAAGCCGCGCCCGCAACCGGAAAGCCTGCGATGACCCAACCGTCCCCGCCCGTCCCCGTCACGCTGCTGACCGGCTTTCTGGGCGCGGGCAAGACGACGGTGCTGAACCGCCTGCTGCACGACCCCGCTGCGGGCCGCATCGCCGTGGTGGTCAACGAGTTCGGCGAGGCGGGGCTCGACCACGACCTGATCGAGAGCGTGGCCGAGGATGTGGTGGTGATGCCCGCGGGCTGCATCTGCTGCTCGATCCGCGGCGATCTGGCAAAAACCCTGAGCAAGCTGATCGTGCGGCGCAAGACCGGCGCGCTGGCCTTCGACCGGGTGGTGATCGAGACGACCGGGCTGGCCGACCCGGGGCCTGTCCACCACACGCTGCTGGTCGATCCGGTGCTGGCCCCCGACTATGCGCTGGACGGGATCGTGACGGTGGTCGATGCGGTGCACGGGGCCTCGACGCTCGACCGGCATGGCGAGGCGCAGGCGCAGGTGGCCATGGCCGACCGGATCGTGCTGTCCAAGACCGATCTGGCCGAGCCCTCGACGCTGGCCCTGCTCACCGCGCGGCTCGACCGGCTGAACCCCGCTGCGCCGCGCCTGACCGCCACCCGCGGCGCGGTGCCGCCGGGCACGCTGTTCGGCCTGTCGCCCTTGCGCGCGCCGATGGCGGCGGATCAGGCGCTGGAATGGCTCGCCGCGCCGCCGCCCGACCCGCTGGCGGGGCTGTCGGGCCTCAGCCTGCCGCAGCGGGGGCCGGCGATGGACCTTGCGCTCGCCTCGCACCACGCCGCCGACGACCGGATCGCCAGCGCCTCGATCGTGCTGGACGCGCCCATCCCGGCGGCGGTGTTCGACTTCTGGCTCGACACGCTGGTGGCGCTGCGCGGGCCGGACCTCTTGCGCGTCAAGGGCATCGTGCACATCGAGGGCGTGCCCACGCCTTTCGTCTTTCACGGCGTGCAGCACATCTTCGACCCGCCCGTGCCGCTGACAGGCGCGGCGCAGGGCGACACGACCAGCCGCATCGTCGTCATCGCCCGCGACATCCCCCGGGCCGACCTTGCCGCCAGCCTCGAGGTGCTGCGCCTGCCCCCCGCGCCGGCCGAGGCGGAGGGCGGCATGACCCTGCAGACGCCGGGGATGCCCCTCTGAGGCGCCCCGGCCGAGCCGCGGCGGTCGGCGCGCAGGCCCCTGATGCGCGCGGCATGCCGCTGCACCCCGACGCGGACGCGGCCCGCAGCGGTCGGGGGAAATGGCAAAGCCGGCAGGGGCGCCCTGCGAGGCCCGGCGCGGCCCGCGCCGCCCCAGCGGTGCACCCCCCCGGAGATGCTGCCGCGCCGGATGGCACGGCACGTCAGGGGGGGCGTCAGCGGGCGCCCGGAGACTTTCCATGCGATCCCACGCCAACCGGGGCGGGGTGCCCCGGAGGCGGACGGAATGATGGCATCGCCGCGCCGTCGTGCCCCACCCCACGGCATGCCCCGTCCCAGGCCGACGGCAGCGAAGGCGGGGATGCACGCGGCCGCTGAGCCCGCCCTCTCGATCCGCCTGCCATGCCGCGATGGCATCCCTGCGCGTCTGCCGCCGATCGAGACGGCCGGCGGCCTGACCCTTCCCCCTGCGCCATCCGGTGCCATCCGCACGGGCAACCCTTGTCCGCGGCGTTCTTGCCACCGGCCTTGCGTTCGCGCCTGGTGCGGCGGCCACGCGGGACCCGGTGTCACCCTCGGCCAGACCTGCATTGCCGCAGGGCTCGACCCCGCCGAGGGATCGGTCGGCTGGGCGCTGACCACCCCCGGGGTGGCCGAAAAGCTCTTCACCCCGGCCCGCGACGGCCGCAGCCTCCGAGATGCGCGCCGGCGGGGCCCGCGGCTGTCGCCGACGCGCCTGACGGACGGGCGGGGCAAATCCGGCCGCCCGCGCCCGTGCCGGGCGGCTGACCGCGACAGCGAGCGGCCCGAGGACGCCGGCCATCGCCGCCAAACGCCCCATCCCGGGCCGCCCGCGGTGCCGGCCGATCCGGCGGTGCACCGGACGATCTGCCGGGCGGCGCCGGCGCCGCGCGAGTGACGGCGGAGGCAATCATCGGCGCGGACCTCGGGGCCGGACGACCCCGGGCTCATGTCGCTGCGCGCCGACCGCGTGACCGACGGGGCGATCGCGCGGCGATCCATGTCGTGCGACCGTCGCACCTTCGTCGGCGGCCATCCGACCGCCGGGCGGCCCGCCGTGGCCCCCTGATCCCGGCCTGAAGGACGCTCGCCGCTCCTGCCCCGCCACCCGGGACAGCAGCGCGGATGAAGGCCCTGCCAAGGCTCCGCACCGCAAGTGCCGAGGCCGCGCGAACAAGTCCACGCCCGAGATGCGCAACAGGGCCTGCCGACGCAGGGTGCGAAGGCGGCGGTGGTCGCAGGGGCGGTGCCGCGGGCGGTGCGGGCGCAGTCCCTCGATCTGCTGGCCGGGCTGCGTGGGCGCTTCGGCCCTGCCTGCCTTTTCATCAGCCACGACCTTTCGGTGGTTGGCACCGGCACCGACCGGATGCCGATGACGACGTCGGGCCGGTTCGTGCAGGAGGGGTCGACCGCAGAGGTCCTCGCCGCGTCCTCTCACCCCTGCTCCGCCGACCTCGTCGCCCCGACCCTGCGCATCCCCGGGGGGGGTAGCTGGCGCAGGGGCGCCCGGGCGGGACGGGCACAGCAAGGCGCGGCCCGGCTGCGTGTCGGCGCCTGTCAGGCGCGCGCGCTCTGGTCGAAAGGATGCCCGGTGGGTTCCGCGCGCGTCGTAGCCGAGGTCGCGGCCAAGGGGGAGCGCGATGCGGGCAGGGGACGGTCGAGCCTTGGCGGGGGGCTCGGACGGCCGGGAGCCGAAGGCGCGCAAGGTGTTCTGCCCTGCGGCCGGTTCGAGAGCTTCAAGGGCTTGCCCGATTTCGCGCTGCAGGGCAGCTCCGGCGTCGCGGTCGGCCGGGGACGAGCGCACCGCGCGCGGTTCGGGCGAGGGGCTTCGCAGCGGGAGGATCGGTTGCACGTCGTCGGGCATCCACCTCTGGTGCGTGTCCTCGTCTTGGATCAGCGCCGGCGATTGCGAGCCATGCGCCGAATGGATCCCAGGAAGATGCATCCCCTCCCCCAGCGGTCTGCGCGATCCGGGCGCCGATGCGGCTGTGCTCGTCGCCGGAAAGGATCGGCGCAGGCCAGATCGCACGGTTGCGCGCCAGTTCGACGCGGTCGTTCTCCGCGGCTGTTCACAAGGCCGAGACGCAGCTTGCAGAACGGCGCAGCGGCACCCGTTGCGGACGGTGCAAGGCACCCGGCGCGGACGATGCCGCCATGCCGGCAGGACGCGGAACCCTGCCCCCTTCGGTGCATGTTTCGGCCTGCGAGCCGGGCGCCGCCGGGGTGCAGCGGCCCTCGCGCCTGCCATCGGTCCGCTCGGCCGTGCGCCCCGAGAGCAGGGCGGCCCCCCGGGGCATAAAGGCAGACCGCATCGACGAGACCCGCGATCTGCCGGGTTATTGAAATACGCCTGGCACGAAAAAAGGGCCCCCGCGGGTGCCCCCCGAGAGACGGTACGTCCCCCAACCGGGCCCGCACCCGCGATCCGGCCAGCACACAAGCCCGCGGGATCCGACCGGTCGCGCCGGCAGCCGCACCGGCAGGCGGCCGTTCAGCCCTGCAGCGTCCGCACCACGTAGCCCTCGCCGCGGGCCTTCATTGCGGCGACCGCCGCGATGCTTGCGGCGGCGGTGGTGAAGTAGGGCACGCGGTCCATCAGCGCGACGCGGCGGATGTCGCGGCTGTCCTCCACCGCCTGGGCGCCTTCGGTCGTGTTCATCACCAGCGCAATGGCGTCGTCCTTGAGCATATCCACGACGTTCGGCCGCCCCTCGTAGACCTTGTTGACCACGCGGCAGGCCACGCCATGGGCGCCGAGGAAGGCCGCCGTGCCGCGCGTCGCCACGATCTCGAAGCCCAGGCCCAAAAGGTCGGCCGCCGCCGCCGCCAGCGCCGGCGTCTTGTCGGCGTCGCGCACCGACAGGAACACGCGCCCGCCCTCGGGCAGATGGGTCCCCGCCCCCATCTGCGCCTTCAGGAACGCCAGCGCGAAGCTGCGGTCCCAGCCCATGACCTCGCCGGTCGAGCGCATCTCGGGGCCGAGCAGCGGGTCGACCCCGGGGAAGCGGGCGAAGGGCAGGACCGCCTCCTTCACGCTGAACCAGGGCGTGATCGGGTCGGCCAGCGTCATCGGGTCGGCCAGCGGCAGGGGCGTGTCGGGGCCGACGCCGGCGGGGTAGGGCGGACGCATCGGGAAGGCCGAAAGCGGCTCGCCCGCCATCAGCCGCGCGGCGATCGAGGCGATGGCGCTGTCGGTCGCCTTGGCGACGAAGGGCACGGTGCGGCTGGCGCGGGGGTTGACCTCGAGCACGAAGATCTCCCCGTCCTTGACCGCGAACTGGACGTTCATCAGCCCCACCACCTTCAGCGCCCGCGCCAGCGCCACGGTCTGCCGCTTCAACTCGTCCACCACCTCGGGCGGCAGGGTATGGGGCGGCAGCGAGCAGGCGCTGTCGCCCGAATGGACCCCCGCTTCCTCGATATGCTCCATGATCCCCGCGACATGCACCGCCGCCCCGTCCGACAGCGCGTCCACGTCCACCTCGATCGCGTTCGACAGGTAGCTGTCCAGCAGCACCGGGCTTTCGCCCGACACGCGCACCGCCTCGCGGATGTAGCGCTCGAGCTCGGCATCCGAGCGCACGATCTCCATCGCCCGCCCGCCGAGAACGTAGGAGGGGCGGATCACCAGCGGATAGCCGATGCGGGCGGCGACCGCGAAGGCCTCGTCGCGGCTTGTGGCGAGCCCGTTCGCCGGCTGGCGCAGGCCGAGGTCGCGCAGCAGGCGCTGGAAGCGCGCCCGGTCCTCGGCCAGGTCGATGGCGTCGGGCGAGGTGCCGAGGATCGGGATGCCCTCGGCCTGCAGCGCGTTGGCGAGCTTGAGCGGCGTCTGGCCGCCGAACTGCACGATCACCCCCATAAGCGTGCCGTTCTCCTGCTCGACCCGCAGGATCTCGAGCACATGCTCGAGCGTCAGCGGCTCGAAATACAGCCGGTCCGAGGTGTCGTAGTCGGTCGAGACGGTCTCGGGGTTGCAGTTGATCATGATCGTCTCGAACCCCGCCGCCGAAAGCGCATAGCAGGCGTGGCAGCAGCAATAGTCGAACTCGATCCCCTGGCCGATGCGGTTCGGGCCGCCGCCGAGAATGACGATCTTGCGGCGGTCCGAGGGGCGCGCCTCGCACTCCGCCTCGCCCATCGCGGGATGTTCGTAGGTGGAATACATGTAGGGCGTCTGCGCCTCGAACTCGGCGGCGCAGGTGTCGATGCGCTTGAACACCGCCTGCACCCCGAGGTTGCGGCGCGCCCGGCGCACCTGCGCTTCGTCCCGCCCCGTGAGCTTCGCCAGCCGCGCGTCGGTGAAGCCCAGCATCTTCAGCCGCCGCAGGCCGGCCTCGGTCACCGGCAGGCCGCCCTGCCGCACCTCGGCCTCGGCCGCGACGATCTCGCGGATACGGGCGAGGAACCACGGATCGTAGGCGGTGGCCTGGGCGATCTCGGCATCGCTCAGCCCCTCGCGCATCGCCTGGGCGATCAGCCGCAGCCGGTCCGGCGTGGCGACCGAGAGCGCCTTGACCACCGCGGCCTTGTCCGGGGCGCCCTCGATCGCGACCTCGTCGAAGCCCGAAAGCCCGGTCTCGAGCCCGGCGAGCGCCTTCTGCACGCTTTCGTGAAAGCCGCGGCCGATCGCCATGACCTCGCCCACCGATTTCATCGCGGTGGTAAGCTCGGGCCTGGCGCCGGGAAACTTCTCGAAGGCGAAGCGCGGGATCTTGGTGACGACATAGTCGATCGCGGGTTCGAACGACGCCGGGGTGATCCGCGTGATGTCGTTGTCGAGCTCGTCGAGCGTATAGCCCACGGCGAGCTTGGCCGCGACCTTGGCTATGGGAAAGCCGGTGGCCTTGGACGCCAGCGCCGAGGATCGGCTGACGCGCGGGTTCATCTCGATCACCACCATCCGCCCCGTCCGGGGGTCCACCGCCCACTGGACGTTCGAGCCCCCGGTCTCGACCCCGATCTCGCGCAGAACGGCGATCGAGCCGTTGCGCATCGCCTGATATTCCTTGTCGGTGAGCGTCAGCGCGGGGGCAACGGTGATCGAGTCGCCCGTGTGCACCCCCATCGGGTCCACGTTCTCGATCGAGCAGACAATGATCGCGTTGTCGGCGCGGTCGCGCACCACCTCCATCTCGAACTCCTTCCAGCCGAGAAGGGATTCGTCGATCAGGATCTGCCCCGCCGGCGAGGCGTCGAGCCCGCCGCGGCAGATGGCCTCGAAATCGTCGCGGTTGTAGGCCACCCCGCCGCCGGTGCCGCCCAGCGTGAAGGCCGGGCGGATGATCGCCGGCAGGCCCACATGCTCGAGGGCCTCGAGCGCCATCGCCACCCCGGCCTTGATGTCGAAGCGGCCGTTGGCCAGCCTCGGCGCGGCGACGATGGTGGCGCGCGGGTTCTCAAGCCCGATGCGCGCCATCGCCTCGCGGAACAGCTTGCGGTCCTCGGCCATCTCGATGGCCTTGCGGTTGGCCCCGATCAGCTCGACCCCGAAGCGGTCGAGCACGCCCATGTCGTCGAGCGCCAGCGCGGTGTTCAGCCCCGTCTGCCCGCCCATCGTGGGCAGCAGCGCGTCGGGCCGCTCGGCCTCGATGATCTTGGCCACCACCTCGGGCGTGATGGGCTCGATGTAGGTGGCGTCGGCCAGCCCCGGATCGGTCATGATCGTGGCGGGGTTCGAGTTGACGAGGATGACGCGATAGCCCTCCTCGCGCAGCGCCTTGCAGGCCTGGGCCCCGGAATAATCGAACTCGCAGGCCTGCCCGATCACGATGGGCCCGGCGCCGATGATCAGGATCGACCGGATGTCGGTGCGTTTCGGCATGGCGGGCCCCCTGCGTCAGGTCGCGCGGGTTATACCGGGGGCATGGGGGGGCGCAAGGGCAATGGAACCGCGCCCTGCCGGCCCGGGCACGCCGCCGCGCGCCGCCGGCGGGTTTCGTCCGCGCCCGCTTGGGGGCGCGAGGGCTGCTAGGGGCGCAGGAACCGGCCCGAGACCCAGCCCTCGACCCCCGTCGCCACGACCCGCACCTGAACCCAGCCGCCCGCCGCCGCGCCCGTCAGCTCCACCGCGGTGCCCCCGGCCAGGCCTCCGATCACGGCAAAGCCCGTCGAGGGCCCGGCGCGCAGGTTGACCGCCGTGGCATCGACGAACCGCCGTTCGGGCACCGCCCCGTCCGGGCTGGCCGCGACCGGTGCGGAGACCGCGGTGGCGGCGGCCGACAGCACGCCGAGCCCGGCTTCGGTCAGCGCGGGTGCGAACAGCGGGGGCAGGTCGGTGGCCGCGGCAGAGGCCTCGGGGGGCGGCGCCGCCTCGGCCAGGGCCACGGATGCCGCTGCCTCGACGCCGGGCATCGCGGGCGCCGGCAGCGCATCGGCGGCCGCGGATGCCTCGGCCGCGCGTGTCCCGGCCGCGGATGCCTCGGCCGCAGGGGTTCCGGCCGCGCCGGCCGCCGGCGGGGCAGCAGGGGGCGGCGGTGCGACGGCGGGCAGCACGATCGGCGCGATCGCCGGGATTGCCGCCGGCGGTGCCGCCGAAGGTTCCCCGAAGATCACCATGCCGGCATACATCACGGCCAGCAACCCGGCCGTCAGATAAAGCAAGCGCATGGCCCGGCACCCCGCAGAATCGTTAACGCGCCCTAGGGCCAGATGGCCTACCACAAAGCGCGCCCTGCCGCAGCAGCAAAAGCCGCCGTCGCGGTTGACCTTTCCGGGCTAGACCGTTTCCCGGCCCTCGCCTAGAGAGGCGCCATGACCGACCTGCCCGCCCCGCCCGCCCCGCCCGACGACCTGCCGGCGACGCTGTCCGAGCCGCTGCGCCGGGCGCTCGGCGGGCGGTATCTGCAATACGCGCTCTCGACCATCATGCACCGGGCGCTGCCCGACGCCCGCGACGGGCTGAAGCCGGTGCACCGCCGGATCCTGTTCGCGATGCGCGAGCTGCGGCTGGGTGCGGGCGGGGCGTTCCGCAAATGCGCCAAGATCTCGGGCGACGTGATGGGCAACTACCACCCCCACGGCGACCAGGCGATCTATGATGCGCTGGCCCGCCTCGCCCAGCCCTTCGCCATGCGCTATCCGCTGGTGGACGGGCAGGGCAACTTCGGCAACATCGACGGCGACAACCCCGCCGCCGCGCGCTACACCGAGGCCCGCCTGACCGCGGCGGCCGAGGCGCTGATGGCCGGGCTCGACGAGGACGCGGTCGATTTCCGCCCCAACTACGACGGCACGCTGCAGGAACCCGTGGTGCTGCCCGCGGCCTTCCCGAACCTTCTGGCCAACGGGGCGAGCGGCATTGCCGTGGGCATGGCCACGTCGATCCCGCCGCACAACCTGGGCGAGCTGATCGACGCCTGCCGGGCGCTGGTGGCCGACCCCGGGCTGCCTGACGAGCAGCTGTTCGCGCTGGTGCCCGGCCCCGACTTTCCCACCGGCGGCGTCCTCGTCGAGCCGGCCGAGGCGGTGCGCGAAGCCTACCGCACGGGCCGCGGCGCCTTCCGGCTGCGCGCGGCCTGGCACAGGGAAGAGCTCGGCCGCGGAACCTGGCAGATCGTCGTCACCGAGATCCCGTTCCAGGTGGCGAAGTCGAAGCTGATCGAGCGGCTCGCCGAACTGGTGCAGGAGCGCAAGCTGCCGATGCTGGCCGACGTGCGCGACGAAAGCGCCGAGGACGTGCGCATCGTGCTCGAGCCGCGGGCGCGCACGGTCGAGCCCGAGCAGCTCATGGCCGCGCTCTACCGCGTCTCGGACCTCGAGGTGCGGGTGCCCTTGAACATGAACGTGCTGATCGACGGCCGCGTGCCCAGGGTCTGCTCGCTGCGCGAGGTGCTGCGCGCCTTCCTCGACCACCGGCGCGAGGTGCTGGGGCGGCGGTCGCGCCACCGGCTGGACAAGATCGACCATCGGCTCGAGGTGCTGAGGGGCCTCATCACCGCCTTCCTCAACCTCGACCGGGTGATCGACATCATCCGCTACGACGACGACCCCAAGGACGCGCTGATGCGCGAGGACTGGGGTCGCCCCGTCGCCCGGGCGACGTCGGAGCGCGACTATGTGCCCCCCCCGCCGCGCAGCGCGGCGACCGAGGACCAGCTGTCCGAGGTGCAGGCCGAGGCGATCCTGAACATGCGGCTGCGCGCGCTGCGCCGGCTCGAGGAGATGGCGCTGCGCCGTGAATACGACGCGCTGCTGAAGGAGCGCGCCGACCTCGACGACCTGCTGGGCGATCCGCGCCTGCAATGGGCCCGCATCGCCGAGGAGCTTGCGGCCACCGCCCGGGCCTTCGGCCGCGACGCGCCGGGGGGCGCGCGGCGCACCCGCCTGGCCGCGGCGGACGACCTGCCCGAGCCCGCGCCCGAGACGATGGTCGAGCGCGAGCCGCTCACCGTGGTCTGCTCGCGCATGGGCTGGGTGCGGGCGCTGAAGGGCCATCTGCCCGAGGGGCAGGAGCTGAAGTTCAAGGACGGCGACGGCCCGCGCTTTCATCTGCATGCCGAGACGACCGACCGGCTGGTCCTGTTCGGCTCGAACGGGCGGTTCTACACGCTCGCCGCCGCGGGCCTGCCCGGCGGGCGGGGAATGGGCGAGCCGGTGCGGCTGATGGTCGATCTGCCCAACGAGGCCGAGATCGTCGCGCTCTTCGTCCACCGCCCCGGCGCGCGGCTGTTGGTGGTCTCGAGCGCGGGCGACGGTTTCGTGGTGCCCGCCGACGAGGTGCTGGCCCAGACCCGCGCCGGCAAGGCGGTGCTGAACCTCGGCCCCGGCGTGCGCGCGGCGCTGGTGCGCGAGGTGCGGGGCGACCATGTCGCGGTGGTGGGCGAGAACCGCAAGCTGCTGGTCTTTCCGCTGGCCGAGCTGCCCGAGATGGCGCGCGGCAAGGGCGTGCGGCTGCAGCGCTACAAGGACGGCGGTCTGGCGGACGCCACGACGCTGACGCTCGCCGAGGGGCTGGCGTGGAAGGACCCCGCCGGCCGCACCCGGCACGAGCCCGACCTCGGCGAATGGCTCGGGCCCCGCGGCTCGGTCGGCCGGACGGCCCCCCGCGGCTTTCCGCGCGACAACCGCTTCGCCTGATCTCCGGGAGGTCCCCGGGCGGACCGCGCCGGTCCCGCGCTCCGGATCGGCTTGATTTCCCGCGGCGCCCTCGCTAGATGGCGCGCGATCGTGACTCGGGGCCTTCGACGGCTCCTCCAGGGGAAGGCGCGCGCCATGGCGAAGGCGAAGTTCGAACGGACGAAACCGCATGTGAACGTGGGGACGATCGGCCACGTCGATCACGGGAAGACGACGCTGACGGCGGCGATCACGAAGTATTTCGGCGAGTTCAAGGCGTATGACCAGATCGACGCGGCGCCGGAGGAGCGTGC
>CALJZN010000063.1 GCA_937983405.1 uncultured Paracoccaceae bacterium
GACATGCTGCGACAGGGCGAAGGGCACCGTCAGGACCGCGTGCAGCAGGCCAAAGGCCATGCCCGCCCCCGCCGCCACCGTCACGCCGGTCCAGAGGCCGGCCCCCGACCAGACCGCCACCCAGCCGGTGAAGGCCCCCGCCACCATGATCCCCTCGATCCCGAGGTTGAGCACCCCGGCGCGCTCGCAGATCAGCTCGCCCAGGGTGGCGAAGACCAGCGGCGTGGCGATGCGCACCACCGCCGCCCAGAAGGTCGCCGAGGCGAGGATCTCGACGATCTCGGCCATCCCCTACCCCCGCACCAGACGGAACCGCGTGAGCATCAGCGCGAGCACCATGAACAGCAGCGCGGCCGCCAGCAGGATGTCGGCGATGTAGCTCGGCACGCCCGCCGCCCGGCTCATGCTGTCGGCGCCGACGAAGACGCCGGCGACGAACACCGCCGACAGGACGACCCCCAGCGGATGCAGCAGCGCCAGCATCGCGACGATGATGCCGGTGTAGCCGAAGCCGGGCGAGAGCGCGAGGGTGAGGTTGCCCCTGAGCCCCGCCACCTCGGAAAAGCCCGCAAGCCCTGCAAGCCCCCCCGAGAGGAGCGCCGTTCTGAGGATCACCCGGCCCACGGGGATGCCCGCGAAGGCCGCCGCCTCGCGGTTGAGACCCACCGCGCGCATCTCGTAGCCAAGCGTGGTGCGCGTCTGGATCAGCCAGACCGCCGCCGCCGCGATCAGGGCCAGGGCGAAGCCCCAGTGCAGCCGCAGCCCGTCCACGATGCGCGGCAGCCGCGCCTCGGGGACCAGCCGCGCCGACTGCGGCCAGCCCATCGCGCGGGGGTCCTTCAGCGGACCCTCGAGCAGCATCGAGACGACCAGCAGGACGACGAAGTTCAGCAGCAGCGTCGTCACCACCTCGTCCACCCCCAGCCGCACCTTCAGAAGCGCGGGCAGAAGCAGCACGAGCGCCCCGGCCATGAGCGCGGCCAGCGCCAGTGCCGGCAGCAGCGCGGGCGAAGGCCAGCCCAGCGCCCCGGTGCCCAGCACCACCGTGACCAGCGCGCCCATGTAAAGCTGCGCCTCGCCGCCGATGTTCCACAGCTTGGCGCGGAAGGCCACCGCCACCGCAAGCCCGGTGAAGATCAGCGGCGTGGCGCGGTTGAGCGTCTCGAGCAGGGCAAAGCGCGACCCGGCCGCCCCCTTGACGATCAGGCCCAGCACCGCCAGCGGCTCGCCCCCCGCCAACGCCGCCAGCCCCGCGGCCAGCGCCACCGTCGCGGCCAGCGCCAGAAGCGGCAGGCCCGCCAGGCGCAGGGCCGAGGGCCGGGCGATCGGCTCAAGCCGCATCGGGGCGCTCCGCGAAGGCCTCGCCCGACATCCACAGGCCCAGCTCGACCGGCCCCACCTGCCCGCGCCGGAAGCCGGGCGAAAGGCGGCCGCGCGCGATCACATGCACCACATCGGCCAGCGCCAGCACCTCGTCGAGGTCCTCCGAGATCAGCAGGATCGCCGCGCCCGCGTCGCGCGCCGCCACCAGCCGCGACTGGACATAGGCGATGGCGCCCACATCGAGCCCCCGCACCGGCTGGTTGGCCAGGATGATCCTGGGCCCCGCCTCGAGCACGCGGCCGAGGATCAGCTTCTGCATGTTGCCGCCCGAGAGCAGGCGGATGCGGGTGTCGGGCCCGGGGCAGCGCACGTCGTAGGCCGCGATGATCTGCCGGGCGAAGGCGCGCGCGCGGCGCCAGTTCATCAGCCCCGCGCGCGACAGTCCGGGGTCGCGGTAGCGTTCGAGGATCGCGTTCTCCACAAGGTCGAAGTCGGCAATGCTGCCCTGGCGGTGGCGGTCCTCGGGGATGCGCCCCACCCCCGCCCGCACCGCCGCCCGCGGCCCCCAGGCGGGCAGCGGGGCGTCGAACAGCGTCACCCTGCCCTTCGCCGGGCGCTCGAGGCCCGAGACCAGATCGGCCAGCGCCGCCTGCCCGTTGCCCGCCACACCGGCGATGCCGGTGATCTGGCCCGCGCGCAGCTCGAGGCTGGCATCCACCAGCCCCGGCCGGCTGCCGCGCGGGGCGGTGTGGACATGGGCAAGCCGCATCAGCACCGGCCCGGGCTCGGTCGGCCGGATCGTCACCGCGGGCAGGTCGCTGCCCACCATCAGCGCGGCGAGCGCGGCGCGGTCGGTCGCGGCGGCGGCGACCTC
Source organism: uncultured Paracoccaceae bacterium (assembly GCA_937983405.1). Classification (GTDB taxonomy): domain Bacteria; phylum Pseudomonadota; class Alphaproteobacteria; order Rhodobacterales; family Rhodobacteraceae; genus JAHDXW01. Next base: position 2,198 of record CALJZN010000063.1, read on the forward strand.
GCCCGCAAGCCGGCCCTGGCGCAGGACGACGACGCGGTCGGCCACCGCCAGCACCTCGTGCAGCTTGTGGCTGATGAAGATCACCGACAGCCCCTGCGCCACCATCCGCCGCAGCGTGGCGAACAGCGCCTCGACCTCCTGCGGGGTCAGCACCGCGGTCGGCTCGTCGAGGATGAGGATGCGCGCCTGCCGGTAGAGCGCCTTGAGGATCTCGACCCGCTGCCGTTCGCCCACCGACAGCCGGCCCACCGGCGCGTCGGGGTCCACCGCCAGGCCGAAATCGGCCGACAGCCGCACGATGCGCGCCCGCGCCGCCGCCCGCCCGAGCCCCGGGCGCCACAACGGGACCGTCCCGAGCACGATGTTCTCGAGCACGCTGAGGTTGTCGGCCAGCGCGAAATGCTGGTGCACCATGCCGAGGCCGGCGGCGATGGCCGCGCCGGGCCGGCCCGGCGGCAGGGGGCGGCCGAAGACCTCGACGGTTCCGGCATCGGCCGCGTAATGGCCGAAGAGGATGTTCATCAGCGTCGTCTTGCCGGCGCCGTTCTCGCCCAGCAGCGCCACGATCTCGCCCTGCCGCAGCGTCACCGTGATGCCGTCGTTGGCGAGCGTCGCGCCGAAGCGCTTGACGATGCCCGCCATGCGCAGCACCACCGGCGCCGCCGCGGAGGCCGGGCGCGGCGCCGGGTCCCCCTCGTCCCCGGCCGCGCCCATGGTCACGACGATTTCGGCTCGTCGTCGTCGATGGCGACGGTGAAGCTGCCGGCGCGGATCGCCGCCTCGCGCTCGGCCATCAGCCGCACCGCGGCCTCGGGCACGCGGCCCGCGAAGGTGCCGAGCGGCGCCACCGAGCAGCCGCCGTAGCGCATGAAGGAATAGATGCCGTAGTCGGCGGCCGCAAAGCTGCCCGCCCTGACCGCGGCGATGGCGGCATCCATCGTCGGCTCGAAATGCCACAGCGCCGAGGTGACCACCGTGTCGGGATAATCGGGCTGGGTGTCGATGACGTTGCCGATCGCCAGCACGCCCCGTTCCCGGGCGGCGTCGGACACGCCGAAGCGTTCGGCATACATCACGTCGGCCCCGGCCTCGATCATGCCGAAGGCGGTCTCCTTGGCCTTGGGCGGGTCGAACCACGAGCCGATGAAGCTGACCTGGAAGCGCGCGTCGGGCCGCGTCTCGCGCACGCCGGCGATGAAGGCGTTCATCAGCCGGTTGACCTCGGGGATCGGGAAGCCCCCGACCATGCCGATCCGGCCCGAGGCCGTCATCGCCCCGGCGATGATGCCGGTAAGATAGCTCGCATCCTGGATGTAGTTGTCGAACACCGCGAAGTTGGGCAGCGCCGGATCCTCCTTGAAGGACGATCCCATCAGGAAGGC
>CALJZN010000064.1 GCA_937983405.1 uncultured Paracoccaceae bacterium
CGCCCGGTCACCAGCCAGGTCGATGATCTGCTCGATGAATGCCGCAAGGTGGCGAAGGCGGGCAACCGGGCGCTGGTCACCACCCTGACCAAGCGCATGGCCGAGGACCTGACCGAATACCTGCACGAACAGGGCATCCGGGTGCGCTACATGCACTCCGACATCGACACGCTGGAGCGGATCGAGATCCTGCGCGACCTGCGTCTCGGCGCTTTCGATATACTGATCGGCATCAACCTGCTGCGCGAGGGGCTGGATATCCCCGAATGCGCCCTGGTGGCGATCCTCGATGCCGACAAGGAGGGGTTCCTGCGCTCGGAAACCTCGCTGATCCAGACCATCGGGCGGGCGGCGCGCAACGCCGAGGGGCGCGTCATCATGTATGCCGACACGATCACCGGCTCGATGCAGCGCGCGATCGCCGAGACCGAGCGGCGCCGCGCCAAGCAGCTGGCCTACAACGCCGCGCACGGGATCACGCCGCAGACGATCCGCAAGAACGTGGACGACGTGCTCGCGGGCCTGTGGGCCGGCGACACCGACATGGCGCGGGTGACGGCGAAGGTGGACAAGCCGCTGGTGGGCGCGAACCTTGCCGCGCATCTCGACGGGTTGCGCACGGCCATGCGCAAGGCGGCCGAGAACCTCGAGTTCGAGGAGGCCGCGCGGCTGCGCGACGAGATCCGCCGGCTCGAGGCGGTGGAGCTGGCGGTGGCCGACGACCCGCTGGCGCGGCAGTCCGAGGTCGAGGCGGCGGTGGAGGAGGCGGTGAAGGCCAAGGGTCGCAGCACCGCGGGCCGGCCGGGGGACCGGGGCGGGAAGGCGCGGCGCGGGCGGCGGTGACGGTCCGGATGGCGCCGGGGGTCGGGGGCCCGCTGTCCGACGGGGGCCACGCCGGGGGGCGCGGGTTTCGGGGCAACGTCGGGCGCGGGCGCAGCGGCCCCGCCGCGCGGCGCCGGTCCACGCCCCCTGGCCCCGGCGGCCGCGCGCGGCGCATCCCGCGCAGCGCCCGCGGCAACGGCGTCCCCAGCCGCCGGGGTCGCGGCGCGCGGCCGGCTCAGCGCGTGGCCGTTTCCTTGCTCAGATGCGCCGGGCGGTCGGGGTCGCGGCCCTCGGCGCGGGCCAGGCCCTCGAGCGCGGCATAGACGGGGACGATCTGCGGCAGCGCCGCGGTAAAGGGGTGGCGGGCCGGCGCGGGCGGGGCGGGCAGCCGTGCCGACAGCCGGATCAGCCGCGCGCCCTGGGCGGTCAGCCGCGTCTCGGCCTCGGCAAGGCCGGGCGCGTCGGCGGCGCCGAACACCAGGACCGGCGCGCCGCCTGTCAGCAGGGCCGAGGGGCCGTGCAGCACCTCGGCGGCGCTGAAGCCGTCGGCCGGCCGGCCGGCAAGCTCGCGCAGCTTCAGCGCCGCCTCGGCCGCCAGGCCCAGCGCCGGCCCGCGGGCGATGGCGGTGACGTGGCGCGCCCCGGCCAGCGCCCCGGCCAGATCGCCGGGGCCGGCGGCGAGGGCCGCGTCCAGCGCCTCGGGCATCGCCGCCAGCGCTGCGGCCAATCGCCGGTCGCCCGACCAGTGCGCGACCAGCCAGAGGCCCGCAAGGATGCTCGCCACGAAACTCTTGGTCGCGGCCACCGCCTGCTCGGGCCCGGCGGCGATGTCGAAGGCCACGCCCGCGACCGCCAGCGGGCTGTCGGGGCGGTTCGTCAGCACCACCACCTCGGCCCCGGCCCGCGCCAGCATCGCCGCGCTGGCCACGAGGTCGGGGCTTTGCCCCGACTGCGAGATGGCAAGCCCCAGCATCCCGCGCACCGCCAGCATCTGCCCGTTGACCGAGGCGACCGAGGGCGGCAGCGAGGCGACGGGCAGGCCGAGGCCCAGCATCATCGCATAGGCAAGGCAGGTCGCCGCGTGATCCGACGAGCCCCGCGCCAGCGTCAGCACCGCGGGCGGAGCAAGGCGGCGGGCGCGGGCCGCGATCTCGGCCAGCGCCGCCTGCGGCCCCGGGCCGGCAAGGCGGGCGGCGACGGCGGGGATCTCGGCGATCTCGGCCGCCATGCGGCTGGGCCGGGGGGCGGGCGGGGGCGCGCTCATGGCAGGGCGGCCCGGGCCGGGCCGGACCGCGGCAGGCGCTTGCGCAGCGTGGGCAGCCCTTCCAGCCCGCGGGCGCCGCCGGGCCGGGCGACCGCCGCCGCGCCGCAGGCCAGGCCCAGATGCAGGCAGTCCTCCAGCGCGCGCCCGTCCAGCCAGCCGGCGAGGAAGCCGGCGTTGAAGGCATCCCCCGCCCCGGTCGGGTCCACCACGCGGGCGGGCAGGGCCGGCGCCTCGAGGGGCGCGCCGCCGCGGGGCTGGACGCGGGCGCCCTCGGCCCCGCGCTTGACAACCGTTGCGATCCGCGGCGCCAGCGCCACCCCGGCTGCGGCCAGCGCCGCCGCCTCCTCGGCGTTGGGCAGGAACAGATCCACCGCCGCGATCGCCTCGGCCAGGCCGGGCCGGGCGAACAGCGCGCCGTCCCAGGCGCAGTCCATCGACACGCTCATGCCCGCCGCCCGCGCCCGCCCGATCAGCCGCGGATGGTCGAGTGCGGTCGCCGCCTCGCCGATGTGCAGATGCCGCGCGGGCGGCAGCGCGACGGGCTCGGCCAGAGCGGCGCCGGGGCGGCGGGTGACGAAGGCGCGGTCGCCCCCGGTGACGATGGCCGCCGTCACCTGCGGATCGGCGCCGGGCGGGGCGGGGGTGGTATGGTCCTCGACCCCCTGCGCCGCCGCCTCTTCCCGCACCGGCGCATCGAAGGGCGCGGCAGGCAGAATGCCCATCAGCCCCGCGCGCAGCCCCAGGGCGGCGGCATGGGCGGCGGTGATGAAGGCCCCGCCGCCAGCCGCCAGCGTCAGCGCCGCGGCATAGACCTCGCGCCCCGGCGCGGGGGGGGCGTCGAGCCCGGCGAAGACGAGATCGCAGTAGATCCGCCCCGCCGCCAGAAGGTCGAGCGGCGCGCTCACCGCAGCGCCCGCCCGCTGGCGGCATCGAAGAGATGCAGCGCGCCCGGATCCGGGGCCAGACCCAGCGCCTCGCCGGGGCGGGGCGCGGCGCGGCCGGGGCCCGTGGCGATCACCTCGACCCCGCCGCCCAGATCGACGTGCAGAAGCGTGCCGGGCCCCAGCGGCTCGGCCACCGTCACCGTCCCCCGCAGCGGCGCGCCCTCGGCCGGCGCGGGCCGCAGATCCTCGGGGCGGATGCCCAGCAGCACCGCGCCCTCGGCCGCGCGCCCCAGGGCGATTTCGGCCCCGAGGTCGAGCCGCACGCGCCCGCCGCCGGCCCGCCCCGGCAGCAGGTTCATCGAGGGCGCGCCGATGAACTGCGCCACGAAGCTGTCGGCGGGGGCGTGGTAGACCTCGGCCGGCGTGCCGACCTGGCGGATGCGGCCGTCCTTCATGATGACGATGCGGTCGGCCATCGTCATCGCCTCGACCTGGTCGTGGGTGACGAAGACGATGGTGTTGCCAAGCCGCGCGTGCAGCTTCTTGATCTCGAGCCGCATCTGGGTGCGCAGCTGCGCGTCGAGGTTCGACAGGGGCTCGTCGAACAGGAACACCGCCGGGTTGCGCACCATCGCCCGGCCGATCGCCACGCGCTGGCGCTGCCCGCCCGACAGGGCGGCGGGCTTGCGCTCGAGATACTCGGTCATGCCGAGGATCGCCGCCACCTCCTCGATCCGCCGCGCCCTCTCGGCCCGCGGCAGCCTTGCGGTGTAAAGCCCGAAGCCGATGTTCTGGCGCACCGTCATGTGGGGGTAGATGGCGTAGTTCTGGAACACCATCGCGATGTCGCGGTCCTTCGGCTCGAGGTGGTTCACCGTCCGGCCCGCGATCTCGATCGTCCCCGACGTCACCTCGTCGAGCCCCGCGATCATGCGCAGCGTGGTGGACTTGCCGCAGCCCGAGGGGCCGACGAGCACGATGAACTCGCCGTCGGCGACCGAAAGGTTGATGCCGTGCAGCACCCGGGTCGAGCCGAAGCTCTTGACAAGGTCGCGCAGGATCAGCGTCGCCAAGGGCTCAGTCCTCCAGCAGGGCGGCAAAGGCGGCCTCGAGCGCGGCGCGGCCGCGCGCGGCGCGGGCGTCGCGCAGCCCGGCCGCGGCCGAAAGGCCCTGCCAGGCGTCGCGGTAGGCGGCAAAGGCCGCCTCCAGCGCCGCGGGGGCCGGCCCGCCCGGGCGGTCGCGCCGCGCGACGAAGGTCTCGGGGGCCACCGCCGCGCGGAACGCCGCCTCGTCCAGCGCCGGGGCGCGCCCGGTCTCGGCCCGAAAGGCGGCGGCGAAGGCGGCATGCCCCTCGGCCAGCGGCGCGCGGGCGGCGATCACGGCGCGGGCGGTGCGGGCCGCGATCGCATGCGCCTGGCGAAAGCTCAGCCCCGCATCGCGCACCAGCGTGTCGGCAAGCTCGGTGATGGTGATGCAGGCGGCATCGGCGTTGGCGCGCACCCGGCCCGCGTCGATGCTGCAGGCGGGCAGGACCGCCGCCAGTAGGTCCAGCGCGCGCCCCCCGCTTTCGAATGCGCCGTAGCCCGCCTGCTGCACCTCGCCCTCGCTGTCGTTCATGTCGGTGAAGGGGGTGTTGTGCATCGTGCCGATCACCGTCTCGCAGCGCCCGGCGGCGACGCTGAGGAGGTGGCGCAGATGCTCGATGGGCACCGGATTGCGCTTTTGCGGCATGATCGAGGAGATCTGCACCAGGCTGCCCGGCACGCGCAGTTGCCCCACCTCGAACGCCGACCAGAAGGCCATGTCCTGCACCAGCCGGCCGAGGTGCAGGAAGGTCAGCCGCATCGCCCCGTAGAGCGCGGTGGTGTAGTCCACCGCGGCGATGCTGGCATAGCTGTTGAGCGTGGGCGCGCGGAACCCCAGCAGCTCGGCCATCCGCGCCCGGTCGACGGGGAAGCCGCTCGTCGTGATCGCGGCCGCGCCCATGGGGCAGCGGTCCACCTCGTCCAGCGCGGCCTCGAGGCGCGCGCCGTCGCGCAACAGCACCTCGACGGCGGCGGCGAGGTAGTGGCCGAAGGTCGTGGGCTGGGCCGGCTGGCCGTGGGTGTAGGCCACGATCAGCGTATCGCGCTCGGCCTCGGCCTTCCCGATCAGCGCCAGGGCGAGGGCGCGAAGCTGCGCCGCCAGCGCCTGCCCACGCCGCAGGAGCGCGAGGCGGAACAGCGTGTGGTCGATGTCGTTGCGCGACCGCGCGGTGTGCAGCATGCCGCCAAGGTCGCCCAGCCGCCGCACGAGCTCGGCCTCGACAAGGAAGAAGTAATCCTCATGCGCGCCGCCGTAGCGCAGCGCGGCGATGTCGGTTTCGGCGGCGATGTCGCGCAGGGCGCGGGCGATGGCGCGGGTCCGGTCGCGCGTCAGGATGCCGGTTTCGCCCAGCATCACCAGATGGGCGCGGTCGATGGCGGCCATGTCGGCGGCATGGTGCGCCTTGACCGCCTCGAACAGCGGTTCGAGCACGGTGCGGGCATAGACGGGGTGGGGGAAGCGCTCGAGATCGGTCATGGCCGCGGTCATCCCTTGAGTCCCGCCATCACCACGCCGCGGATGATGAAGCGCTGGAACAGCAGGAACACGATCAGCGTCGGCAGCACCGAGATCGCGGCCCCGGTCATGATCAGCTCCCACTGCACCGACTGCTCGACCGAGAAGGTCGTGAGGCCGACGGGCAGGGTATACATGCGCTGGCTGTTGGTCACGATCAGCGGCCAGATGAAGGCCGTCCAGTTGCCGAGAAAGACGAAGATCGCCAGCGCCGCCAGTGCGGGCCGGACCAGCGGCATGGCGATGCGCCACCAGATCTGGAACTCGTTCAGCCCGTCGATGCGCGCGGCCTCGAGAAAGTCGTCGGGCACGGTAAGGAAGAACTGCCGCATCAGGAACACGCCGAAGGCCGTCATCAGCCCGGGGAACATGATGCCCCAGTGGGTGTTCAGCCAGCCCAGCTGCTGGCTCATCAGATACCACGGGATCACCAGCATCTCGGTCGGGATCATCAGCGTCGACAGGATCGCGACGAACACCACCTGCCGGAAGCGGAAGCGGAACTTGGCCAGGGTGTAGCCCACGAGCGAGTCCCAGAAGACGTTGGAGATGGTGGTCAGCGTCGCCACCAGAAGCGAGTTGTAGAACCACCAGCCGAAGCGCCGGTCGCCCAGCACCGCGCGGTAGTTGTCGAGCGTGGGCTCCTCGGGGATCAGGCTGAGGCTGTAGACCTCGAAGGGATACTTGAACGAGGTGGACAGCATGAAGGCGAGCGGCGCGACCATGACCACCCCGCCTGCGAACAGCAGCAGCCAGCGGAGCGCCGGGCCGAGCCCGAGGCGCGGCCGCGCCGGGCCGGTCTGGCGCAGCAGCGCCTCGGCGCCGGCGCGGGGGGCAAGGTCGGGCAGGGCGGTCATGCGCGGTCCCGCATCAGCCACAGCTGCAAGAGGCTGACCGCAAGCAGCACGACGAACAGCACCACCGTCTGCGCCGCGGCATAGCCCATGTCGAAGCTCGAAAAGGCGGTCTGATAGATCATCAGCACCATGGGCTTCGAGGCGTTGAGCGGCCCGCCCGGATCGTTCGTCGTCATGTTGAACACATGGTCGAAGATGCGCAGGAAGCCGATCGAGGAGAACACGACCAGAAAGACGATGGTCGGCCGGAGCAGGGGCAGGGTGATCCGCGTGAGCGTGGCCCAGCCCGAGACGCCGTCGATCCGCGCCGCCTCGTAATAGCTGCGCGGGATGGCGCGCAGCCCGGCCATGAAGATGATGATCTGAAATCCGAGGCCGGCCCAGATGGCGGGGGCGAGGATCGACGGCAGGGCGTTGGCGGTGGAGTTGAGGAAGCGGACCTGCGGGATGCCGAGCGCGGCCAGCGCGTTGTTGAACAGCCCGATCGGCACCGGCTGGTAGAACCAGCGCCAGACCCAGGCCATCGCCACCGCCGAGGTCATGAACGGCAGGAAGTAGAGCGCGCGGATCGCCCCGTGCATGAAGCGCACGCGGTCGAGGTGGAAGGCCACGGTGAAGGCCAGCACAAGGCTGACCGGCGTGCCGATGAGGAGATAAACAAAGGTGTTGCCGAACACCTTCCAGAACACCGGATCAGCCCACAGCCGGGCGAAGTTGTCCGTCCCCGTCCAGCGCTTGGCGCCGAGCAGGTTCCACTCCATGAAGGCCAGCACGAAGGCCTGGCCCGTGGGGTAGAAGCGGATCACGACGTAGAACAGCACCGGGACGGCAAGGAAACCCCAGGCCCAGGCGACCTGCTTCTGCCGGATGCTCAGGTTGCGGTAGAGCGGCACGGCACGGCCCCCCCTCGGGCCGCGCCCCGGCAGGGGGCGCGGTTGGCTGCGGATGGGGTGCGGCGCGTCAGTTCGAGGCGCCGTAGTAGCGGTCGAGCAGCGCCTGCTCGGCCGCAGCGGCGGCGGCGAGGCTGTCGGCCACGCTCGCCCCTTCCAGCAGGATGCGGTTGACCATGTCGACGAAGATCTGGCGCTGGCCGCTTTCGTCGGCAAAGATCGTGGCGTGGCCATAGTCGAGCCCGCGCACGAAGGGCCCGAACACCGGATCGTCGGCGGCCTTGGTCCCGGCCGAGGGCTTGGCGGGCAGCTCGCCCACCACCTCGAGCCACAGCTGCATCGCCTCGTCCGAGGTGATGAACTCCATGAACTTCGCCGCCGCCTCGCGCTTGTCGCCCTGGGCCTTGGAGGTGATCGCGTTCACCCAGTAGCTGGCATAGTTCGATCGCGTCCCGTCCGGCCCGGCCGGAAGCTCGGCGACGCCCCAGCGCAGCCCGCGCTCGCCCTGCAGCGCGCCGATGCGGAACGATCCGTCGATGTGGAAGCCCGCGCGCCCGGCGCGGAACGCCGCCTGCGGTTCGTCCATGAAACCTGCGCGGGTGACACCGTGCTCCTGCTCGAGCGCGACATACCAGGCCAGCGCGGCGCGGCCGGCGTCGCTGTTGTAGGTGACGGTCCGGTAGTCATCGGAATAGGGCGCGCCGCCGAACTGCCGGATCAGCACCTCGCGCAGCCAGTGGTGATCCTGCGCGGTCATGCCCGTGGTGATCCCCACGGTCGAGACGTTGCCGGCCCCGTCCACGACGGTCATCTTCCGGGCCATCTCGACCAGCTCGTCCAGCGTCTGCGGCGGGGCAGCGATGCCGGCCTGCTGCATCAGCCGCTCGTTGTAGAACAGGGCCAGCGCCCGCACGGCGGTGGGCAGCGCCCAAAAGGCCTCGCCGATCCGCATCGCCCGGACCATGGGGAAGAACTCGGCCTCGATCCGCGCGGGATCGAACCGGTCGGTCGGCAAGGGCTGGATCAGTCCCGCCTTCACATAGTCGTTGAGCCAGCCGTAGAACAGCTGCACCACATCCGGCCCCTCGCCCGCCGGGATCGCGGCGGCCACCTTGGTGCGGTAGTCGGCATAGGGGAAATGGGTGTGGACGATCTTGATGCCGGGGTTCTGCGCCTCGAACCGCTCGATGAGCTGGTCCATCGCGGTGACCCGGGCCTGGAAGAAATACTGCCAGTATTCGATCGTCACCTCGGCGCGTGCCGCCCCCGCGCCGAGGCCCAGCGCGGCGGCGGCCGCCAGAAAGCCGGTTCTCCAGATGGCCATGGTCGGGTCTCCCTCCTGTCGGTTGTGCGGTCTTGGTGTCGCCTCCGGCGCGCCCGCCGCGGCCGCGGGCCGGCCGCGAGTCGCACCCCATGGCCGGGAGCATAGGCGCAACCGGATTGATACTTCAAGCGAGTTGAGTTAATCCCGCACCATGTCGCCCAGCCTGCTTCGGTCCCCCGGGTCCAACGCCGAGCGCAGCCGCGCCTACAACCGCGGGCTGGTGCTGGGCCACATCCGGGCGCGGCCGGGGGTGGGGCGGGCCGAGATCGCGCGGGCCGCGGGGCTTTCGGTGCAGGCGGTCAGCAACATCATCGCTGAACTCCTCGACGACGGCCTGCTCGAGCGGACCGGACGGCGCATCGCGGGCCGCGGGCTGCCGCCGGAAGGCTACGGTATCGCGGCCGAGGGCGGCTTCGGCCTGGGGATCGAGCTGCGCCCGGCGGGCCTGCGCGCGGCGCTGGTGGACCTGGCGGGCGGCCTGCGCTGGTCGGACCGGCAGGATCTGCCGCAGGCGACGCCCGGGGCGGTCGCGCAGGCGCTCGACCTGCTGATGCCGCGGTTGCGCGCGGCGGTCGGGGCGGCGCAGGCCGGCCGCATCCGCGGCGTGGGGGTGGTGATGCCCGGCCCCTTCGGCCCGACGGGCCTGTCGGATGCGGCGACCGAACTGCCGGGCTGGTCAAGCCTCGACCCCGCCGCCTGGTTCAAGGCGCGCCTCGGCCTGCCCTGCCTGGTCGAGAACGACGCCAACGCCGCCGCGCTGGCCGAGCGGCTGCGCGGCGGGGCGCGGGCGCTGTCGGACTTTGCGGTGCTCTACTTCGGCACCGGGCTGGGGCTGGGGGTGGTCGCGGGCGACCGGCTGGTGCGCGGGGCACGCGGGAACGCGGGCGAGATCGGCCATGTGCCGATGGGCGGCCGACCGCTCGAGGCGGTGGCCAGCCGCTATGCGCTGGCCCGCGGGCTGGCGGCGGCGGGCCTGCCCGCGGCCAGCCTCGACGACCTCGATGCCGCCTTCCGCGCCGGGGCCGCCCCGGTGGCCGCCTGGCTTGCGGCCGCGGCCCCGGCGCTGGCGCAGGCGGTGGCGCTGGTCGAGAACCTCTTCGATCCCGAGACGGTGTTCCTGGCCGGCGCGCTGCCGCCCGCGCTGATCGACGCGCTGATCGCGGCCATGGCGCTTCCCGCCGCCGCCCTCGGCAACCGCCCCGGCCGGACCCTGCCGCGCGTCCAGCGCGGCGCGGCGGGCCCGCTGACGGCGGTGACCGGCGCCGCGGCGCTGGTCATCGAGCGCATCTTCACCCCGCGGATCGACGCCGCCTGACCCGCCCCAACCGCCGGACGTCCCGCCATGCCCCGGACCGATGCCGACCTTCTGCTCGACGACCGTCTCGCCCCGCGCCCGGCCGCGCTGTGGCAGGCGCTGGTGCCGCTGACATCGGTGGCGGGCTTCTGCCAGTCGGGGGCGCACCCGGATGACGAGACCTCGGGGCTTCTGGCCGCGCTGCGCTTCCGCGACGGGTTGTCCACGGCCTACATCTGCGCCACCCGGGGCGAGGGCGGGCAGAACGACATCGGGCCCGAGCGCGGTGCCGACCTTGCCGCGCTGCGCAGCGCCGAGATGGCGGTCGCGGCCGAGCGGCTCGACCTGCGGCTGCACTGGCTGTCGGCCGGCCCGGACGACCCGATCGCCGACTTCGGCTTTTCCAAGTCGGGCGAGGACACGCTGGCGCGCTGGGGGCACGGGCACAGCCTTGGCCGCTTCGTCGCCGCGGTGCGGGCCGAGAAGCCCGACATCCTCTGCCCCACCTTCCTTGACGTGCCGGGCCAGCACGGCCACCACCGCGCCATGACGCGGCTGGCGCACGAGGTGATCGGGGCCGCCGCCGACCCGGCCTTTCCGGGGGTGGATGCAGCCCCCTGGGCCGTGGCGCGGCTGGTGCTGCCCGCCTGGGGCGGCGGCGGCACCGCCTATGACGACGAGCGGCCGCCGCCGCCCGCGACCTTCGCCGTCTCCGGCGCCGGGCGCTGCGCGGTGACGGGCTGGAGCTGGGCGCGGATGGGCGAATGGGCGCGCGCCGCGCACCGAACCCAGGGCATGGGCCGCTGGGTGCCGCCGGGGCAGGGGCGCGACTGGCCGCTGCATCTGGCCTTCGACCGCATCGGGGGCGGCGCGGCGGGGCTGACGGCGGGCCTGCCCGCGACGCTGGACGACCTCGGCCTGCCCGCGGCGGCGCGGGCGCTGGCCGAAACGGTCGCGGCCTATCCCGACCCCGCCGCGGTGCTGGCCGCGGGCCTGGCCGCCCATGCAGCGCTGGACGGTGCCGAGGCGCGGGTGGCCCCCGAACACCGCCACCGCATCGCCCGCAAGCGCGCCGAGCTCGCCCGGGTGATCCGCCTGGCCGCCGGCGCCGAGGCGCGGGTGCGCTTCGCCGCCGACTGGCTGCGGCCGGGCGAGACCTGCGCCGCCACGGTCGAGGCCGACCCGGGCGCGGCCGAGGCCATCGCCCCCCGGCTGATCCTGCCCGAGGGCTGGGCCGTTGCGGGCGACCGCATCGGCCCGGGCGCGGGGGCCGCGGCGGCCGACCCGTTCCTGCCCGGGCACGACCCGCTGGCGCCAGAGGCCCCGGCGCTGGGCCTGACGTTGACGGTTGCGGGGCGCAGGGTGGAGGCCGTGCTGCCGCTGCCCCATGCCCCCCGCGCCGCCCCCGCGCGCGCCGCCCGGCCGGTGCCGGGGCGGCTGGTCGTCAACCTCGCCCTGCCGCCCGCGCCGCTGGATGTGCGCCTCGACGGGATCGCGCCCGCGGGGGCGGCGCCCGCACTCGCCCTGCCGCCGGGCTGGGGGCAGAGGTGGCAGGGCGCCGCCGCCCGGCTGACGCCGCCCGATGGCCTGGCCCCCGGCGCCTGGACAGCACCGCTGACGCTGGACGGCGCGCCCGCCATGGCCGAAAGCCGGCTGACCGCGGCGCATCTGCCCCCCGTGCTGCGGGCGGCGCCGGCGGTCCTGCGCATCGCGGCCGTCCGCGCCGCGCTGCCCGGTGCGCGCACCGCGATCGTCGCCGGCGGCAGCGACCGGGTGGCCGAGGCGCTGGAGGCGCTCGGCGCCGCGCCGCGGCGCCTGTCCGACGACGACCTCGCCAGGCCGGACGCGCTCGACGGGCTGACGACGCTGGTCGTGGGCGTCTTTGCCTTCCGCAACCGCCCGGCGCTGGCCGGGCTCGACCTGCGCGGGTTCGTCGAGGCGGGCGGCACGCTCGTCACCCTCTACCACCGCCCGTGGGACGGCTGGGACCCCGCGCGCACCCCGCCGCGGCGCATCGAGATCGGCCAGCCCTCGATCCGCTTCCGCGTCACCGACCCCGCCGCGCCGGTCGCCGTGCTCGCCCCCGGGCATCCGGTGCTGACCCGCCCCAACGCCATCGGCCCCGAGGACTGGGCGGGCTGGGACAAGGAGCGCGGGCTCTACTTCGCCCGCGCCTGGGACGCGGCCTATGTGCCCCTTGTCGCGGTCGCCGATCCGGGCGAGGCGCCGCTGGCCGGCGGGCTGCTGGTGGCCGACATCGGCGCGGGCCGGCATGCCCATGTCGCGCTGAACCTGCATCACCAGATGGAGGCGGGGGTGGCGGGCGCCTTCCGCCTGATGGCCAACCTGATCGCCCCGCGATGACGGCCGCCGGCGCCTCCTCGGCCGGGCGCAACGGCCGCGCCGTGCTGTGGCTGCTGGCCGACATGGGCCTGAACATCTGGGCGCTGGCGATCGTCAAGGCGGTGGGCGCCGACTATCCCGCGCTGCAGCTGGTGGTCCTGCGCGCCGCCGTGGGGCTGGCCGTGATCCTGCCCTGGGTCTGGGCCGAGCGGCGCGCGTTCCGGCGCATCGACCGGCCCGGGCTGCAGCTGCTGCGCGTGGGCCTGTCCACGCTGACCCTTGCCGCCAGCTTCTACGCCATCGCCCGTGTGCCCTTCGCGCTGTTCACGGCGCTGAACTTCACCCGCCCGATCCTGCTGATGGTGATGGCCGCGATGATCCTGGGCGAGCGGATCGGGGCGCGGCGCTGGCGGGTGGCGGCGGTGGGGCTTGCGGGCGCGATGGTGGCGATCGCCCCCGAGGCCGCGGCGCCGGGGCCCGGCCTTGCCGCGCTGGTGGTGATGGTGGTGGCCGGGACGGGGGCGGTCATCGTCACCCGACGGCTGCGCGCTACGCCGGCGGTGGTGATGATGGCGGTCTACACCGCGGGTTTGGGCCTTGCCAGCCTGCCCGGCGCGCTGGCCGCCTGGGCGCCGGTCGCGCCCGGGCACTGGCCGGTGCTGCTGCTGGTGGGCGTCTTTGCGCAGGCGGCGCAGCTTTGTTTCCTGCGCGCCCACTGGCTGGGCGATGCCGGCGTGCTGGGCCCCGCCGCCTATCTGCAGTTGCCGCTGTCCGCCGCGGTCGGATGGTTGGTCTTTGCCGAGGTGCCGGGGCCGGGCATGGCCCTTGGTGCGGCGCTGATCGTCGCGGCCGGCATCGCGCTGGCCCGGGCCGAGGCGCAGCAGGCCCGCATCCCGCCCGCAGGCTAGGCGCGGGCCGGACCGGCCCCCGTCACCGCCCCCCCCACGCCCCGCCCCGCCCCGCCCGGATCGGCGGGCCGCGCCCGCGGTCCTGCCGTCGCGGGCAGGTCGGGACCTGTCCCGCCGTCCGCGTCCTGCGGGTCCGGCGCCGCGCTATTCCTCGGGTGCAAGTTCCAGCATCAGCCCGTCCAGCGCCGGGGTCGCGGCGATCTGGCAGGCCAGGCGCGACCGGCCGGGGCGCGCGTGCTCGAGCATCTCGAGCATCGCCGCCTCGTGCGGCGCCGGCGCGGGCAGACGCGGGCCCCAGTCCTCGGGCAGGTAGATGTGGCAGGTGCCGCAGGTGGCGCAGCCGCCGCACAGCCCCTCGACCGGCGCGCGCGCCGCGTCGCGCAGCAGGACCATGAGCGTTCCGCGGGCGGGCAGGCGATGGGTGGTCGCGCGCCCGTCGCGGCCGGTGACGTGCAGGGTGATCGTCGTCGTCACGCCGCGCGGCCGCTCAGTGCAGCTCTTCGACGTGCAGCGCCTCGCCCGGCGGCAGCCCGGCCATCGCCACCTCGCGCGTGAGCAGGCTGCCCATCGCCGTCAGCCGCCAGCCGGGGATCGGCCGGCGCGGCGGCAGGGGCGAGAGATCCTTCTCCACCCCGTCGATCATCACCGTGACGATGTTCGCCGGATCGCCCAGAAGGCCCAGGTCGCGGTCCACCCGGCCGCGCACGCAGATGACATCGGCGGCCATGCCGGGGGCAAGGGCGCCGGTCCGCCCCTCCATCCGGATCGCCCGCGCGCCCTCGGACGTGGCGCAGCGGATCGCCTCCACCGGGGTCAGGCCGAAGTATTTCACGAACACCTCCATCTCGCGATGGTGCCAGTGGCCGTAGGGCACCAGCGAGAACCCCGATTCCGAGCCGCAGAGCAAGGGCACGCCGGCCCTGTAGGCGGCGGTGATCGTCGGGATCGAGTCGGTGATCTCGCGCTCGAACATCGCCACCAGCGCCGCCGAGGTGCCGATGCGCGCGCCGAAGTCCACCATGTTGGCCTGGAAGGTCAGCGCCGGGGCGATGGGCACCTTGCGGTCGATGACCGCCTGCAGCGCGGCGTCGTCCATGGCGGTGGCGTGGAAGATCAGGTCGAACCCCGCCACCGCCGCGCGGCGCGTCGCCTCGGCGCCGCGGCAATGGGCCATCACCGGCGTGTCGAGTGCGTGCGCGGTGTCGCAGAGCAGCTTCAGCTCGTCCAGCGACCAGACGCACATCTCGCCCTTGTGGGCCTGGCGCGGCACGATGCCGGTGACATGCACCTTGATCCAGTCGGCGCCCACCTTGACCTGGCGGCGCACCTCCTCGACGATCTCGTGCGGGTTCGACACCACCTTGTAGTAGCCCGTCACCCCGCGGTCGGCGATCAGCCGGCCAGCGGTGCCGCCGACCCCGGTGATCAGCGCATAGGCCCCGCAGGACATCCGCGGCCCCTCGGCCACGCCCGCCTCGATCGCATCGCGCAGGTCGATCATGTTCTCGAAGGTGGAGTCGGGGTCGAGGATGCCCGTCACCCCCGCCCGCAAAAGCTTTTTCGCGTTGTAGGCCGCGACGAGCGCGGACAGCGCGTTGCGCCGCTGGTGGAAGATCTCGGCGTTCGAGGCCGCGTCGTCGAAGGCCAGATGGCAATGCGCGTCGATCAGCCCGGGCATCACCGTCTGTCCCGCGGCGTCGATCCGCCGGATCGCGCGGCCGCCCAGGTCGCCCCCCGCCGCCGGGCCCTTCGTCACCGCGGCGATCTTGCCGTCGCGGATCAGGACCGAGCCCGCGAAGGGCTCGGCCCCGGTGCCGTCGATGATCGTGCCGTTCTCGATCAGGATCGTGCCGGTCATGTCGTCTCTCCCCTCGTCGCGCGCAGCAGGCGCCGCGCGTTGTCGGCCAGCTTGGGGTCCGGCGCATCGGCTGCCGTCGCGGCGGCGTCCGGCGCATCCCAGCCGGCGAAGTTCGTGCCCCACACCAGCCGGTCGTCGCCCACCGCGGCCACCAGCAGCGCCAGCGCGCCGTCGCTGTTGAGGTGGGTGTCGAACCACAGCCGGGCAAGCCGCTCCTCGAACGCGCCCTCGGCCCGCAGCGCCGCGGGCGCCCAGGGGCGCCGGCGCGCCGCCCGCGCAAGCCGGCCCAGGAGGAAGGCGGTCGAGCCGCCGCCATGGCTGAGGCAGATGTCGAGGCCCGGGTGCCGGTCCGGCACCTCGCCGAAGATCAGCGTGGCCACCGCCGCGACCTCCTGCGCGGCGAAGCCCGTGATCACGTCGAGGTCGAAGCGCGACAGCGCCGGGTCGCCCGGCGGGCCGTCGATGCCGGCGGGGGCGGGGTGGAGGAAGAGCGGCAGGTCGCGCGCCGTGAGCGCGGCATAGAAGCGGTCCATCGCCGGCGCGTGCAGCGGGATCGGAAGGTCGGTGCCGATCGCCGCGCCGATCAGGCCCAGCTCGCGCGTCGCGCGGTCGAGCTCCTCGATCGCCGCGCCGATGTCCTGCATCGGCAGCGCCGCGAGCCCCGCCAGCCGGTCGGGATGCGCCGCGACCCGGGCGGCCAGCGCGTCGTTGTGGGTGCGGCAGAAGGCCACGGCCTCGGGCGCGGGGATGTGGTGCAGGTAGGTCAGCGGGTTAGGCGAGAGCACCTGCACGTCGATCCCGGCCGCGTCCAGCGCCGCCAGCCGCAGGCCTACGTCCATGAACGGGCTGCCGGCATAGCGCACACCGTCCAGCCGGTAACCGCCCACCCGGAACCACGGGCGCCCGTCGGCGTCCTGCCCGAGTTCGGGGCCGAGCGCACCGGCCGCGCCCATCGTCTCGGCCAGCACGACATGGGCGTGCACGTCGATGCGCCGCGCTGTGGCCAGACCCGCCAAATCCGCCCCCCGGTCTGCCGGCCGGCGGCGGCGGGGATGCCGCCGCCGTTGCCAAAACATATCCGAATCGATAACATCAATTTAAATATATGACAAGTCGCGCGCCTGCGGCGGCATGCCTGGCCCGGCGCGCGCGCGCGCCCCCCGCGGCCCAGGCGGGCTTGACAGGCGGCCCCGGCTCGGCTTGGGGCTTGCCGAGGTACCCGCCGCGGCGACGTCGAGAGGACGCATGGCACTGCACAAGACCGACCCTTCCGCAGCCACCGGCACGCCTGCCGCCGGTTCCGGGCCGCGCGACCTGCCGCCGCTCGAGGCGCGGCCCACCTTCCTGATCCACCGCGTCAATGCCAAGCTCGCCCAGGCCTGCAACCCGGTGTTCAAGGAGCACGACCTCGACCTCTATTCCTCGCGCATCCTCGTCGCGCTGTCGCAGCACGGCAAGCTCAACGTCGGCGCGCTGGTGGAGCTGATGGCGCTGCCGCAATCGACGATCTCGCATCAGCTCAAGCGGCTCGAGCGCGCGGGCTGCATCCGCCGCACCCGCTCGGAGGAGGACAACCGCTCGGTCGATGTGACGCTGACGACGAAGGGCGAGGGCATCGCGGCCACCTGCAACCAGCTCAGCCGCGAGATCTATCGTGCCGCGCTGGCCACTTTCTCGGAGGCCGAGATCGAGACGCTGCGCGCGCTTCTGATCCGCATGTTCGACAACCTGCCGGCGGTGGCGGCCCTGCGCCCCTAGCCTGCAGCGCCGGCGCGGCCCCCCCCGGCGCCGGCGCGGCCCCCCCCCGGCGCCGGCGCTCCCTGCGCCCGGGGATGGCCCGGGCCGGGACCGCCCGTTCGCAGGCCCCCAGTCAGGGCATCGCCCAGCCGCCGTCCCTGATCTGCATCACGATCCCGCCGACATGGGGCACGCGGTTCTCGTCGAACGACATCCGGCCCGAACCCAGCACCACCGGCACGTCCCGGGTCGCGGCCATGGCATCGCGGATCGCCGCCCGTGTGACCTGCCCCTCGGGGATCGAGGCGAGCGCATGGGCGATCACCCGCATCATGCTGTGCCCGGTGGCCGCCCACAGGTCGGGCGGGCCACCGAAGCGCGCGGCATAGGCGTCGGCGAAGGCGCGGGCCTCGGGGCTTGCGTCGGCCACGAAGCTGGCCGGGAACAGCGTGCCCTCGACCGCGCGGCCGCCGGCGTTGATGAAGCTCTGCGATCCGGCGCCCGAATCGCCCACAAGGATCGTGTCAGGCGCAAGCCCCGCCTGCCGCGCCTGGATGATGACGTTCGCCGCCGTCTCGCTGGGCGCGGTCACGAACAGGCAGGGCGGGTTGGCCGAGACGATCTTGGTCGAGAGCGCGGTAAAGTCGCTGTCGGTGGACAGGATTGACTCCTCGCCCGAGATCGCGACGCCGCCGGCCTCGAGCAAGCCCTTGAACACCTGGGCCTGGCGCACATAGCCCTCGTTGTCGCGAATGCCGACGATGTAGCAGCTGGCGGGTTTCAGCACCCCGGTGATGTGCCGCGCCACGGGGGCGAGGTAGGCGTCGGCCGTTTCGGTGGACTTGAACAGCCAGGGCCCGATCTCCAGCACCGCCGGCGAGGTGGCGGTGGTGAACATCACCACGCCGTTCTCGTTGGCCACCGGCCCGGTCGCCAGCGCCTCGGAGGTGGCGATGGGCCCGACGATCATGTGCACGTCGGGGTTGCGGGCAAAGCGCGTGACCAGCGACAGCGCCTCGGCCCGTTCGGAGCGGTTGTCCTCGAAGGTCATCTCGATCGCGTGCGGCCCGTAGCCGCCCGCCGCCACCAGCTCGTCATGCGCCATGCGCAGGCCGTTCCACAGCGGCACGCCGACGAAGGCGTAGGCCCCGGTGGTGCCCAGCACCACCGCGATGCGCACCGTCTCGGCCCGGGCGGGCGCACCCGCCGCGGCCATGGCAAGGGCGGCGGCCGCCGCCATCAGCTTCAGTCGAAGGTTCATCTGATCCTCCCTGATCCTTCTGTCGTCCGTCGTCCTGCGCCCGCGCCGGCCCCGGGGGTCAGCCCCCGCCGGCGTGGGCCTCGTCCTGCCCGAGGTAGCTTGCGATGATCGCGGGGTCGTGGGCGAGGTCGGCGCTGGCCCCCTGGCGCACGATCCGCCCCTGTTCCAGCACGAGGGCCCGGTCCGACACCGCCAGCGCCTGCCGCGCGTTCTGCTCCACCAGCAGGATCGTCAGCCCCGTGGCCTTGAGCCCCGCCAGCGCCCGGAACACCTGCCGCACGATCAAGGGCGCGAGGCCGAGGCTCGGCTCGTCCAGCAGCAGAAGGCGCGGGCCGCCCATCAGCGCCCGGCCGATCGCCAGCATCTGCTGCTGCCCGCCCGAAAGCGAGCCGGCAAGCTGCGCCCGCCGCTCGCGCAGGATGGGGAAGATGGCGAACACCTCGTCCAGCCCCCAGGTCGCGGGCCGGGCCCCCAGCGCGGTGGTGCCGAGCAGCAGGTTTTCCTGCACCGACATGCCGGGAAACACCTGCCGCCCCTCGGGCACCTGCAGCAGCCCCCGCGCCGCCACGCTCCAGGGGCTGGCGCGGGTGATGTCGGCACCGTCGAAGGCCACCCGGCCGCCGGCCTTGGCCACGAGGCCCGAGATCGCATTGAGCAGGCTCGACTTGCCCGCGCCGTTCGGCCCGATCAGCGCCACCGTCTCGCCCGCGGCCACGTTCAGCGACACGCCGCGCAGCGCACGGATGCCGCGGTAGGACACGGCGAGATCCTGCACCTCAAGCATCGAGCGGGCTTCCCAGATAGGCCTCGATCACCACCGGATCGCTCAGCACCGCCCGCGCGCTGCCCTCGGCGATCAGCCGGCCGCCGTCGAGCGCATAGACATGCGCGCACAGCCCGGTGACGAAGCGCATGTCGTGCTCGATGAGCAGGATCGCGCGGCCCTCGGCGGCCAGGCCGCGGATCACCTCGGCCATCTCGGCCGATTCCACATCGTTCATGCCCGCCACGGGTTCGTCGAGCAGGATCAGCCGCGGGTCGGTCGCCAGCGCCCGCATGATCTCGACCCGCCGCTGGTGGCCGTAGGAAAGCCCCCCGGCCGGGTGGTCGGCCAGCGCCGCAAGACCGAAGCGCCCGATCAGCGCCATCGCCCGGTCGCGCATCGCCCGCGTCTCGCGCGCCGCGGCCGGCAGGCGCAGCAGCGCCGCCAGAAGGCCCGAGGTCTCGTGCCGGTGGAAGCCCACCATGACGTTGTCGAGGATCGAGGCCTCGGGCATCAGGCGGATGTTCTGGAAGGTGCGGGCGAGCCCGGCGCGCGCGATGGCATGCGCGGGCGCATGGGTGATGTCGCGCCCGTCGAACAGAATGCTGCCCGAGCTGACCGAGAGCATCCCCGTGACCAGGTTGACGATGGTCGTCTTGCCCGCCCCGTTCGGCCCGATCAGCCCGGTGATGCGCCCGGGCGGGACCGACATGTTGACGTCGTCGGCCGCCACCACCCCGCCGAACCGCTTGCCGAGCGCCCGCAGTTCCAGCCCGCCGGTCATCGCAGCGCCTCCGCGGCGGCGGCGCTGCGCCGTGCCAGCCGCCGGCGGTGCCAGGCGTCGAGCAGCGTGTCGGCCACGCCCCGGGGCAGGAAGTTGATGACAAGGATCAGCAGCAGGCCGTAGACCAGCACCCGGTTCTCGGCCAGCGGCCGTGCCAGCTCGGGCAGCAGGATCAGCACCGCGGTGCCCACCAGCGGCCCCAGAACCGACTTGCGGCCGCCGAACACGACATAGGAGAGCGTCGCGATCAGGAAGGAAAAGCCGAAGATGTTGGGGTCCAGCGCATAGGAATGAAACGCCTCCAGCGCCCCGAACAGCCCCGCGATGGCCCCCGACAGCGCAAAGGCCAGCGCCTGCCAGCGTGGCACCGACACGCCCAGCGACACCGCCACCGCCTCGTTCTCGCGGATCACGTCGAAGGTGCGCCCGATCCGGGTGCGCCCGATCGCCCAGATGATGTAGGTCACCGCCACGGCCGCCGCCAGCAGGCCCGGGGTGCCCACCACCCGGGGGATGTTCATCAGCCCCATCGCGCCGCCCGTCAGCCCCTCGGCCCAGATGTTCAGCGACAGCACGATCTGCACGAAGGCGAGCGTGGCGATGGCCTGGTAGACCCCGCGCAGCCGGGCGAGCGGCCAGGACAGGACCAGCGCCGCCGCCGTGCCCATGCCCGTCCCGGCCAGGATGCCCAGCGCGGGATGAACCCCGTGCTTCACTGCGAGGATGCCCGCCGTATAGGCCCCGATGGCCGCCAGCGCCGCCGTGGCCAACGAGAACACCCCCGCCCGCAGCACCAGATACTGGCTGAAGGCAAAGCCCAGCTGCAGCAGGTAGAGGTCGAGGATCGGGCCCCAGGCGTTGTAGAGGCTGGCCATTCCCGCCCCCTAGCGCCGGCCGCGCAGCTGGCCGGCCTCTTCCCGGCCGAGCAGCCCGTGCGGGCGCAGCAAGAGGATCAGGAACAGCCCGAGGAAGATGACCGCATTCGTCAGCCCCGTCGGCAGGAAGGCGATGGTCAGCGTCTGCATCATCCCGAACAAGAGCGCCGCCAGCAGCGCCCCGGGGATCGAGCCGAGGCCGCCCAGGATGATGATCACGAAGCCGAACAGCAGATAGGGCTCGCCCATCATGTAGTGGATCGAGTTGAAGGCCAGCCCCACCAGCACGCCGGCCGCCCCGGCCAGCGCCCCGGCCATGAAATAGGTCTGGCGGTAGACGGCGTTGGGGTTCACCCCCGTCAGCATCGCGGCGCGCGCGTTCTCGGTCACCGCGCGGATGCGCCGGCCCCAGGGCGTGCGGTAGACGAACCATGCCATCACCACCACCAGCGCGAAGGCTGCCGCCGCCATGAACAGCTGCAGAAGCGAGATGCGCAGGCCCGCGACCTGGTAGATCTGGATCGGGAAGGTGTCGAAGGGAAAGCGCACGATCCGCGTGCCCGAAATCCGCTGGGCGATGGTCATGATGACAAGGCTCGCACCGATGGACGAGATGATCGCGCCGAACTCCTCGTCCCCCGTCCTGCGCAGGCGGCGGAAGCAGACGAGCTCGATCAGCACCGACAGGCAGCCCGACAGCGCCATCGCCAGCAGGAAGCCCAGCCACAGCGGCCCGCCGTTGACGACGGTGTACCAGGCGGTGAAGGCCCCGGCCATGAACACCGCGCCATGGGCAAGGTTGAGGATGCGCTGGATGCCGAACACCAGGTTGAAGCCCAGCGCGAACAGCGCATAGACCCCGCCCACCACGATCCCGTTCAGCAGTTGCTGGGCGATCATGCGATCATGCCCGCCGCGCGCCGCCGCGCCTTGCCCTGCATGCCGTCTCCCCCCGTCGCGCCCGGCGGTGCCCGGGCCTATATCTCGAAATCGATCTTAGCCGTTTCGATATTTCAGCATTGGGCCACAGCCCCCGGCGCCTGTCAATCGCCCCGCCCGCCGATGGGCGAGAAGGGCGCGGGCGTCAGGATGCGGCTTTCCTGGGTCTCGATCAGCGGCGTCGCCTCGGCCAGGAAGGCACGCCAGTCGGGATCGGCCATCAGCCGGGTCCGCCGCGCCGCGCGGTCCTCGAGGCTCTGATAGCCCCAGAGGTGGACAGTCTGGTTGAGCGGCCCGATCTCGGTGACGAAATAGCCGATGAGGTTGCCCAGGATGCGCGTCTGCACGGCCAGCCCCTTCGCCTCGTAGAGCGCGAGGAACTGCGGGATCGTGCCGGGCTTGTAGCGGTAGGTGCGCTGTTCGACGATCATCTGCGCCTCACTTGTAGGACACGCCAAGGGAAAGCCCGCCGTCCACCACCAGCGACTGCCCGGTGACCCAGTCGGCCGCCAGCAGATAGGCCGCCGCCTCGGCGATGTCGCCGGGCGTGCCGATGCGGCCGAGCGGATGGTCGGGGAGCATGGTCTTCAGCCGCGCGATGTGCTCGGCGTCGGTGTAAAGGCCCGCGCGGACGTTCAGTTCCGTCGGCACCGCGCCGGGGATCACGCAGTTGACGCGGAT
Source organism: uncultured Paracoccaceae bacterium (assembly GCA_937983405.1). Classification (GTDB taxonomy): domain Bacteria; phylum Pseudomonadota; class Alphaproteobacteria; order Rhodobacterales; family Rhodobacteraceae; genus JAHDXW01. The sequence goes on from CALJZN010000064.1 coordinate 22,086, forward strand.
GCGCTGCGGCCCAAGCTCGGCCGCCAGCACCTTGGCCAGCACCTCCACGGCGCCCTTCGAGGCGGCGTAGGTCGAGGCGCCGGGATAGGCGCGGCGGGTGTGGACCGAGCCCAGGAACAGCACCGCGCCGCCGTCGCGGGCCAGATGCGGCACGGCAAGCCCGGTCAGCATCATCCCGGCCACGACGTTGGTGTTGAGGATGTCGAGCACCGCGGCCTCGGCCAACTCGGTGATCGGGCCGCGCAGCATGTTGGCGGCGTTGTTCACAAGGCCCTGCAAGCCGCCCCCGTGCGCAACCGCGGCGGCGATCATGGCGGCGCGGTCGGTCGCGTCGGTCACGTCGCCCGCGACGGCGCAGGCCTGCGGCCCGATGCTCTCGGCCACCGCCTGCACCTTGTCGGCCCGCCGCCCGGTGATGGTCACGCGCGCGCCGAGGCTCGCGAAATAGCGTGCCATCCCCTCGCCCAGGCCCGAGCCGCCGCCGGTGACAAGGATCGAGGCGCCGTCGAGGGACCGGATCATGGGGTCGCCCCGTCAAGCCCGGCGGCCCAGCGCGCGGCGCGGGCGAGCAGCGCGGCATGGGCGGGGTGGGCAAAGCTCGCGGCATCATGGCCCAGCGCCGACCATGCGGCCCGGCCCCCGCCGCCCTCGCGCAGCGTCAGCACGGGTTGCGGGGCGGCGACGTCCCCGGCCCGGCCGGTGGCCAGCACCCGCGCATCGGGTGCCAGCGCGAGGTCGCAGTAAAGCTCGTCGGTCAGCGCGAAGCCCGCGGCCCCGGCCGTCACCGGATGGGCAGGGTCCGCGATCTGCACCGTCACCGGCCCCGGCGGCGGGTGGTGCGAGCGGCCCCAGACCCAGGCCGCGCCCAGGATCCCGCCCCAGTCGGGCCAGTCGTCGAAGCAGATCGCCGCCGTGTGCAGGCCCAGCAGCCCGCCGCCGCGCGCCAGATGGGCGCGGATCGCCGCGCGCGCGGCCTCGGGCATCGCGAAGGCGAAATCCGCCCGGTAGGGCGCGTATCGCTCGGCCTGCGTCATGCTCCAGGCCAGGGCATGGATCACCAGCAGGTCGGGCGGATCGGCCATGAAGCGGGCGAGGCCCGTGCCCATCCCATCGACCAGCGCCGCCGCAAGTCCCGCGCCGCGCAGGATGCCGGCCACCATCGGCCCCGTCCGGTCGAAATCGTGCAAGATCCCGCCGGTGACGACCAGCGCCCGCAGCGCGCTCATGGCTTCGACCGCGGCAGTTGCGCCAGCAGGCTCGGGGCCACGCCGCCGTCCACAACCAGCTGATGGCCGCTGATGTAGGATGCCGCGTCCGAGGCGAGGAAGGCCACCGCCTCGGCCACATCCTCGGCCAGCCCGAGGCGGCGCAGCGGCACCGCCCCCTCGCGCCGGGCGCGGACCTCGGCGTCGCGGAAGAAGGGGGTCGAGAGGCCCGCGTCGATGAACCCTGGCGCGACGGCGTTCACCCGCAGCCCCGCCGGCCCCCATTCGATGGCCATCTGCTCGACAAGCGTTGCCAGCCCCGCCTTGGCGGCAGGGTAGGCGCCCGCCCCGGGCCCGGGCACCAGCGCGTTGATCGAGGTGATCGCCACGATCGCCCCGCGCCCCGCAGGAATCATCCGCCGCGCCGCCGCCTGCGCGGTCAGGAAGGCGCCGGTGAGGTTGACATCCAGCACCCGCCGCCAGTCCTCGGGCGCCATGTCGGCAAGCGGGCCAAAGCGGCCGATGCCGGCGTTGCACACCACGAGGTCGGGCACCGCCCCCAGCGCGTCGAAGGCCCGCGCCAGGGCCGCGGCATCGGTCACGTCGCAGGGCAGGGGGGTGGCGCCGCCCAGCGCGGCGGCGGCCGCGGCCACCGCCGCGGGCTCAAGGTCGAGCACCCCCACATGCCAGCCGTCCGCCACCAGCCGCCGGCCGATGGCCCGCCCGATGTCGCCCGCGCCGCCGGTGACGACCGCGCATCTCATGCCCATCTCCGCGCGGGATCGAAGACGATGGGGTAGCGCCCCCAGTTCGGCCGCTCGGTGTGCTCGGCCCGCCGCGGCGGGTCGCCCGGGTCGGGGCGCGCGCCCGCGGCCAGAAGGCGGGCGATGAAGCGGGTGATGGTGCCGAGCTGGTGGTTCGCGGGGTCCGCCGGCCCCTTCGGCACCACCCCGCCGTCAAGGTCGCGGCCGAGGCAGGAATGCGTGCCGATCCCGAAGGTCAGCCCGAAGGGCATCTGCCCCGCCGGGATCGCGCGGTGGGGGTTGAAGCGGTCGGCATCCGCGCCGAACACCGAAGGGTCGCGGTTGGCCGCGGCAAGGTCGAGCGCGACCAGCGCCCCCGCCGGCAGATCGCCCGCGCCCTCGAGCGCCACCGGGCAGACCGCCCGGCGCAGGCTGACCGGGCTGGCCGGATGCAGCCGCAGGCTTTCGTGCACGCAGCGCTGCAGAAACAGCGGATCCGCGCGCATCCGCGCCCCGTCCTCGGGGTGGGCCTCGGCCCAGGTGGCGAGGTCGTGGAAGGCGTGGATGGTCGAGTTCGCCGTCGAATGCGCCCCGGCCTGGAGGTAGAAGGCGATCTCGCGCCGGATCATCTCGGGCGTGAACTCCTCGGGGTCGCCGTGGCGCAGGATCACGGTCAGCACGTCGCGCGGCAGGTCGTCCTCGCCGATCTCGCCCGCGGCAAGGCGCGCCAGCAGCGCCCGGCGCCGCGCGATCGAGGGGTCGAGGAAGGCCGGCCCGAACGCATCGAGCGCCGCGCGCACCTCGGCCCGCACCGCCTCCTTGTCGCGGGTGGAATGGATCAGCGTCGCCCCCTCGGAGAAGATCGCCACCAGGCGGCGCAGCTCGGCCGTCTCCTCGGGGCTGCGCGCGGGGCGGTCCACCCCGGCGAAGTCGGCGGTGATGTTCATCGTCACGCGGTAGCCGAGATCGACCAGCTCGGACCGCCCCGCCGCAAGGTCGGGGGCGATGGTCTCGTCGAGCGTCGCCATGAACACGCCCTGTTCGTAGTATCTGAAGAAGTTGCGCCGGAACACGCCGAACTCGAGCAGCCGGCGCTTGCGATGCGCCTCGCCGTGCAGCGTCAGCAGCACATCCTGCATGATCACGCGCCCCTCGTCGTAAAGCGCCTGCTCGAGGTCGGGATGGCAGAGCGCAGCGGCGATCCGCGCGGGGTCGGCGAGCCGCACGGTCATGGCCGCGGCCCCTCGCCCAGAAGCACCGGATAGCTGGCCCAGTTGGGCCGCCCGCTGACCGTGTCCATCTGCGGCGCCTGTTCGGGATGGGGCCGGACGTTGGCCGCCATCAGCCGCGCCAGGATCAGCGGGATCGAGCCCAGTTGCCGCGGCTCGTCCCCCCCGCCCTCGCGCGGCAGCACGCCGATGGCCAGCTGCCGGCCGATGCAGGCATGCGCCCCGACCCCGAAGGAAAGCCCGTAGAGCGGCGTGCCGCCGGTGTCGCGGAAGGGGTCGAACGCGTCCGCGGTGGGGCCGAAGCGCGCGGGGTCGCGGTTGGCGGCCATCAGGTTCACGGTCACCGTGTCCGAGGGTTCGAGCCTGCCCAGCCCCTCGATCTCGACCGGCGCCACCGGCCGGCGCCGGGTGACGGGCGAGGACGGGTGCAGGCGCGCGGTCTCCCACGCCGCGCGCTGGAGGAAGTCGAGATCGCCGCGCAGCTGCGCCTCGTCCCCGGGGTGGGCGGCGAACCATTCGAGGATGCGGTGCACCGCATGGGTGAGCGAGTGGATCGAGGTGAAGGCGCCGGCGAGCAGGAAGAACGCGGCCTCCTTCATCAGAACCTCGTCCGGCTCGGCGGCGGTGGCGGGGGTTTCGAGGATCGCGGTCAGCACGTCGCGCGGCAGGTCGTCCTCGCCGATGCGCCCCGCGGCGTGGTCGGCCAGCAGCGCCTGGCGCCGGGCCTTGGAGGGCTGGTAGAAGCGGGCATCGAAGGCCCGCAGCGCGGCGTCGATCTCGGCCCGGATCGCATCCCTGTCGCCCGTGGTGGTGCCGAGCGTCGGCGCCTTGCCAAGGCTGCGCAGGATGGCGAGCAGCGCCGCCGTCTCCTCCGCGCTGCGCTCGGGGCGGTCGATGCCGGTGAAATCGGCGGTGAGGTTCATCATCACCGCATAGCCGAAAGCACAGATGTCGGTCTCGCCCGCCGCCAGATGGGGCGCGAGCGTCTGGTCGAGCGTGACCGGGAACACCGTTGTCTCGTAGTGGCGAAAGATGTCGCGGCGGAAGACGCGCGCCTCGGCGCTGCGGCGGGTGCGGTGCTCGGCCCCGTGCAGGTTGACAAGCACGCGCTCCATCAGGATCGCCCCGGCATCGTAGAGCGCCTGGCGCAGGTCGCCCCGCTTGAGCAGCGCGTCCCCCTGGGCGTAGGACGTCACGACATGATCGGCCATCGCCTTCCCCCCCCCGATGCGGCCGCTTTCGGCATTTTGTATCGAAACCGATAACATCGGTTTCGATGCAGCGCAACCCGGCTCCGGGCGCGGGGTGGCCACGGGCGGGGTCTCGGCCGGCACCGGGCGGGGGCGGTGCTGGCGCGCGGCACGAGGCGGGTTTCCAGCACGCGGCGCCCCTCGCCCAGGCCTTGCGCCGACGAGCGGTCGGTCAGCAGGCCCGTCGCGCGCCCCCCGCCTTGGCCGAGCGGCCGGCGCGGTGGTCGGCGCCGGGTCGGTCACCGCGCCCAGCACGTCGGGGCAGCCCACCATGCTGATCTGGCCGGGCACCGTCACGCTGCGCCTGGCCAGCCCCCGCCATCACCCCTTGCGCCAGCAGGTCGTCGAAGGCCCCCGCCGCGGTCGCCCCGCTGGCCAGCACCCGCGGCCGCCGCCCCGCGCGGTGGCGGATGCGGTCCCCGGGCCGCCGCGACGCGACCGGCACACCGCCGTCCACCTGCCCCGCGACCCGTTCGACCAGCCGTTCCTCCTGCCGCGGATCCTTGCCCGAACAACCGGGGAAGACGCCGTGGTCGGCGCGGCCGGCCACCGCCTGCGCGGCCTCCATGAGCGGCGGGACGAAGGGGTTGGCGATGTCGGGCAGGACGATGGCCAGGTTGGCGCTGCGCCCGGTCGGACGCGCGCGCGGTGCGGCCGCGGACATGGCCGATCGCGGCCGCGACGCCCGGGGCGCGCCGCATCGTCGCCTCCCCCGGCCTCTGCGGCCGGTGAAGGCGCGCAAGACCGGGGCGGCCGAGACGCTGCGCGCCGCACGCGCGGCATGGGGTGCGGCCCGCGCCGTCTTTGCCGCCGCCCCCAGCCAGGCCGAGACGCCGGCCGCGCCCGTCGTCGCCCCGGGGATCGGCCGGCGCCGCATCGCGGCCGTCCACCTGCAGGCAGGCATCGCCCTTCCTTCGGGGGCGCCCGGGGCCGACGTCACGATCACCGAGCGGCGCACGCCCTTCGGCAGCGTCGGGACCCTCCGGGGCGTCGGCGCGGACGTGTCCGACGCCGCCTGCCTTGTGCGCGTGGGCCCCTCGGGCTGCGGCGAGTCCACGCTTCTGCGCATGATCGCGGGGCTCGAGGACATCACCGCGGTCAGCATCCGCATCGTCGGGCGGGGCACCAACGATGTCGGCCCCGGGCAGCGCGACATCGCCATGGTGTTCCAGAACGACGCGCCCAATCCGATCATCACGGTGGCCGAGACCCTGGGCGTCTCGCTGCGCCGCGCGGGCCGGCCGAGGGCCGAGATCGCGCGCCGTCGCCGGGGCGGCCGCGATCCCGGGCCTGACCGACCATCTCGCGCGCGACCCGCGCGGGCTGTCGGGGGGCCAGCGCCGGCGCGTCGCCATGGGCCGGGCGATGGTGCGCGCGCCGCAGGCGTTCCTGTTCGACGCGCCGCCGTCGAACCTCGACGCCAAGCTGCGGGCGCAGATGGGCATGGAACTCGGGCAGCTGCACGCGCGCCTCGGGACGACGACGCTCGACGTCACCCACCACCCGGTCGAGGCGATGTCCATGGCCGACCGCATCGCAGTCCGCCGCGACGGCCGGGCGCGGCAGACGGGCGCGCTGCCCGACCTGTACGACCGGCCCGCGAACCTGTTCGCGGCGGGCTTCCTGGGCTTGCCTGCAGTGAACGTCCTTCCGGGGCGCATCGAGGGCGGGCGGTGCCGCGGCGAGGGCCCGGCGCTCGACCTGCCCTTGGGGGGTGATCGGGCCCCATGAGGGGCGCGCGCTGGTCGCGGGGCTGCGGCCCGAGCATCTTGTGCCCCACGCGGGGGCCGGCGCCATCGCCATGACGGTCGATCTGGCCGGGCCCACGGGGCTTGACACCGGCATCGCCGGCCGGGTCGGTCCGGCGGCAGCGGCCGTGCCGCTGCGCCACCGGCTGGACCTGCGCCCGGGCGCGCGGCTGCCGCCGGTCCCCCGGCCCGGGGCGCTGCATCCGCGCGACGCCGCGACCGGGGTGCGGCTGGGGGCCCGACAGGCGCCCCCGCCGCGGCCGGCCGACGCGCGCGTCAGCCGGCCGCGGCAAGAAACGGCGCCGGCCGGCCCACCACCAGCACATGCTGCCCCTGCAGCACCGGCGCGCGCCAGGCCTGGGCGATCACGATGCCGTCGACCCCGGCCGTCACCGGATGGGGGGGCAGGTCGATGCGGTCGAAGTCGTGCAGAAGCCCCACGGTTGCGCCCGCCGCCACGGTCGCGCCGCAGTCCAGCAGGGGCTCGTAGTGCCCCGCAAAGGGGGCGGGGGTGAAGCAGGCGCGGTCGATCATCTCGGCCCGGCGCTGGGTGCCAGCGGCGTGGTGGGCGATGGGGGCGATCTGCCCCCGCATCTGGCCGTGGCGGACGGCGGCGGCAAGGATGCCCTGAAGGCCGTAGCGGATGCCCTCGGCCTGCGCCGCGCCGCCCCAGCCCAGTTCGGTGCCCACCGCGATCTTGCCCAGCCGCTCGGCCTCGCTGGGCAGGAGGCCCGGCGTGGCGTTCTGGTAGGCGATCACCAGCGGCGTGCCGAACCAGCGCGCGGTCTCCTCGATGGCGATGGCCTGGGCACGGTCCTCGACCGCGTGGAAACTCGCCAGCGGGACGAAGCGCGCGACCTCGCCCCCCGAATGCAGGTCGAGCACGACATGGACATGCGGCCAGATCGCTTCGCGCACGAAGGCGGCGATGCGGTGGGTGATGCCGGCAAGGCCCGGCGTCACCCCCGCGCCGGGCACGAAGGCGCGGTTGAGGTTCACCCGGTCGTCCAGCACCGACTCCCGCGCCCCGGCGCGGAAGGCGGCCGGGTTCAGCACCGGGACAAGGATGATCCGGCCGGTGACCGCGACGGGGTCGATCAGGTCCATCGCGCGGCGGATGGCAAAGGGCCCCTCGAGCTCGTTGCCGTGGTTCGCGCCGAAGGCGACCAGCCCCTCGCCGGGCCGCGCCCCGGGCCCGACGATGACGGTCAGCGGGATCAGATGGTCGCCCCAGATCGAATCCTGCTCCAGCGCCACCCAGTAGTCGCGGCGACCTGGGCTTTCGAGGTCGAGCGCCCCGGGCTGGACGATGGGGCGGTGGGTGGCGGGCATGGCGGGCCTCCTCAGGCGGCGCGGTGGGCGTTGACGAAATCCTCGTCCACCGTCACGCCGCCGTCGGGCGTGTCGGGGATGGCGATCATGCCGTCGGCATCGAGCGCAAAGGGCGCGCGGGCGATGCCGCGGGTCAGCGCGCTCTGCGCGACGTTGAACTCGACGAAGCGTGCGCGCGGCAGGGCGGCGATCAGCTGCAGGCTGTGCCCGGTCAGCAGATGGGTAAGCCACGAGTGCGGCACGATCTCGACCCCCGCATCCTCGGCCAGGGCCATGATCCGCTGCGCCTCGCTCAGCCCGCCGCAGCGCGACAGGTCGGGTTGCAGGATGTCGGCGCAGCCCAAGGCGATGAAGCGCCCGAACTCCCAGCGCGTCGCCAGCTGCTCGCCCGCGGCCACCGGCACAGGGCTTTCGGCGCGCACCGTCGCATAGTCCTCGAACCGCTCGGGGTGGATGAAATCCTCGCACCAGCCGACATCGTGGTCGGCCAGCCACTGCACCAGCGCGATGTTCTCGCGCAAGGTCCGCATCGGGCCGGGTTGCGTCCAGCCGGCGGGATACCAGCCGGGATCGACCAGAAGCTGCCGGTCGGGGCCAAGCGCGGCGCGGGCGGCGGCCACAAGCTCGCGGTCGCGCCCGGGGTCCTGGCCGAACACGCCCCAGCCGAACTTGACCGCCCGGAACCCCTGCGCGACGTAGCCCTTCGCCGCCGCCTCCATCCCCTCGGGCGTCGCGCGGAACAGGGTCGAGGCATAGGCCAGCACCCGGTCGCGCCGCCGCCCGCCCAGCAGCCGCGTGATGGACATGCCCGCCGCCTGCGCCTTGATCGACCAGAGCGCATTGTCGATGGCCGACAGGCACTGCATCGCCAGCCCCCGGCGGCCGTAGTAGGCCGAGCCGACATAAAGCCTGTCCCACAGCCGCGCGGTATCCAGCGGGTCCTCGCCCAAGAGCAGCTCGCCCAGGGTGCGGAAGCCGAGGCTGGACATGCCCGCCCCGGCGATCACCGCCACCGCGGCGGGGGCCAGCGTCTCGACATCGGCCCAGCCGGTCAGCCCCGCGTCGGTCGCCACCCGCACCAGAAGCTGCCAGTCGCCGTTGTCGGTGGCCTCGGCCCCGCCGGCGCCGGCATGGTAGGTCTCGGTCCCCCGCAACAGGATCGGCTCGACCTCGGTGATGCGCATCGGGGGCTCCGGTCAGGGGTTCGGTCGGGGGGGGCTGGGCAGGAAGCGTTCGGCGAAGTGGCAGGCCACCGCATGGCCGGGCAGGACGGGGCGCAGCGCCGGCGCCTCGGCCGAACAGCGCGCTTCGGCATGCGGGCAGCGGGGGTGGAACCGGCAGCCGGGTGGCGGGGCCATCGCGCTGGGCACGTCGCCCGTCAGCCGCGCCCGTGGGCGGCGCAACCGGGGGTGCGCCACCGGGATCGCCGCCACCAGCGCCCGGGTGTAAGGGTGCAGGGTGCGCGCGAACAGTTCGGCCTTCGTCGCGATCTCGACGATCTGGCCCAGATACATCACCGCGATGCGGTCCGAAACGTGTTTCACCACCGCAAGGTCGTGGCCGATGAACAGGTAGGCCAGCCCGAACTCGCGCTGCAACTCGGCCAGAAGGTTGACGATCTGCGCCTGGACCGAGACATCGAGCGCCGACACCGCCTCGTCGCAGACGATCAGCCGCGGCCCCGGGGCAAGGGCGCGGGCGATCCCGATGCGCTGGCGCTGCCCGCCCGAGAACTCGTGCGGATGCCGCCGCAGATGCTCGGGCGACAGGCCCACCCGCTCCATCAACTCGGCGGCGCGGTCGCGCAGCGCCTGGCGGTCGCGCCGGCCCTGGACGTGCAGGGGTTCGAGGATGATCTCCTCGACCGTCATGCGCGGGTTGAGCGCGGCCATGGGATCCTGAAAGACGATCTGCATGCGCTGGCGCAGCCGCCGCAGCTCGGCCGGGGCAAGGGCCGCAAGGTCGGTCCCGTCGAGCACGACGCGCCCGCCCGTGGGCGCGAGCAGCCGCAGCGCCAGCCGCCCCACGGTAGACTTGCCGCACCCCGACTCGCCCACCAGCCCCAGCGTCTCGCCGGGGTTCAGCGCCAGCGACACGCCGTCCACCGCGCGGACATGCCCCACCACGCGCGGCCGCAGCACCCCCTCGACCACGGGAAAGTGCTTCTCCACCGCCTCGAGCGCGAGAAGCGCGGTCATGCCGGCACCCGCGGGGCGCGCGCCTCGCCCGGGGTCGGGCGGTCCCAGTGCAGGCAGGCGACGCGATGGCCGGGCGCGACCTCGACCATCGGCGGAGGTGCGGCGCGGCAGGCGGCGGTGGCGCGCAGGCAGCGCGGGGCAAAACCGCAGCCGGGCAACCCGTCGCCCAGCCGGGGCAGGGTGCCGGGAATGGTGACCAGCGCGCCCCCCGTGCCTTCCAGCGTGGGCGTCGCGCCGATCAGGCCCACGGTATAGGGGTGCCGCGGCGCGTCGAACAGCGCCTCGACCGGCGCCTCCTCGGCCACCCGGCCGGCATACATCACCAGCACCCGGTCGGCGAACTCGGCGATCACGCCCATGTTGTGCGTGATCAGCACGATGCCCATGCCGCGCTCGGTCTGCAGGTCGCGCATCAGGTCCAGAAGCTGGGCCTGGATGGTCACGTCCAGCGCCGTGGTGGGCTCGTCCGCCAAGAGCAGGCGCGGCGCGCAGGCCAGCGCGATGGCGATCATCACCCGCTGGCGCATGCCGCCCGACAACTGGTGCGGATAGTCCTGCATCCGCCGTGCGGGCGAGGGGATGCCGACGCGCGCCAGCGTCGCGACCGCGCGGTCGCGCGCGGCCGACAGCGGCAGGCGGTCGTGGGTGCGGATCGTCTCGACGATCTGGTCGCCCACGGTGAACACGGGGTTGAGCGAGGTCATCGGTTCCTGGAACACCATGCCCATCGCCGCCCCGCGCAGGGCCCGCCGCTCGCGCGCGGGCATGGCCAGCAGGTCGCGCCCCTCGAAGCGGATGCGGCCCGCGCCGATGCGCGCCGGCGGCTCGGGCAAGAGGCCCATCACCGACAGCGCCGTGACCGACTTGCCCGAGCCCGACTCGCCCACGATCCCCAGCACCTCGCCCGCGGCGAGCGCGAACGAGACATCCTCGACCGCCGCCACCTCGCCCCGCCCGGTGCGGAAGAGCGTGGTCAGCCCCTCGACCTGCAAGAGCGGCGCGGCGGTCATGTGCGCTCCACCGTCAGGCGGGGGTCGAGCACGTCGCGCAGCCCGTCGCCCAAGAGGTTCAGCCCCAGCACCGCCACCGCGATCGCCGCGCCGGGCATGAAGGTCAGCCACCACGCCTCGCGGATGTAGCTGCGGCCCTCGGCGATCAGGATGCCCCAGGAGGGCTCGGTCGGCGCCGCGCCGAGGCCCAGGAAGGACAGCACGGCCTCGGACAGGATGGCGTAGGCGAAGACGAAGGAGAGTTGCACGATCAGCGGGGCCATGCAGTTGGGCAGGATGTGGCGGCGCAGGATGCGCCCGTCGGTGGCCCCTGCGGCGCGGGCGGCCTGCACGAAGTCGAGCTCGCGCACCACAAGGACCGAGGCGCGCAGGATCCGCGCGGTGCGCGGGATGTAGACGACTGCAAGCGCGATGATGACGGTCGTGACCGACGGGCCCAGCGCCGCGGCGATGCCGATGGCCAGCAGCACCGCGGGAAAGGCCATCAGCGCATCGGCCAGCCGCATCAGCGGCCCGTCGAGGCGCGGGAAATAGCCCGCCAGCAGTCCAAGCAGGATGCCGAACACGGCGTTCAGCGCCACCACCCAGGCGCCGATCAGAAGGCTCAGCCGCGCGCCCCAGACCACCCGCGACCACATCGACCGGCCGAGGTTGTCCGACCCCAGCAGGAACATCTCGCCCGGCGGCTGGAACCGCAGGCGCACCGCCATGCGGTTGGGCCCGACCTCGGTCACCCAGGGCGCGGCCAGCGCCAGCACGACCACGGTGCCGAACAAGACCGCCCCCAGCACGAACGACGGATGCCGCAGCAGGCGCCGGGCGGTCGGCCCCAGCAGCCCCTGCCGCAGCACCAGCGCCGTCATCGCGCGTCGCCCCCGATGCGCACCCGCGGGTCGCACCAGGCATAGAGGATGTCGACGAGCAGGTTGATCAGCATCAGCGCGGCGGCGACGAACAGCAGGCCCCCCTGGATCAGCGGATAGTCGCGCCGCAGGATCGCGTTGCCCAGCAGCGCGCCCATGCCGGGGACCGAAAACACCGTCTCGACGATGACCGAGCCCGACAGCAGGACCGAAAAGATTAGCCCGATCACCGTGACGACGGGGATGCGGACGTTGGCGAAGGCGTGCTTGCCCACCACCTTCCATTCGCTCAGCCCCTTGGCGCGGGCGGTGCGGATGTAGTCCTGCCTCAGCACCTCCAGCATGGCCGAGCGGGTGATGCGCGCCAGAAGCCCGATCTGGAGAAGTGCCAGCGAGACGGCGGGCAAGGTCGCGCTGCGCAGCCAGCCCACGGGGTCGTCGCCGAAGGCCACATAGCCCCCCGTGGGCAGCCAGCCCAGCTGCACCGAGAACAGCACGATCAGCACCAGCCCGACCCAGAAATTGGGCAGGCTGACGCCCAGAAGCGCGATCACCATCGCCGCCTGGTCCACGATGGTGTTGTGGCGCAGCGCCGCGACGATGCCGATGGACAGGCCGAACACCAGCGTCAGCCCCATCGAGTAGAGCGCGATGGAAATGGTGGCCGGCAGCCGCTCGACGATCGCCGCGCCGACCGGCTGGCCCAGCAGCAGCGACCGGCCAAGGTCGCCCTGCGCGAGGTTCCAGTAGAAGGCGCCAAGCTGCACCCAGAACGGCCGGTCGAGGCCGAGGTTGCGGCGGATCGCGTCGATCTCGTCGGCGGTGGCGTTGGGGCCGCCCATCACCATGGCCGGATCGCCCGGCACCAGCTTCATCAGCCCGAAGGCGATCAGGCTGACCAGCAGCAGGAGCGGTATGCTTTGCAACAGGCGCCTGAGCGCATAGGCGGCCATGGGGCCTCCGCGGGGAACGGGGATGGACCGGCCGGGCGCGCGGCCCGGCCGGTCCGGGCGATCAGTTCTCGAGCCAGAGGTTGGTCATGCGGGTGTTGTAGTAGGTCGAGAAGCCCTTCACGTTGGCCCGCACCGCCTGCACCTTGGGCGCCACGCCGAGGGGAACCGCCATCACGGTTTCCAGCGCCCGGCGCTGGGCGCGGGCGAAGGCCGCCTGCCGGTCCGCAAGCGCGGTCGCCGTCTGCACCTCGCGGAAGGCCGCCATGAACTCGGGGTCAACCTTCAGGTCCACGGGCTTGTGCACCGGGTTCGGTTCGGCCATCTGGCGCAGGGTCTGCGGCCCGCCCAGCGCGATCACGGTGATCCAGCCGGTGTGGAAGACGTTCCAGCCCGTGGTCTCCTGCTGGCTTTTGGCCAGCGCCGCCGGCCAGTCCAGCACCAGAAGCTCGGCGTTCATGCCCGCGGCCTTGAGCTGCTCGGCCATCACCAGCGAGGTGTTGTACATCACCGGAAACTGGCGGTTGGTCAGCAGCACGATGGGCGTGCCGTCATAGCCCGCCTCAGCCAGCAGCGCCTTTGCCCGCTCGGGGTCGGCCTGGTTCAGAAGCTCGGCGCCCTCCTCGGTGTAGTAAAGCTGCCCGGGGAACTGGAAGCCCATGTTGAGCTTGTAGTTGCCTTCCGTCGCCGCCTCCATGATCTCGTCGAAGTCCAGCGCGGCGAGCATCGCCTGGCGGACCTTGAGGTTGTCGGTGGGCGGCGCCGAGTGGTTGGGGTAGAACACGTTCATCCAGAAGGTGTCGCGCCGGGTCACGGTCAGGTTCGGGTCGGCGGCAAGACGGGCCTGCGAGGCGGCGGGCACGTCCTCGACCCCGTGCACCTCGCCCACCTCGAGCGCCGCGGTGCGCGAGGCCGCCTCGGTCATCATGCGGAAGGTCACGGCATCGAGGCAGGCGACGCGGCGCCCGCCCATCCCCGACATCGTGTCGTAACGGGTATCGGGCTGGTAGCCGTCGTGTCGCACGATGCGCACGAAGCTGTCGGCGCGGAACTCGTCGAGCTTGTAGGGCCCGGTGCCGATGACGGGCAGCTGCTGCGGCGGGGCGCCCTCGTGCTCGGCCGGGATGATCGAGACGGGCACGGTGAAGACCGACAGCGCCTCGAGGAACAGCGGCCGCGCCTCGCGCAGGCGCAGCACGAAGGTCCGCGGGTCGGGGGCCTCCCAGCCCTCGACCGGCTCGAGGATGCCGCGGTCCACGCCGACCTGGGCGTAGCGGTTGAACGAGGCCACCACATCCGCCGAGGTCATCGTCTTGCCGTTGTGGAACGTCACGCCGTCGCGCAGCGTGAAGGTATAGGCCAGCCCGTCGTCGCTGACCGAGACATCCTCGGCCAGTTGCAGGATCGGGTTCATGTTGTCGTCGCGGGTGATGAGCGACTCGTAGATGTTCAGCGCCACGTTGCGCGTGGCGGTGGAGTTCGACACATGCCAGTCGAGCCCCGGCACCTGCGCCTCGAGCGCGAAGATCAGCTCGCCGCCCGTGACGGGGCAGGTGAAGGGCTCGGCCGCGGCGGCGCCTGCGGCAAGGGCCAGTGCGGCGGTCGCCATGGTCAGGCGGGTTCGCCTGTGGATCGTCGGCATCCTCGATACTCCCCTGGTTGTGGCCCTGCGGCCGTTGCCCCGCCCGGTCCGGGCGGAGAAGCCTGTGCTGCCGGCGCGGCCCCGCGCACCGAGGACCGGTGCGGCATGAAATCGACCGGCAGAAGCATGCGGCGGACGGGAAAGGCCCCCGTCTCGATCCGCGCGATCATCGCCCGCGCGGCCTCTTCGCCCAGCTCGAAGGCGGGCGAGCGCACCGTGGTCAGCTCGGGCGTGGCATAACGCCAGATGTCGAAGGCGTTGAAGCCGGTCACCCGCACGTCGTGGGGCACCGACAGGCCGCGGGCGACAAGCCATTTCAGCGCCGCGATGGCCATGCGGTCGTTGCCGCCGATCACCGCGTCGGGCAGGCCGTGGCGGCCGACATGGGCGGCCAGCGCGGCCTGCGTCGCCTCGAACCCCTCGCCGTCCGCGGCCACAAGGTGGAAGGCGGGCGGCACGGGCAGGCTGGCCAGCACGTCGCGCACGCCCTGGGCGCGCCGCTCCATCGCCGGCCAGGCAAGCGCCGGCACCAGCATCACCGCCTGGCGCGTGGGCTCGGCGAACAGATGCCGGGCGATCATCGCCGCTCCGCCGCGGTCGTCCTGCAGCACGGCGCAGGCGTCCGTCGCGTCCTCGGGCAGGTCCTCCTGCACCAGGACCAGCGGCTGGCCGAGGGCGGCGACGCGCGCGAGCAGCGCGCGCCGCTCGGCCTCGGGGCCCGACAGCACCAGGCACAGGCCGTCGGTCGCCACCCGCCGCATCACTGCGGCACTGTCCAGCGCGGCGGCGTCTGCGCCCTCCAGCAGGATCGCGTAGCCACGGCTGCGGAAGACGTCGGTCATCCCCGCCAGCAGCGCGGCGGTGAAGGGATCGGACAGGTAGTGCGGCGAGGGGTCGACCATCACCACCCCCACCGCCATGTGCCGGTTGGTGCGCAACAGCCGCGCGCCCGCGTTCGGCCGGTAGCCCAGCGCCTCGCAGGCCGCGAGCACCCGCGCGCGCAGCTCGGCGCCCACCTGCCCCTCGCGCCCGTTCACGACGTTCGAGACGGTCATGGGCGTCGTCCCCGCCGCCCGCGCCACATCCCGCAGCGTCACCTGGGCGCGGCGCGGGGCGTCGGGGGCAGGGCCGCGGGCGGGGCGCATCAGTGCGACACCCGCGGCACGCCGTCGCCCGACCCGCCGACGAGGAAATCCAGGTCCGCGCCACGGTCGGCCTGCAGCACATGCTCGACGTAAAGCTTCTCCCACCCCCGCGTCTGCGGCGCGACGAAGGGCGGGCGGGCGGCTCGGCGGCGGGCGAGGTCGCCCGCGTCCACCTCGAGCGTCAGGGTCCGCGCCGCCACGTCCAGCGCGATCCGGTCGCCATCCTCCACCAGCGCCAGCGGCCCGTCCGCCGCCGCCTCGGGCGCGATGTGCAGCACCACCGTGCCATAGGCCGTCCCGCTCATCCGGCCGTCCGACAGGCGGACGACGTCGCGCACCCCGGCCTGCAGCAGCTTCTTCGGGATCGGCAGGTTGCCGATCTCGGCCATGCCCGGATAGCCCTTCGGCCCCGCCCCCTTCAGCACGAAGACCGAGGTCGCATCGCAATCCAGCGCGGGGTCGTCGATGCGCGCCTTCAGGTCGTCGGGTCCCTCGAACACCACCGCCCGGCCGCGGTGGCGCATCAGCGCGGGCGTGGCGGCCGAGGGCTTGATCACCGCGCCGTCGGGCGCGAGGTTGCCGCGCAGCACCGCGATGCCGCCCTCGGCCCGCAGCGGCGCGTCGACCGGCAGGATCACCTTGGGGTCGTGCACCGCGGCCCCCGCCAGCCCCGCCCCGAGGTTCTGCCCGGTCACGGTCGGCGCGTCGAGGTCCAGCCGGTCGGCGATGGCGGCCAGCACAGCCGGCACGCCGCCGGCGTGAAAGAAATCCTCCATCAGGTAGTCGCCCGACGGCATCAGGTTGACGATGGTCGGCACGCCGCGGCCGAAGGCATCCCAGTCGTCCAGCGTGAAGGGCACGCCCAGCCGCCCGGCGATGGCCAGAAGGTGCACCACCGCGTTGGTCGAGCCCCCCAGCGCCGCGTTCAGCCGCACCGCGTTGGCAAAGGCCGCGCGGGTGAGGATTTGCGACAGCCGCAGCCGCTCCCGGGCCATCGCCACCGCGCGCACGCCGCTGGCGAAGGCCAGCGCCCGGCGCCGCGCATCCACCGCCGGGATCGCGCCGTTGCCGGGCAGGGCCACGCCCAGCCCCTCGCACAGGCTTGCCATGGTCGAGGCGGTGCCCATCGTCATGCAGGACCCCGCCGAGGGCGACATCGCCGCCTCGGCCGCCATGAAGTCGGCGAGGCTCATCTCGCCCGCCGCCACCGCCTCCTTGAAGCGGATCACATCGGTGCCCGAGCCCAGCCGCCGCCCCTGCCAGCGCCCCGACAGCATCGGCCCGCCCGAAACGACGATGGCGGGCAGGTCCACACTGGCCGCCCCCATCAGACAGGCCGGCGTGGTCTTGTCGCAGCCCACCAGCAGCACCACCGAATCCATGGGTTGCGAGCGGATCGCGGCCTCGACATCCATGCTGGCAAGGTTGCGATACAGCATCGTCGTCGGCCGCATCAGCGGCTCGGACAGCGACAGGACGGGAAACTCCAGCGGAAAGCCCCCCGCCGCATAGACCCCGCGCTTCACATGCTCGGCCAGCTCGCGCAGATGACCGTTGCAGGGCGTGAGGTCGGACCAGGTGTTGCAGAGGCCCACGACCGGGCGGCCGTCGAACATCTCGGCCGCGTGGCCCTGGTTCTTCAGCCAGCTGCGGTAGATGAAGCCGTAGCTGTCCTGCCGGCCGAACCATTCGCGGCTGCGCAGCGGCTTGGTGCCGGGATCGTCCGCCATGGCGCCCTCAGCCCGGATACCCGCCGTGCCACCAGTGGGCCAGCGGGTCGGAGTGGAGGATGGCGTCGATCGTCTCCTGCGCCACGCGGGGCAGGGCAGTGCCCTCGACCTGGGCGTTGATCCCCTTCAGCCCGGCGATCGACTCCTCGACCGTGGCAAAGGGGAAATCGGTGCCCCAGAAGATCTTGTCGCGGGTGGCGATGGTGTATTCCTGCGCGCAGACCAGGATGTTCCAGAACTGCCAGGGGCGGTAACAGAGCGCCGAGACCTCGGCATAGACATTTGGGTGCTTGCGCGCCACCACGATGGCCTCGCCCCACCAGGGGTGGCCCATATGGGCCATGATCATCTTCAGATCGGGGTGGCGGCGCGCGATCTCGTCCACATCCGCGGGCATGCCGCAGCGCAGCGGCGCATTCGCGCCGTAGGTCGTGCCCATGTGCATGGTCAGCGGCAGGTTGTGGCGGATGCAGTAGCGATAGAGCGGCTCCATCCGCGGATCGAGCAGCGAGACGCCGCTGTAGATGGGCCCGGTCTTGACCCCCTTCAGCCCCAGCGTGCGGTGGGCGTGCTCGAGCAGCTCCATCGCGTCGCGCCGGCGCGGATCGACATGGGCGAAGCCGATGAACTTGCCCGGGTCGCGGGCGACAAGCCGCGCGGTCACCTCGTCGTCGCCCTCGACCCCGATCGAGTCGCCGTAGCGGATGGTGAAGACGATGGCGCGATCCACCCCCTTCATCGCCTCGACCACCGTGTCGGGGTCGGCGCGCAGGGCGAACGATCCGGGCCGCGCGAAGCGCGCGATCTCGGCGTGCTGGGGCAGAATATGGGCGTCCTCGTAGACGTTCACATGGCAGTCGCAGATCATCGCGGGCCTCACAGGATGCCGTGGCGGGCAAAGACGGCGGCAAGCGTGTCGCCGCGGCGAAGCTCGGCAAGCGTGCTGCGCTCGCCCCTCAGTTTCTCGAAGGCGCGCGCCAGCACCTCGGCCTCGGCCGCCTGCGGAACCACCACGACCCCGTCGGCATCGCCGAACACCAGATCGCCGGGCGCCACGGGCACGCCCGCGCATTCCACCGGCACGTCCAGCGCCATGATCCGCCCGCGCCCGCGGGAATCCAGCGGAGCGATCCCGCCGTGGAACACCGGAAAGCGCATCGCGCGGATCGCCTTGATGTCGCGCACGCAGCCGTCCATCAGCGCCCCCGCCGCGCCGCGGACCGACGAGGCGGTGGACAGAAGCTCTCCCCAGGGTGCGATGCGGCCGGGGTTCGAGCAGGCGAAGACCGGGATCTCGCCGGGCGTGAGGCTGTCGATCAGCGCGATCTCAAGCTCGTAGGGGTTGACCCCCTCCTCGATGTGCCAGACCTCCATGAACACGGCGGTGCGGGCGCGGCCCACCATCACCAGCCCGTCGTCCAGCGGGCGGATGCGCGACGGCAGCGCCTGCTTCGTCAGCCCCGCCGCGTCGAGGCAGTCGGACAGCAGCGCCGCGAAAAGCTGCTCGCCCAGGGCGGGAAGGCTGTGGTGGGTCATCGCGCGGGGGCTCCTGTGGGGGCAAGGGGGGCGCCGCTGCGGCGGCGGATCGCGGCGCTCGAGGCCAGCACCTCGGGCCGCGGCGCGGTGCCGAGGCCCGGCGCCTCCAGCGGGCGCATCTGCCCGCCCGCGACGGGCGGCAGGGCGGTGACCAACTCGCCATACCAGCCGCGCAGGTAGGCGCGCACGGTCTCCTGGATCATCGCGGTCGGTGCCCAGATCGACAGATGCGTGCCCGCGACATAGCCGATGGGGCCGGTGCAGTCGTGCACCGCCACGGGCAGCTGCGCCGCCGCCGCCATGTCGCAGATCGCGCGTGCCTGCGTGATGCCGCCGCACCAGCCGGGATCGCACGACACGACGCCGGGGATGCGCGCCGCGATCAGCGGCAGGAAGGCCGCGGCGGGGCCCAGCGTCTCGCAGGCCAGGATCGGCGTGCGGCTTTCCCGCGCCAGCAACGCCAGCGCGGCGGCGTCGTCCATCCGCACCGGGTCCTCGACCCACAGCAGGCCCAGATCCTCGGCGGCGCGGATGATGCGCCGGGCGCTGGCCAGATCCCACAGCGCGTGCAGCTCCAGCATCATCTCCATCGCGCCGCCGACCGCGGCCCGGATCGCCCGGAAGGGGGCCAGCCCCGCCTCGATCTGCGCGTCGGTGACGCCGACGCCGCCGTTGGCGAAGGCGGCGCGGTCGAGCGGCCAGATCTTCATCGCCGTGACGCCCTCGGCCAGCAGGTCGCGGGCAAGCTGCGCGGGCGCCTCCTCGAACGCCCGCAGGTCGTCCAGCGGGTGGCGCGCGCGGTCCAGCCCGAACCAGGCGTCCACCCCCGCCTCGCGCGGGGCGGTGACATAGTGCGGGCCGGCGCAGGTGTTGTAGATGCGGATCGCCTCGCGCGCCGCCCCGCCCAGCAGGCGGTGCAGCGGCATGTCCGCGGCCTGTCCGGCAATGTCCCACAGCGCGATGTCGAACGCTGCCGCCGCCCGCATCTCGACCCCGGACGAGGCATAGCCCACCGGCCCGCGCACCAGCCGGGCGTTGATCGCCGCGGGGCGGGTGGCGCCTCCGCCCAGGAATTCTGGCGCGATCCGGGCGTGGATGTGCGCCTCGACCGCCTCGGGGGCAAAGAACGCCTCGCCCCAGCCGGTCAGCCCGGCATCGGTCTCGACCCCCAGCCATATCAGGTTGGCGTGGCCGGCCAGGCGGACCGTCTCGATGGCCGTGATCCGCATCGCCGTCGTGCCCCCGCTGCCGCGCCACCGGATCGGGTGGCGACGTCGCGCAGGTTACGACTTTAACGTTAATGGAGTCAACCTCCCGATGCCATCCCGACCTGCGGGATGGCCACGGGCGTCCGACGGCAGGCGGCGGCGGGCGGGCCAGCCCCTGCCCGCGACCGCGCCTGCAGGCGCAGCCGTGCGGCGCGTGGCCGCGCGCCGGGTCAGCTCAGGCGTAAGGGGTTCGCACCGGCCGCGCCCGGTGGGGGGCACCCCCGGGGCCCGCGACCGGGATCAGCGCGCCAGCATCTGCGGCAGCCACAGCACGATGGCGGGAAAGGCCAGGATCAGCGCCACGCGGACGATCTCGGCGGCGAAGAAGGGCATCACGCCCCTGAAGGTCTCGATCATCGGCACGTCGCGCGCCATGGCCGAGATCACGAACACGTTCATGCCCACGGGCGGGGTGATCAGGCCAAGCTCCACCACGATCAGCGCGAGGATGCCGAACCAGATCTTCAGATCGTCGGTGGACATGCCAAAGCCCGCGCCCGCCGCGCCCTGGAACGGGCCGCCGTTGAGCGCCACGAGCACCGGCCAGAAGAACGGGATCACCAGCAGGATCATGCTCAGACTGTCCATCAGGCAGCCGAGCAGGACGAGCGCGGCCAGCAGCAGCAGCAGCACCGTGAACGGCTCGAGTCCGGTGCCAAGGATCCACTCGGCCGTCACCTGCGGCAGGCGCACCCGGCTGAGATAGATCTTCACAAGTTCCGCACCCAGCAGGATGAGGTAGATCATCCCCGAGGTCGCCGCCGTCTCGAGCAGGGCCGCGCGCCAGTCGGCCCAGGTCAGCCGGGTCTGGAACAGGCTGAACAGCCAGACCAGGAACACGCCGACCGCCGCCGCCGGGGTGGGGCCGTAGAGGCCGCCATAGATGCCGCCCAGCACAAGGCCGAAGATCACCAGCACCGGGATCACGCCGAGGCTGGCGGCGCGGAACTCGGCCCGGCTGCCCGCGCCTCCGGCGGGCCCGGCCCCGGGGCGCGCGGCGACGTAGACGGCGATGGTGAGCAGGAAGAAGACGACCGCGATCATCCCCGGCACGAAGGCCGCCATGAACATCGTGACGATGTTGGCCTCGACGATGATGGCATAGATCACCAGCACCACCGAGGGCGGGATCAGGATGCCCAGCACCCCGCCCGCGGCCAGCGTGCCCGTGGCCAGCGCCCCCGAATAGCGGTAGCGGCGCAGCTCGGGCAGGGCCACCTTGCCCATGGTGGATGCGGTGGCCAGCGACGATCCCGACACCGCGCCGAAGCCCGCGCAGGCGGCGATGGCGGCCATGGCGGTACCGCCGCGCATCCATCCCAGCCAGGCGTTCGTCGCCCGGAACAGCGCCTGGCTGAACCCCGCCCGGGTCGCCAGCGCGCCCATCAGGATGAACATGGGGATCACCGAGAGGTCGTAGTTCGAGAACACGCCGTAGGGCAGGTTCTTGAGCTGCGCCATCATCACCCGCTGGCCGTTCGGGACGACCAGCATGATGCCCCCCGCGCCGACGAGGATCATCGCATAGGCCACGGGCATCCGCAGCACGATGAGCAGCAAGAGCGCGCCCAGCCCGAGAAAGCCCAGCGTGATCGGATCGGCCGTCACCGCCGCCCCCGCGCGCGCGCGGCGCGCGCAGCCTCGGCGAGCGTGACCAGCGCGGCCAGCGCGGTCAGCGCCAGCGAGCCCACGGCCAGCGCATAGGCCGGCCAGACGGGCAGGCCGAGGATGGTGGTGGCCAGCCCCCGCGCGCGCTGGTCCGACAGCCCCTCGGCCATCCGCCAGGTCAGGACAAGGCAGAAGCCCGCCGCGGCGACCGCGGCCAGCGCCTGCAGCACCGCCACCGTGCGCGGGCCGGCGCGGGCGGTAAAGATGTCGGCGGTCACGTTGGCCCCGGTGATCTGGGCCCAGGGCAGGAAGCAGAAGGCCGCCACCGCCGCGAGCATCGAGGTCAGCTCGACTGCGCCGGCGAAGCGCCCCGTGTGCGCGGCGGTGGCCGAACTCGCCACCTCGACGACGTTGACCGCGACGATCGCCAGCAGCACCGCCCCGCCCAGCAGCGCCCAGGCCGCGGCAAGGCGTTCGACCGCAGCGGCAAGGCCGCTGCGGCCGCTGGCCAGCGGGGCAGCCTTCACCGGCTGTTCTGCGCCACGAGATCGCGGGCGCGCGCCACCAGCGCCGCCCCGTCGATTCCCTTGGCGGTCACGTCGGCCACCCAGCGGTCCACCACCGGGGCCAGGGCGTCGAGGAAGGCCTGCGTCTCCGCCTCGGTCAGCACGATGTGCTCGTTGCCCGCGGCGGTGGCGACCCCGAGGCCCCAGGCCTCGGTCCCCTCCCAGATGTCGCCGACCTCGCCCCACCAGTCGCGGCCCGAGACCGCGTCGAACACCGCCCGGATGTCCTCGGGCAGGGCAGTCCAGCGCGCCTCGTTCATCGAGACGTGGAACAGCGCGGTGCCGAAGCGCATGCCGCCGGCACCCTCGATCTGATACTTCGTCTGCTCCTGCAGCTGCAGCGGCGGGATGACCTCGAAGGGAATGATGGCGGCGTCCACCGTGCCGCGGGCCAGCGCCTGGGGCAGCTCGGGCACCGAGGTGGGCACCGGCGTGGCGCCCAGCGCCTCGATCGTCCAGGCCCCGGTGCGCGAGGGGGTGCGGATCTTCAGCCCCGCGGCGTCGGCCGGGCTGCGGATGAGCGTGTCGCGGCTGTGAAAGGCCATGCCGCCATGGGTGTGCAGCCACAGCACATGGACGCCGCCGAAGTCGTCCTTCAGCGCATCCCACATGTCGAAGAGCGCGAGGTTGGCCGCCCGGGCGTCGCCGTTGAAGACGCCGGGCAGCTCGATCACCTCCGACCGCGGGTGCAGCCCGGGGGTGTAGCCCGCGACGGTCCAGACGATGTCCACCACCCCGTCGCGGACCTGGGCGATGAGCTCCGGCGGGGCGCCGCCCAGCGTCATCGAGGGGAAGATCTCGATGCCGATGCGGCCGCCCGACGCCTCCATCACCCGGTTGGCCCAGACGGTCAGCATCTCGCGGTGGGCGGCGGACTGCGGGCTGAGGAAATGATGCAGGGTGAAGGTGAACTCCTGCGACAGCGCCGGCGCGGCGGCGGCGAGCGCCAGCGCCGAGGCAGCGGCGAGGCGACGGAAGGCGGGGATGCGGTGCATGGGTCTCTCCCTGAGTGTCGGACGGTCGGCGGGGCCGCCACGGGCCACGCGCCCCGGGGGGCGCGTGGGGCGGGCCTTGTCCGGGCTCTGGCGGCCCGGCGCGGGCGCCCGCCCCCGTCTGGATAGACGGCCGGGGCGCGCGGGACAAGAGGACGCGCGGCGCGCGCGGCGGGGCGGCCG